>NZ_CP070978.1:1202806-1503508 GCF_018417535.1 Burkholderia pyrrocinia | reverse complement strand
CGATCGCGACCGCGCTGCCTTCGACGAGCGCGGTGCCGAGCGCGTTCGTGCCGCGCAGCGATTCGCACCAGCTCGCGCCCGCGCGGATGTCGCCGATGCCGATCGCGGCGAGCCCGCTCGCGTCGCCTTCGACCGACAGGATCGTTGCGCGCGCATCGGCCAGCAGGATCATCCCGTCGCGCCCGCAGCGCTCGGCGAGGAATTCGAGTTCGGGTGCGGCCGCGTCGAGCAGCCGGCGGTTCGCGTCGCGCAGCTCGTCGAGATTGCAGAATTCGTGCAGGTTCAGCAGCGCGTCGTCGTCCCAGCGCACGCCGTGATCGAGGCTGCGCCGCCACGACTGGTCGATTTCGATGCGCAGGCAACCTTGCGGAAGCACGCCGTCGGAACTGAGCCGTTCGCGAATCAGGCGGGTTGCTTGCAGCCGGTCCGGAAGCCGCTGGCCGGAAGGGAAGTAGTCTTGCACGTCGCCCCTCCTCAGGAGAATGTCGGGCCGTCCGATCCGGCGCGGCCGCACGCAAAAAGGCCCGCCGAGTCTGGCATAAGCCCGGGCATAAATCCATCCGGTCAAAAACCTAAGACCCAGGCGGGGCGCGGCGGGGCGGGCGATTCGCGGGCGGGCGCGGGCGGTCGGCGCGGCGCGTGGCGAGGCGGCGTGCATGGCGGGGCGTTCGTGCGTGCTGTGCGTGGCGGCGGCGTTTATGTCGGCCGCGTGCAAGCGTTGCACCGGCCGCCGTTCGCGACCTGTTTTCCGCCGAACAGCGGGCACGCCGCGCCCGGATCGGCGGCGGCGATCATGAAAGTGCGGCGGGAAGCGGGCGGGCCGGGCATCGCGGGTTGTCGTTGTCGTTGGCGGGGAAAGGGCGCCGCGCGACGTGGCCGCGCGGCGCGTGCGTCGATGACGCGGTCACACGTTCATCAGCACGGATTTCAGCTCCGTGTAGTGCTCGATCGCGGCCGCACCCATCTCGCGGCCGAAGCCCGACATCCGGTAGCCGCCGAACGGCAGCGCGGGATCGAGCGCGCTGTGGCAGTTGACCCAGACCGAGCCCGAACGGATCTTCGGGATCATCCGGTGCGCGGCCGACAGGTTGTTGGTCCAGATGCTCGCGCCGAGCCCGTAGCGCGTGTCGTTCGCGAGGCGGATCGCATCGTCGATCGTATCGAACGGCATCGCGACCAGCACCGGGCCGAAGATTTCCTCCTGCACGAGCGGGCCCTTCTGGTCGACGTCGACGAGCACGGTCGGCTTCACGAAATAGCCGGGCCCGTATGCATCGCCGCCGCACGCGAGCTGTGCGCCGAGCTCGCGGCCGCGCTCGATGTAGCCGGCCACGCGCTTTTGCTGCTTCGCCGAGATCAGCGGGCCCATGTCCACCGTCGGGTCGAGCGCATTGCCGAGCTTCATGTTGCTCGCGATGCCCGCGATGTCGCCCACCACGCGGTCGAAGTGCTTGCGCTGCACGTACAGGCGCGAACCCGCGCAGCACACCTGGCCGTGATTGAAGAAGATCGCGGTGGCCGCGCCGGCGGCCGCGACCGCCGGATCGGCATCGTCGAACACGATCGTCGGCGACTTGCCGCCGAGTTCGAGCGTCACGCGCGTCATCGATTCCATCGCGGCCTTGCCGATCAGCTTGCCGACTTCGGTCGAGCCCGTGAAGGTCAGCTTGTCGAGCTCGGGGTGGTGCGCGAGCACGGCGCCCGCTTCGACGCCGGTGCCGGTGACGACGTTGAACACGCCTGCCGGATAGCCGGCCTCCTGCACGAGTTCCGCGAGCCGCAGCGCGGTGAGCGGCGTTTCGTCGGCGGGCTTCAGCACCATCGTGCAGCCGGTTGCGAGCGCGGGGCCGAGCTTCCAGCACGCGAGCAGCAGCGGGAAATTCCACGCGACGATCGCGCCGACCACGCCGACGGCCTCGCGCCGGACGAAGCCGTGGAACTGGCTGTCGGGCATCAGCGGCATCGACACGTCGACGGTCGAGCCTTCGATCTTGGTCGCCCAGCCGGCCATGTAGCGCAGGAAGTCGATCGACAGCTGCACGTCCATGACGCGCGCGATCTGCGCGCTCTTGCCGTTGTTCACGCATTCGAGCTCGGCGAGTTGCTGCGCGTCGCGTTCGACGAGATCCGCGAGGCGCCACAGCAGGTTCTGCCGTTCGCGCGGCCGCATGCGGCTCCACGCGGAATCGTCGAATGCCTGCCGGGCGGCGCGCACCGCCCGGTCGACGTCGGCCGCGCCGGACGCCGGCACGCGGCACAACTCGTCGCCGGTCGCGGGGTTGTGGACGGCCAGGGTGGCGGCGCTTTCGGCGCCGCGCCACGCATCGCCGATCAGCATCGACGGCGTGCGCGCGATGAACGACTGGGTTTGCGGAAGTAACGACAACGTTGCCTGCATGGAAGCTCCTCGCTCATCGGGGTTCGGGTGTCGATGCGCTAAGCAGCTTCCATACCAACGGCCGTGCGATGGCCTGCATGCGTGCCGCGCGGGCCATGCCGCGCGAGGCGGTGGCGCGGCGCCGGGCGATGTCGCGCCGCAGCGTCGCCACACCGCATTCGCCGTGGAGCGTCTCAAATTGAGAATCGGCGTGCAACGTGAGACGCGACACGCGGCACATGCGAGGCCGGCATCGCGCGGAAAGCCCGGGGAAGCCGGCGCGAAGGCGCGCGAATGCCGGTTTGGAGCGTGAGTTTGAATCGGGATTTTCCCGGGCATTCGGCCGTAAAACCGCGTGTTTTCCTTGTGGCAGCCCCGATGTTCGTGATTGGCACGGCCTGTGCTTGAAGAGCGTGAGACTAGCGCCGCAGCGCTGCATGCCGGACGATTCGAGACCCCACGTAAAGGAGCAGAGCCTTGTTCAAGACATTCATTCGACGCAGCAGGCCGCCCCGCGCGGCCGCGGCCGTCGCGGCCGCCGGCGCGCTCGCGCTGGCCTCGGGCGCCGCGCATGCGCAGGCCCAGGCGCCGCGCGACGCTCACGCGATCCTGAGCCAGACGTGCGCGGCCTGTCACGCGGCCGAGTCGAAGGATTCGTGGAGCCGCATCAGCCACCAGCGCAAGACGCCGGAAGGCTGGCTGATGACGATCGCGCGGATGCAGACGATGCACGGCCTGACGATCGGCGACGACGAGCGGCGCATCCTCGTGAAGTACCTGTCGGATACGCAGGGCCTCGCGCCATCGGAGACGAAGGACTTCCGCTACGCGCCCGAGCGCCGCCTGAACACGCAGGAGACCGTCGGCAACGAGGAATTCAAGCAGATGTGCGCGCGCTGCCACTCGGCCGCGCGCCCGCTGCTGCAGCGACGCCCGGTCGCGGAATGGGACAGGCTCGTGAATTTCCACCTCGGGCAGTGGCCGTCGGTCGAGTATTCGGCGATGGGTCGCGACCGCGACTGGCTGAAGATCGCGCTCACCGAGATGGCGCCGATGCTCGCGAAGGACTACCCGTACGACAGCAAGGCATGGACCGACTGGAAGCAGCATCATCCGCCCGCGACCGCGCTCGCCGGCACCTGGAGCTTCGGCGGCCACATGCCGGGCAAGGGCGATGCGTACGGCACGATGACCGTGAAGGGCGGCGCGGGCGATCGCTTCGACGTCGAGCTGAAGGGGCGCTTCGCGGACGGCAGCCCGCTCGCGGGCACCGGCACCGCGACGCTCTATACGGGCTACGAATGGCGCGCGAGCGTAAAGGTCGGCGGCACGACGATGCGCCAGGTGCTGATGGCGACCGACGGCGAGCTGCGCGGCCGGATGTTCGACGACGCGCATGACGAGCGCGGCCTCGACTTCAGTGCGGCGAAGCTCGGCAAGCCGCGGATCGTCGCGGTGCAGCCTGCTTACGTGAAGGCGGGCGAACAGGCCGACGTGACGATCGTCGGCGCGAACCTGCAGGGCACGCCCGCGTTCGGCGCCGGCGTGAGCGTTGCATCGGTGCTCGAGCGCACGCCGGAGTATGTGCGGGTGCGCGTGCAGGCTGCCGACGGCAGCATGGCCGGCCCGCGCAGCGTGAGCGTCGGCGCCGCGCACGCGGACGGGTTCGCCGTCTATCGCGAGATCCATGACGTGAAGGTCGAGCCCGACTTCGCGGTCGCGCGCATCGGCGGCAACGGCGGTTCGACGCCGAAGGTCGAAGGCCGCTTCGACGCGGTCGCGTGGGGTGTCGACGGCGCGGACAAGCCGTTCCGCATCGGCGTCGTGCCCGCGCAATGGGCGGTCGCGCCGTTCGACGACCAGTCGAAGGGCGATCGCGACACGCAGTTCGCAGGCGCGATGCAGGCGTCGACCGGCATCTTCACGCCGGGCAACGCGGGCCCGAATCCCGCGCGCCGGATGGGCACCAACAACACGGGCAACCTGAACGTCGTCGCGACGGTGACGGACGGGGCGCGCACGGTGACGGGCACCGGGCACATGATCGTCGCGGTGCAGCGCTGGAACAACCCGCCGCTGCCTTGACCGGCCCCGCATGTCCAGGCGCCGGGCCGCGACGCGGCCCGGCCGAATCCGACGAACGCAAGGAGAATCCGATGAGCGCCCTGCTGAACGTAGTCGAACGCAACGTGCACGAAGTGCGCGTCGACGACGAACGCCTGATGTTCCATGTGCCGAGCAGCTCGCTGTTCGCGGCCGATCGCGTGACGGCCGACATCATCGACGCGTTGCGCGCGAGCAGCTGCACGGCCGACGAGCTGTTCGCGCGGCTCGCCGGCCGCTCGCCGCGCGGCGAACTCGCCGAGACGCTCGGCGAGCTGATGGCCCTCGAGGTCGTCAGCGACGGCTCGCCGCTCACGCCAGAGATCGCGGTGAAGCGCGTCGAGCGCACGGCGATCGATACGGTCGTGCTGAACGTGAACACGGGCTGCAACCTGAGCTGCACGTACTGCTACAAGGAAGATCTCGACACGCCGTCCGCCGGGCGGCGGATGGACATCGACACCGCGAAGGCGTCGGTCGAGATGCTGCTGAAGGAGTCGCCCGACCTGCCGCGCTACACGGTCGTGTTCTTCGGCGGCGAACCGCTCAGCAACCGCAAGCTGATCGAGTGCATGGTCGAGTATTGCGAGCTGCGTTTCGGCGCGCTCGGCAAGCAGGTCGAATTCGTGATGACGACCAACGCGACGCTGCTGACCGAGGAGATCGTCGACTGGCTCGACGCGCATCGCTTCGGGCTGTCGGTCAGCATCGACGGGCCGCGCTCGATCCACGACCTGAACCGCCGTACGGTCGGCGGCGCCGGCACCTACGACGTCGTGCGCCGCAAGGCCGAAATGCTGCTCAAGCGCTACCGCAGCCGCCCGGTCGGCGCGCGCGTGACGCTGACGAGCGGCGTGACCGACATCGAGGGGATCTGGGATCACCTGTTCAACGAGCTCGGCTTCGCGGAAGTCGGCTTCGCGCCGGTCACGTCGGGGCAGCTCGACACGTTCAACCTGCAGCCCGGCGAACTCGCGCAGGTGTTCGAGAACATGAAGGCGCTCGGCCGGCGCTACCTGGCCGCCGCGCTCGAGAACCGCAACGTCGGCTTCTCGAACCTGCACCAGCTGATCACCGACCTGCACGAAGGGCACAAGAAGTCGCTGCCGTGCGGCGCGGGGCTCAAGATGCTCGCGGTCGACCACAAGGGCGACCTGAACCTGTGCCACCGCTTCACGGGCTCGGCGCTGCCGACCTTCGGCAACGTGCGCGACGGCGTCGCTCAGGCGCAGCTCAACGACTTCCTGTCGCAGCGACTCGAGCGCAGCGGTACGGGTTGCGAAAGCTGCCGCATCCGCAACCTGTGCTCGGGCGGCTGCTATCACGAGAGCTATGCGCGCTACGGCGACCCCGCGCACCCGACCTATCACTACTGCGAGCTGATGCGCGACTGGATCGATTTCGGGATCGAGATCTACAGCCGGATCATCGTCGGCAACCCGGCGTTCATCGGCAACCACATCACTCCGCGCAAGGCGAACTGACATGAAACATCTGAAGCCGCTCAACAACAAGGCGAGAAAGCTCGAAGAGGCCGTGCAGCAGGATTGCGTCGAGGAAGTCGTCGCGATGACGTCCGTCGCGGGCTGCACGTCGACGACCGATCCCGGCTGGGAAACGGACGTGTTCGGCGGGGTCGCGTCGCTGTGCCAGCCGATGGAGGCCGACCTGTACGGCTGCTCCGACCCGTGCTGGTGGCCCGCGCAGGTGCCCGACATGATGAGCACCTATCCCGACTGGAACAAGCACGCGGCCGATTCCGGCGCGGACTGGCGCCAGCTCGGCAGCGTGTTCCCCAAAGACAAGTGATCCACCCGGCACCGACCAAGGATTCTCCATGCGATCCACACAACTCCTGAGCCGGGCGCTGCTCGCCGCCGCGCTCGCATCGGCCGCCACGCTGTCGGCCGCGGCCGACGGCCCGCTGCAGACCGGGCACGAATACCTCGCCGTCACGAACTACCCGAACAACCTGACGGTGATCGATACGGCCACCGACAGCGTCCTCAAGACCTGCACGCTGCCCGACGCGTTCGGGCCCGGCACGATCCAGATCAGCCCGGATCGCACGCGCGCGTACGTGCTGAACAACCACTACGGCGACCTGTACGGCGTCGATCTCGATTCGTGCAAGACCGTGTTCCATGCGGAGCTGTCGCAAGCAGGGAACGAGCGCGCGCGCGCGATGTTCTCGGTCGCGCTGAGCCCGGACGGCAAGGAGATCTACAGCGTCGTCAACCCGACGACGATGAACCGCGACAGCTACGAGGTGCAGTCGCCGCGCCTGCAGGTGTACCGCACCGACGGCGGGCTCGACGCGAAGCCCGTGCGCACGTTCGCGGCGCCGCGCCAGACGACGATGCTCCAGGCCGCCGACGACGGTTCGCTGTTCATCGTCGGCGCGGACATCTACAGGATGGACGCGAAGACGGGCAAGTACGACGTCGCGGTGCCGCTGCGCAACTGGAAACGGCCGCTGTACGGCCAGCCGGACGTGCTGTACGTGTGGCCGCAGCAGCGTCCGCAGCATACGTTCAACCTGCTCTACACGGCCGATCGCTTCAAGGACGAAAAGAAGGACGCGGCCACCGCGCAGACGATGTACGGCTACATCGACATCGACCTGAAGACGGGCAATGCGACGGTCAAGGATTTCGCGCCCGTGACCGAGGTGTACTTCACGGGCGGGCTGTCGCCGAAGGACCCGAACGCGATGTATGGCGTGCTGAACCGTCTCGCGAAATACGACGTGAAGAACGAGAAGCTGATCGAGGCCGCGCCGCTCGATCACTCGTACTACTGCCTGTCGTTCAACCGTGCGGGCAGCAAGATCTACCTCGCGGGCACGTTCAGTACCGTCGCCGTGTACGACGCCGACACGCTGAAAAAGCTGAAGGACATCCGCGTGCCGGGCGGCGACATGGCGATCACGACCGCGCAGGTCTTTACACGATGACGCGCGCCGGCCCCCGGGGCCGGCCCAAGCCGATCAGGAGACAATCATGACCACCGCCATCGCAACCGGCGTGCCGCGTGACGGCCTGTCGATCGTGCGGGGCCGCACCGACGTACCGCTGTCCGACGCGACCGTCGCCGCGCTGCTGCGCGACACCGCGGCGCGTTTTCCGGAGCGGCCGGCTGTCGTGTTCCGCGAGCAGGGCGTCCGCTGGGACTGGCGCAGGCTCGCGCACGAGATCGACGTGCTCGCGGCCGGCCTCGCCGCGCTCGGGATCGAGAAGGGCGACCGTGTCGGCATCTGGTCGCCGAACCGCAGCGAATGGCTGCTCGCGCAGTTCGCGACCGCGCGCATCGGCGCGATCCTCGTCAACCTCAACCCGGCATACCGGCTCGCGGACCTCGACCATGCGCTGAACAAGGTCGGCTGCCGCGCGCTGATCGCGGCCGAGCAATTCAAGTCGTCGAAGTACCTGGAGATGTTGCAGGCGCTCGCGCCGGAACTCGCACAGTGCGCGCCGGGCGACCTGCGCGCCGCGCGGCTGCCCGAGCTGCGCATCGTGATCCGGATGGGTGACGGCCATACGCCGGGCATGCTGCGCTATCCGGATGTCGTCGCGCGGGGACGCGACATGCTCGATGCCGCGCGGCTCGATGCGATCGGCGCAACGCTCGCGTCGACCGACGCGATCAACATCCAGTTCACCAGCGGCACGACCGGCAGCCCGAAGGGCGCGACGCTTACGCACCGCAATGTCGTCAACAACGCGCGCTTCATCGCGATGGCGATGCGCTTCACCGAGCAGGATACGCTTTGCATTCCGGTGCCGCTGTACCACTGCTTCGGGATGGTGCTGGCCGTGCTCGCGTGCGTGTCGACTGGCGCCACGATGGTGTTCCCCGGCGAGGCCTTCGATCCGGTCGCGACGCTCGCGGCCGTGGCCGACGAGCGCTGCACCGCACTGCACGGCGTGCCGACGATGTTCATCGCGGCGCTCGATCATCCGGAATTCGCGACATTCGACCTGTCGACGCTGCGCACCGGGATCATGGCCGGTTCGCCGTGCCCGATCGAGACGATGAAGCGTGTCGTGTCGCAGATGCACCTGTCGGAAATCACGATCGCGTACGGGATGACCGAAACGAGCCCCGTGTCGTTCCAGAGTTCGACCGACGATCCGCTCGAGAAACGCACGACGACGGTCGGGCGCATCCAGCCGCATCTGGAAGTGAAGATCGTCGATCCGGAAGGGCGCATCGTGCCGGTCGGCGCGACCGGCGAGCTGTGCACGAAAGGCTATTCGGTGATGTCCGGCTACTGGGACGACGACGCGAAAACGCGGGAGACGATCGTCGACGGCTGGATGCACACGGGCGACCTCGCGATGCTCGATGCCGAGGGTTACTGCAACATCGTCGGCCGGCTGAAGGACATGGTGATTCGCGGCGGCGAAAACATCTACCCGCGCGAGATCGAGGAATACCTGTTCCGGCATCCCAAGATCCGGAGCGTGCAGGTGTTCGGCGTGCCCGATGCGAAATACGGCGAGGAGCTGTGCGCGTGGATCGTGCTGCGTGCGGACGAGCAGATGACCGAGGACGATGTGCGCGCGTTCTGTCACGGCCAGATCGCGTACTACAAGATTCCGAAGTACGTGTGTTTCGTCGACGAGTTGCCGATGACGGTGACGGGCAAGGTGCAGAAGTTCGTGATGCGCCAGCAGATGATCGACGCGTGGGGGCTGAAAGCCGCCGACACCGCGTAATCCCGCAGGGGCGGCCATGCCGTCGCCCCGCGCCCGCCCTCCGATCGGCCGGCAGCGGCGGTTTTCCGTGCCGCCTTGTCCGCCCGGGGTAAAATGCGCGCCACGCCGCGATGTCGCGCGCGCAGGGCAGGCCGCCGTTCCGACGAACGGCGCGCGCAAGTGAAGTGCCCGGCGCCCGCACCGGGGCGTTCGAAGCGTCCCCCGCATGACAAGACCGCGCGATGCAGCCGGCGGCCCGACCGGCACCCGACGAACCCGTCGACGGCTGCGTCGGCTCCCGGTGCATTACCTGAATCCGATGTCCCATCCTGCGTCTTCCCGACCGATACGGCACGCACGCGTGCCGTATCGTCCGATTCGTCTGGTGAATGTCGTGCCGGCCGGAAGCGCCGGCGGGTGAAGATTCGTCCGCGGGCGTGCGCTTCGCAGCTTCGTAACGTGTTTCGACAGGGTCGAGTGGCGAGTTTTCCATCCAGAACAATGACGGTGAATAGAACAACAGCGTCGCCCGCACGGCGGCGGCGCGCGAAGGTCGGGCTCGGCGTCGGTCTCGGCATCACGCTTTTCGCGGCGCAGGCCGCCGCAGCCCAGGGCGACGCGCCGGCACCGGACGCCGATGCGGCCGGCAGCGCGACGCTGCCGACGATCACGGTGAGCGGCGAACGCGGCAACGCGTTTCGCGTGCTCAACGCGTCGGTCGCGGGGCTCGACGACACGCCGCTGCGCGATACGCCGGCGTCGGTGAGCGTCGTCACGCGCGCGCAGCTCGACGACCAGCAGGCGAAGCGGCTGAGCGACGTCGTGCGCAACGATGCGTCGGTCGTCAACGACTATGCGCCGGTCGGCTATTTCGAAGGCTTCGCGATCCGCGGTTTTCCGGTCGATCTCGCGAGCGCGATCCGGATCGACGGGCTGACCGTGTCCGGCGAACAGAACGTGCCGCTCGAGAACAAGGAGCGCGTCGAGATCCTGAAGGGGCTCGCCGGCATCGACAGTGGCGTCGTCGCGCCGGGCGGCGTGATCAACTTCGTGACGAAACGCTCCGCGAACGTCGCGAGCGTGACGGCCGGCGTCGACAGCCGAGGCTCGACGTCGGCGGCCGTCGATCTCGGCCGCCGCTTCGGCCCCGACAACCGGTTCGGCTTCCGGATCAATGCCGCGAAGGAGAACATGCACTCGTATATCGACGGCACGAACGGGCGGCGCACGTTCGGCTCGATCGCCGCCGACTGGGACATCGGCCCGCGTGCGAGCCTGCAGCTCAATGCCGAATTCCAGCAGTGGATCCAGCGTTCCGCGCCCGGCTACCAGTTGCTCGGCGGCACCGTCGTGCCGTCCGTCAAGACGACGTCGAAGGCGCTCGGCACGCAGCCGTGGGCGAAACCGGTGACGACCGACGCGCTGAACCTGAACGCGCGCTTCGACTACCAGTTCAACGACGACTGGAAGGCGTACATCGCCGCCGGCCGCAGCCGCACGATGATCGACGACAACAGCGCGTTCGCGTACGGTTGCTCGTACGCGGCGAGCTGCACGGCCGGCGCGACGTCGCCGTTCTTCTTCGGTGCGAACGGCGACTACGACGTGTACGACTTCCGCAGCCCCGGCGAATACCGGCGCAACGACGACCTGCGCGCGGTCACGACGGGCAAGTTCGCGACGGGGCCGCTGCGGCACGAACTGACGCTCGGCGTGAGCGTGCAGCGCCGCGTCGTGCACATGGCCGACGCCGTGTACGACTACGTGGGCAGCGAGAACCTCTACGGGCCCGACGTGGCGTTCGCGCCGTCGCCGAATTCGCCCGGGCCGTCGTATCCGCGCCTCGACGCGTGGCAGTACGGCGTGTTCGGGCTCGACCGCATCAGCATCGGCGAACACTGGCAGGTGCTCGCGGGCGGCAAGGAAGTGCTGCTGCGCCAGCGCAGCTGGAGCAGCCTCGACGGCGCGGATACGCGCACCGACCGCTCGGTGTTCCTGCCGCAGGTCGCGCTCGTCTACAAGCCGGTGAACGTGCTGTCGCTGTACGCGTCGTACAGCAAGGCGCTGTCGCTCGGCGACCAGGCGCCCGTGCGCGCGACCAACGCGTATGCGTTCCTGCCGCCCGTCGAGTCGCACCAGATCGAGGTCGGCGCGAAATACGACTGGCTCGACCGGCTGAGCCTCACGGCCGCCGTGTTCTCGATCAGCAAGCCGTTCCAGTTCGCCGACCCGGACGCATCGGGTACGACCTACACGTTCGTGCAGCGCGGCACGCAGCGGCACCAGGGGATCGAACTCGGCGCGGCCGGGCGCGTGACCGAGCGCCTCGCACTGACGGCCAGCGTCGCGGCGATTCGCGCCCGCGCGGTCGATTCGGGGTCGCCGGCGTACGAAGGGCACCAGATCGTCAACGTGCCCGCGCTGCGCGCGTCGCTGTATGCGGACTACGCGGTGCCGGGCGTCGCGGGCCTGAACGTGCTCGGCGGCGTCGAGTACAGCGCGGCCCGCAACGCGAACGAGGAAGGCACCGCGCGCGTGCCGTCGTGGTTCGTGTTCAATCTCGGCGCGCGCTATACGACGAAGATCGGCGGCCATCGCACGGTGCTGCGCGTATCGGTGGACAATCTGTTCAACAAGTTCTACTGGCGCGACGCGGGCGAGCAGCAGGGCGATGCGTACCTGTTCCCGGGTGCGCCGCGCACCGCGCGCGTATCGTTGACCTATGATTTCTGATCGTCCGGAACCGGCCGCGTGACACGCGGCCCCGGCAGCTACCCAGGAGAGCACAGACGATGTCCCCACTCGAAATCGCCGGCGTGATCGTCAGCGCGCTCGCGATCTGGCTGACCGCGAAGCGGCGCATGCTGTGCTGGCCGGTCGGGCTCGTGTCGGTCGCGCTGTACGGCTGGATCTTCTTCGACGCGAAGCTGTACTCCGACATGCTGCTGCAGGGCGCGTTCGCGGTGCTGCAGGTGTACGGCTGGCAGCGCTGGCTCGCGCAGCGCGCGAGCGAAGCCGACGGCGGCGCGTCGCCGGCCGGCGACGTGGCGCCCGTCACCGGCGTGCGGCCGCGCCAGATGCTGCCGGACCTGATCGCGGCCGTCGTCGGCAGCGCGCTGCTCGGCGGCATGATGGCGCGCTGGACCGATGCGGCGTTGCCGTTCGTCGATGCGTCGCTGACCGCGTTCAGCCTCGTCGCGCAATACTGGACCGCGCGGCGCTATATCGCGTCGTGGGGGCTGTGGATTGTCGTGAACGTCGTGTACGTCGGGATGTTCGTGTTCAAGGCGCTGTATCTGACGGCCGGACTCTATGCGCTGTTCATCGGGCTCGCCGTCGTCGGCTGGCGCGACTGGAGCCGGACGGCCGCGACGCTGCGCGCGGCGGCCGGCGGCGCGCTCGCGTCGGGCGGTACCGCGCGCTGATTCACACGCCGATTCAACTACGGAGCAACGTCGTTCATGTCATTCCCACTCGAGCAGGACGGGCCCGTATCGCGTGACGTCGCGCCGCCGCAATTCGGCGTCGACGGCGAGCAGGCCGAACGCGACTGGCCGCTGATGACGCACGACGAGGTGGCGGCGGTGCTTGCGCGGATCGACGGTGCCGGCGAGCCGGCCCGGCTGACGTGGCACAGCCCGCGCCAGTTCGCGGCGGCCGTGCTCGTGCGGATGGCGGACGGGCGCGGGTTGTTCGTCAAGCGGCATCACGCGAGCCTGCGCGATGTCGCGGGGCTCGAGGAAGAACATCGCTTCATCGCGCATCTGCGCGAACGCGGCATGCCCGTGGTGGACGTGCTCGCCGGTCGCGACGGCGCGACCGCGTTCGCGTCCGGCGAATGGACCTACGAGGTCCATGTGGTCGCGCCCGGTGTCGACCCGTATCGCGGCGTGATGTCGTGGCAGCCGTTCACGCATCCGTCGCATGCGTACGCGGCCGGCCGCGCGCTGGCCGAACTGCATCGCGCGTCGGCCGGCTACGACGCGCCCGCGCGGCCCGTGCGCACGCTGCTGTCGAGTTTCCGCGTGCTGTCGTCCGCCGATCTGGCCGGCGCGCTCGAACGCTGGGTCGATGCGCAGCCGCTGCTCGTGCGTGCGCTCGGCGCGCGCGACTGGCGCGGCGACGTCGCCGACGCGATCGGCCCGTATCACGCGCGCCTCGTGCCGCTGCTGCCCGCGTTGCCGCCGCTGTGGACGCACGGCGACTGGCATGCGTCGAACCTGCTGTGGACCGATGCGGGGCCCGGCGCGCAGGTGCGGACCGTGCTCGATTTCGGGCTGTCGGATCGCACCTGCGCGGTGATGGATCTCGCGCTCGCGATCGAGCGCAATACGGTCGACTGGATGGCGCCGGCCGACGCGCGGCGCATCGAATACGAACAGATCGACGCGCTGCTCGACGGCTACGAATCGCTCGCACCGCTGAGCGACGACGCTTATGCGGCGCTGGTCGCGCTGCTGCCGATCGTGCATACCGAGTTCGCGCTGTCGGAAGTCGCGTATTTCGGCTGCATCATCGATGCGCCGGCGATCGTCGACATCGCGTACGACGGTTACCTGATCGGGCACGCGCGCTGGTTCGGAGAACCGGATGGGCGACAGTTGCTCGCATGGCTGCAGCGTCGCCGGACGATGAGGCGCGGGCAAACGTGAGCGATGTGTTTGGCACTGGGACGTGTATGGCGCGTGCTGTCGCGTCGGGCCGGCGGCATCGCGCCTGAACTGACCCCATGAGTGGCCGTCCACAAGCCTGAGATTGCCCCTGGTTTCCGCGCCGTGGCCAACGGTTGTTGCGACCTGAGGGCCGATTGCAGCAGCGCGCTACGCGCCTCCGGACGGCGGACCCTTTCATCGCGCCACGCGCCCCCGCACAACTTCAATACGAAATCCGCCGCCCATCCAATCCGGACGAGAGTGAGCGGCTAATAAAGACGAGCGCTGGAAACGTGCGTCCGGCGTCTGAATTCGCGAATCCCGGTGTTCAGTCGTTTTAGACGAGCGGGGCGACATGTGGGCATTGCGGACAAAAAATTCGAACAGCGCGGGCATCCGGCCCGACACCGCGCTGCCCGATGCCCGGAAATCACGCTCACAACTTTGCGTCCGATAATTTTTCATGACATTCATTCGGATACCAGATAATCGTTGCCGAATTTTCGTATACGGACGATTGATCCCCCTGTCGGGTTGGCGTTAGGTTGGCGTGGAGCACATTTCACCCACTTAACCGGAGAGGGATGCAGGATGACGAACGAACAAGAAGCAAAAGCGATCAGTAGCCTTGGCATCGCGGATTCCCCCGACTGCACGCCGCTCGCCTTCGGTGGTAGCGAACTCCCGAACGGAGATACGATCACGGACTTCCCGGAACGGGAAGACAGGGGCTTCGCCGATACCTTCACGGTGGTGAAATTGGCGACCGTGGCTGACCAAGATGCGGCGGCATGATCCGGTTTTTCCTCGCCAAGGGCGACCGCGCCGGGAGCGCGATCATCACCGAAGGTCTCGACACTGTGACCTGTTCTAATCCGCCGCCGGCAGTACAAATCGCCACGCTCGGCATGAAAACCTACTGCACGGCCTGCAAGCAAGAAGGATTCATTGCACCGGAGGGGCCGCGCTGGCCAGGCACAGGCCCGAACGGCAAGCAATGGGCATTGAGCGGCGATATCAACGTGTGCGACTGCAGCCCGCCGCCGGTCTTCTACGCAGAGCGCAAAATGAGGATGATTTTCACGGCAGAGGAAGCGGCGGCGCTGACGGGGCAAAGTGTCCCGCGTTCTGCGGTGACTGGGCGGACTGAACACGACGAACAATTTGTTCTGCGCGACGCCGATACCAGCCGACCATTGGCGAGATTGCAATACCGAATTCGTACCGCGTCCGGGAAGGTGTTCAGCGGCGTCACGGATGCTACTGGCCATACGCAGCGCGTCACGACGACCAATACCGAATCGCTTTACCTTGAAATTGTGAGAAACGAAAATGCCTAATGACGGTTACGAACTCGTTCACGATTCCGCTGCCACGAACACGACGCCTGGCTCGAAGGTTTATGTCGACGTCAACATGGCGCCGATATGTCCGAATATGACGAATAAGCAATTCGCCGATGTGGTCATGCGGGCTCGAGATGCGGGCATTACCCTGATTAAGGATCGTATCGCGGCAGTTGCACGATGGGACAGAAGCGAGCAGGATCGGGCCAAAACTTACTTTGGGCGCGCAGATGAAGAGATCAGAAGCACACTAGCCGCCGGTCTGCCTCGCCTGCTGAAAGCCATGCAAGAGCTTGTTCCAGAGAAAATTGTTCGCTGGGATAGCGATCTCAACAGGAGCCTGTCATGCGCCGTTGTACCTGATACCGGCTCAAATCATGCGGGAGTATGTAAACCTGATTCCGAACGGCGAGTTATAGCAATCTATTCAAAATTCTGTTCTTCTTCAAACGGGGAGCTATTTCACGCTGCAAAAGTTAAAGTTTTGATTCATGAATGCACGCATTACATTGACACATTTGATTCGGATGATATTATTTATGGTGACACTGAAATCGGAATGAAGGTTTTTGCAATGAATAATTCTGATTGTGCGATCAAGAATGCCGATAGCATAACTGGTTATGTTGCGACATTTGATAGGATTGTCATTCAATGATCATCTCGCGGTGTTTAAAGTTTTTCCTGTCGGCTCTGACGAGCTTGGTGTTCGCATTTTTCGGTGGACTGGCTGTCGCTTGTACTATCGGAGAGGAGGCGCAAGTTCAGCTGCCGTTCAATGCTGCTGATATTTCCAATACGGGCAGGCTCGCAATAGCTAATATTGTGATTGAGGCGAAGAAATGGCCCGATGTGGAAATTCAAGCGGTTGTGATTGCGGGTGCATATAAAAGTGAAAAAAATGTGGAGAGATTGAAGGAAATCAGAGCCGAGAACGTTAAAGCATATTTGCGGCAACTTGGCATCAAGAGCGAGAACATATTGATTGACAAGAAGACGTTCACAGATGAGATGGTGGTTAAGCATCCCGACGGCACGCTGACTATCCATCAAATCGTTATCGAGTTGACGCCGATATGTAAGGGCAGTTGCGCGTGGCTTTGCGATGATCCTCGCGTGACGCCGACAAGCAAGGCGATCAAGTAATTTCGGTGCAGTGTAAGCTCCGCATCGGCGGGGCTTCTTTTTCTTGAAACCAAACACGAGACCGAGACGTTTCGCGCTGGTGTCGCTCACCGCGCGCGTGACACTCGCTGTTAGCTCGTGCACGACGCCATAGGTTCCGGCGCTTGCTGGTGAGCGTTGCTAGATAACTACTGCATTTGATTTGTGACGTGCGTCGCCCACGTATTCATGAGCGGACTACGTTGCCCTAGCGGGTCGGTGCGGTGATACACCGCTTCATCCAATTGCTGCGCGCTCACGCGCTGTCGCGCCGAAGATGACGGAAATATCATCTTCGCCTCATGTTTGCACTGCGGTTGCTCCGTAGCATCGGTCGCGAAACCGTAACCGCAGGCTCGTACATGTTCACGCACACCCTGGTTGCGCTCGCCGTCCTTGCGACGGCGGCGACAGCCCATGCTCAATCGTTCCCGCCACCCGCCACGCCAGGCGAGCCGCCCGCAGCCGTTTCGCCGCGGCCCGATGCGGCCGCTACCGTGCCGCTGACGCTCGCCGACGCGCTCGACACGGCCGCGCGCAACAACCCGGCGCTGCGCGGCGCGCGCGCCGACGTCGACGCGTCCGCGGGCGCGCTGATGCAGGCCGGCGCGCGCCCCAATCCTGAAGTGTCGTTCCTGCAGGAAGGCTTTCGTCGTGCGGAGCGCACGTCGACCGTACTGCTCAACCAGACGATCGAGCTGGGCGGCAAGCGCAGCGCGCGGCTCGACGTCGCGTCGTACGGGCGGCAATCCGCCGATGCGTCGCTCGACGAGCAGGGCGCCGTCGTGCGCGCCGACGTGATCGCCGCGTTCTACGGCTTGCTCGCCGCGCAGCGGCAGCTTCAGGTGACCGAGGAATCGGCGGCGATCGCCGCGCGCTCGGCGGATCTCGCCGGGCGGCGCGCGCAGGCCGGCAAGGTGTCGCCGGTCGAGGCGACCAAGGCGCAGGTGGCCGCGGCGGCCGTGCTGATCGAAGTCACGACCGCACGCGGCCGCGTCGACGTCGCCCGCGAAAAACTGAATGCGGTGATGGGCGGCGCGGGCACCGAACGGCGCGATGCGGTCGGCGATCTCGAAGTCGTGCCGGCGGTCGACCCGCTGCCCGCGCTCGTCGAGCGGCTCGACGACGCGCCGCTCACGCGCATCGCGCGCGCCGAGATGCTGCGCTCGAACGCCGCCGTGTCGCTCGAACGCGCGCGGCGCATGCCGGACGTGACGGTCAGCGCGGGCGTGAAACGCGTGACCACGAGCGGCGTGCCGGACAACCAGGCCGTCGTCGGCGTGTCGATCCCGATCCCGCTGTTCAACACGAACAAGGGCGCGCTGCTCGAGGCGACGCACAAGGCCGAGCGCGCGAACGCGAATCTCGATCGCGAACGCGCGCGGCTGCGGCTGGAGCTGACGCAGGCCTATGCGAGCTTCGAGGCCGCCGCGCAGGAGGCGCGGCGCCTGAAGACCGACATCCTGCCCGGCGCGCGTACCGCGCTCGATGCGATGTCGCGCGGCTACCAGCTCGGGAAGTTCGGCTTCCTCGACGTGCTCGACGCGCAGCGCACGCTGTTCCAGGGGCAATCGCAATACGTGCGCGCGCTCGCCGACGCGCACGCGGCCCGCGCCGACATCGGCCGGCTCGTCGGCACGCCGCGCGCGGCTGTCGCGCAATAAGCGCCCCTCTTACCTGAAGGATCATCATGTCACGCAGCAGAATCTTCATCATTGCGGCGGCCGTGCTCGGCGGTGCCGGGATCGTGCTCGGTGCGCTCGCCGTCACGCGGGGCGGGGGCAGTGCGTCCGCGCCGTCGGGCGCCGAAGCCGCACAGTCGGCCGATGGCGCCGGCGCGCGGGGCGGCGTCGTGCTGAAGCGCGGCAGGCTGTCCGTCGAGATCGTCATGACGGAAAAGCCCGGCGATGCGCGCCTCGTCGTCTATCCGTTCGTCGACGGCAAGCCGGCCGACAAGGGCGTGACGGTGTCCGGCACGCTGGTCCGGTACGACCGCACGCACGAACCCGTGCGTTTCGACGCGGCCGGCCAGAAGTTCGTGTCCGCGCAGCCGATCGCCAAGCCGCACGTGTTCGATGCGACGATCGACGTCAAGGCGGGCAGCGACGCGGCATCGTTCCCGTTCGCGCGCGCCGACGGCGCGATCGCGCTGACCGACGCGCAGTTGGCGACATCGAAGATCGCGCTCGCGAAGGCCGGCCCCGCGCAGATCGCGACGCCGTTCCAGCTCCCCGGCGAGATCAAGTTCAACGAGGATCGCACCGCGCACGTCGTGCCGCGCGTGGCCGGCATCGTCGAGCAGGTATCGGTGTCGCTCGGGCAGAACGTTGAGAAGGGGCAAGTGCTGGCCGTGATCGCGAGTACCGATCTTGCGGACAGGCGCAGCGAACTGCTGACGGCCGAACGCCGGCTGTCAGGCGCGCGCGCAACCTACGAGCGCGAACGCACGCTGTGGCAGGAGCGCATCTCGGCGGAACAGGACTACCAGCAGGCACAGGTGCAGTTGCGCGAGGCCGAGATCGCCGTGCAGAACGCACGGCAGAAGCTCGCCGCGCTGAATGCGCCGGCGGGCGCGGGCGCGCTGAACCGTTACGCGCTGCGCGCACCGTTCGCGGGCACGATCGTCGAGAAGCATGCGACGCCCGGCGAAGCGATCGCCGCCGATGCGAGCATGTTCGTGATCTCCGACCTGTCGACGGTATGGGCCGAGATGGCCGTGCCCGCGCAGCGGCTCAACGACGTGCGGGTCGGCCGCGACGCGACCGTCAGCGCGACCGCGTTCGAGTCGCGTTCGAGCGGCCCGATCGCGTATGTGGGCTCCTTGCTCGGCGAACAGACGCGCACCGCACCGGCGCGCGTCGTGCTGCCGAACCCCGACGGCGTGTGGCGGCCGGGCATGTTCGTGAACGTGTCGGTCGACGCAGGCAAGCAGGACGTGCCGCTCGCGATCGCGAGCGACGCGCTGCAGGACGTCGACGGCGCGCCGTCGGTGTTCGTGCGCTCGCCGAAGGGCTTCGTCGCGCAGGCGGTCAAGACGGGGCGGCGCGACGAACGCGCGACCGAAGTGCTGAAGGGGCTCAAGCCCGGCCAGGAATACGCGGCGTCGAACAGCTTCGTGCTGAAGGCCGAACTCGGCAAGGGGAGTGCGGAACATGAATGAGCGTTACGCGCGCACCGTTGTGCGATGTGCGGTCCGCTATGCGGCTCGCTATGCGACTCGCTATGCGACCCACCGGGTGACCGGTCGGGCGGCCCGTCCGGTGACGGCGACCGTGCCCCGTTTCAAGGAATCCCGCCATGTTTGAGCGCCTGATCCGCTTTGCGATTGCGCACCGCTGGCTCGTGATGCTGGCGATCGCGGCCGTGGCCGCGCTGGGCGTCTTCAGCTACCAGAAGCTGCCGATCGACGCGGTGCCCGACATCACGAACGTGCAGGTCCAGATCAACACGGCCGTGCCCGGTTATTCGCCGCTCGAGGCCGAGCAGCGGATCACCTATCCGATCGAGACCGTGATGGCCGGGCTGCCGGGCCTCGAGCAGACGCGCTCGATCTCGCGCTACGGGCTGTCGCAGGTCACCGTGATCTTCAAGGACGGCACCGACATCTACTTCGCGCGGCAGCTCGTCAACGAGCGCATCCAGGAGGCGAAGGACAAGCTGCCGCCCGGCATCGCGCCCGCGATGGGGCCGACGTCGACGGGCCTCGGCGAAATCTACCTGTGGACCGTCGAGGCCGACGCGGCCGCGCGCAAGCCCGACGGCACGCGCTATACGGCAGCCGACCTGCGCGAGTTGCAGGACTGGGTCGTCCGGCCGCAGCTCAGGAACGTGCGCGGCGTGACCGAGGTCAACTCGATCGGCGGCTACGTGAAGGAATACCGCGTCGCGCCGAACCCGGCGAAGCTGATGTCGTACGGGCTGACGCTCGCCGACGTCGTGCGCGCGCTCGAACGCAACAACGACAACGTCGGCGCCGGCTACATCGAAAAGCGCGGCGAACAGTACCTCGTGCGCGTGCCGGGCCAGGCGCGCACCGTCGACGACATCGCGAACATCGTGCTGACCAACGTCGGCGGCGTGCCGGTGCGGATGAAGGACGTCGGACTGGTCGACATCGGCCGCGAGCTGCGCACGGGCGCTGCGACGTCGGACGGCGAGGAGGTCGTGCTCGGCACCGTCTTCATGCTGATGGGCGAGAACAGCCGGACGGTCGCGAAAGCCGTCGCCGCGAAGATGGAGGACGTGAACCGCACGCTGCCGTCCGGCGTGAAGGCGATTCCCGTGTACGACCGCACCGTGCTCGTCGAGAAGGCCGTCGCGACGGTGAAGAAGAACCTGCTCGAAGGCGCGATCCTCGTGATCGCCGTGCTGTTCCTGTTCCTCGGCAACATCCGCGCGGCGCTGATCACCGCGCTCGTGATTCCGCTGTCGATGCTGATGACCTTCACCGGCATGGTCAACGCGAAGGTGAGCGCGAACCTGATGAGTCTTGGCGCGCTCGACTTCGGGATCATCGTCGACGGCGCGGTGGTGATCGTCGAGAACTGCGTGCGGCGGCTTGCACATGCGCAGGCGGCGGCCGGGCGGCCGCTCACGCGCGACGAGCGCTTCGCCGAGGTGTTCGGCGCGTCGCAGGAGGCGCGCCGCGCGCTGATCTTCGGGCAACTGATCATCATGGTCGTGTACCTGCCGATCTTTGCGCTGGCGGGCGTCGAAGGCAAGATGTTCCATCCGATGGCCATTACCGTCGTGATGGCGCTGGCAGCCGCGATGGTGCTGACCGTCACGTTCATTCCGGCGGCCGTCGCGCTGTTCATCGGCGAGCGGGTCGAGGAGAAGGAGAACCGCCTGATGGGCTGGGCGCGGCGTGCATACGAGCCGGTGCTCGCGGCATTCATGACGCGCCCCGCGCGCGTGATGCTCGGCGCGGGCGCGATCGTGCTCGTCACGCTCGGGCTCGCCACGCGGCTCGGCAGCGAGTTCATCCCGAGCCTCAACGAAGGCGACCTGGCCGTCTCCGCGCTGCGGATTCCCGGCACGAGCCTGTCGCAGTCGGTCGAGATGCAGAAGTCGATCGAGAAGACGCTGAAGGCGCGGTTCCCCGAAATCGAGCGCGTGTTCGCGCGCACCGGCACGGCCGAGATCGCGGCCGACCCGATGCCGCCGAACCTGTCGGACGGCTACATCATGCTGAAGCCGGCCGACCGGTGGCCCGACCCGAAGAAGCCGCGCGACACGCTCGTGCGCGAGATCGAGGAAGCGCTCGCCGAGTTGCCCGGCAACGCGTACGAGTTCTCGCAGCCGATCCAGTTGCGCTTCAACGAGCTGATCTCGGGCGTGCGCAGCGACGTCGCCGTGAAGATCTTCGGCGACGACATGGCCGTGCTGAACCAGACCGGCGAGCAGATCGCGGCCGCGCTGCAGAAGGTGCCGGGCGCATCGGAGGTGAAGGTCGAGCAGACCACGGGCCTGCCGGTGCTGACCGTCAACCTCGACCGCGACAAGCTCGCGCGTTACGGCGTGAGCGTCGCCGACCTGCAGGACTCGGTGGCCGCGGCCGTCGGCGGGCAGAAGGCCGGCACGCTGTTCCAGGGCGACCGCCGCTTCGACATCGTCGTGCGGCTGCCCGACGAGCTGCGCTCGGACATCGAGGCGATCAAGCGGCTGCCGATCGCGCTGCCCGCGCCGGCTGCCGGCGCCAGCGCGCCGCTCGTGGCGGCGCCGTACGTGCCGCTCGCGGAACTCGCGACGATCGACGTCGCGCCGGGCCCGAACCAGATCAGCCGCGAGGACGGCAAGCGGCGCGTCGTCGTCAGCGCGAACGTGCGCGGCCGCGACGTCGGCTCGTTCGTCGCCGATGCGCGCGAGCAGTTGCAGCAGGACGTGCGCGTGCCGGCCGGCTACTGGGTGTCGTGGGGCGGCCAGTTCGAGCAGTTGCAGAGCGCGAGCGAGCGCCTGAAGCTGGTCGTGCCGCTCGCGCTGTTCATGGTGTTCGTGCTGCTGTTCGTGATGTTCAACAACGTGAAGGACGGCCTGCTCGTGTTCACCGGCATCCCGTTCGCGCTGAGCGGCGGCGTCGTGTCGCTGTGGCTGCGCGGGATTCCGCTGTCGATCACGGCGGCGGTCGGCTTCATCGCGCTGTCCGGCGTCGCCGTGCTCAACGGCCTCGTGATGATCTCGTTCATCCGCAACCTGCGCGACGAAGGGATGCCGCTCGAGGCCGCCGTGCACGAAGGCGCGCTCACGCGGCTGCGGCCGGTGCTGATGACCGCGCTGGTCGCGTCGCTGGGTTTCCTGCCGATGGCGTTCGCGACGGGCACCGGCGCCGAGGTGCAGCGCCCGCTTGCGACGGTCGTGATCGGCGGTATCCTGTCGTCCACGGCGCTGACGCTGCTGGTGCTGCCCGTGCTGTACCGCGTCAGCCATGCGGTGTCGTGGCGCGCCGCGCTTTTGGGCAGCTTCGGCGGCGGCTTCGGCATCGGCGTGCTGCGCCGGCTGGGTTTCTTCAAGGGTAATGCGTGATGCGAATTCTGATTGTCGAGGATGAACCGAAGACGGGAGCCTACCTGCGCAAGGGCTTGACGGAGGCCGGCTATGTCGTCGACTGGGTCGAGGACGGCATCACGGGCCAGCACCAGGCCGAGACCGAGGAATACGACCTGCTCGTGCTCGACGTGATGCTGCCGGGGCAGGACGGCTGGACGCTGCTGCAGAACCTGCGGCGCAGCAAGTCGACGCCCGTGCTGTTCCTCACCGCGCGCGACGACGTCGGCGATCGAGTGAAGGGGCTCGAACTCGGCGCGGACGACTATCTCGCGAAGCCGTTCGACTTCGTCGAACTCACCGCGCGCATCAAGTCGATCCTGCGGCGCGGCCAGCCGCGCGACTCGAACACGCTGCGCGTGGCCGACCTCGAACTCGACCTGACGCGCCGCAAGGCCACGCGGCAAGGCGACACGATCCTGCTGACCGCGAAGGAATTCGCGCTGCTGTGGCTGCTGATGCGCCGCGAGGGCGAGATCCTGCCGCGCGCGACGATCGCATCGCAGGTATGGGACATGAACTTCAACAGCGACACGAACGTCGTCGATTCGGCGATCCGGCGGCTGCGTTCGAAGATCGACGACGCATACGAACCGAAGCTGATCCATACCGTGCGCGGGATGGGCTACGTGCTCGAAGCACGCGGCGGCGCGGCCGCATGATCGCGCGCCTGTTGCCGCGCACGCTGCGCGGACGCCTGACCGTGCTGATCATCCTGTCGACGTCGGTGATCCTCGCGTCGAGCGGCGTCGCGCTTTACGAAGCGCTGAGCAACCGCGTCGAAACGACGGCCGCCGAGCAGATGGCCGGCATTTCCGCCGCGTTGGGCACGCACCTGGCCGAAGCGCGCACGACGGCCGACGTCGCGCGCAACACCGACATCTGGATCGACCAGTTGCACGGCCATCCGAACATGGATCTCGCGATCTACGATGCAGCGGGCACGCGCCTCGTCGGCACGCCCGGATTCCGCCCGTACGCGCCGCTGCTGTCGCAGGACGCGGGGCGCGTGCCGGTCGGCCTCGCGCCGCCGGGCGCAAGGCACCAGTATCTGGTGACGACCGTGCCGCTCGCCGGCGCGGGTGCGCCCGCGGTGCGCGTCGCGGTGCAGTACGACCGCAGCGCCGACGTGCTGCTGCTGCGCACGCATGCTTATACGATCGTCGTGATCGAGGTGTTCGGCGTGGTGCTCGCGGCCGCGATCGCGTATGGGATCGCGGCGCTCGGGCTGAGCCCGCTGCGGCGGTTCGCGGCGCGCGCCGAGCAGATGTCGTCGAGCCGGCTTGCGCATCCGCTGCCGGAACTCGATGCGTCCGGCGAGCTGAAGGAGCTCGAGCATGCGTTCAACGGGATGCTCGAGCGGCTGAACGAATCGTTTACGCGGCTGAGCCAGTTCTCGTCGAATCTCGCGCACGACATGCGCACGCCGCTCACGAACCTGCAGGCGGCCGCGCAGGTCGTGCTGTCGCAGCCGCGCAGCGCGGATGAATATCGCAACGTGATCGAGTCGAGCATCGACGAGTATCAGCGGCTGTCGCGGATGATCGAGGACATGCTGTTTCTCGCGCGCTCGGAACAGGCCGGCACGTCGATCGACGTGCGGCGGTTGAATGCGGCGGAGGAGGCCGGGCGTGTCGCCGGCTACTACGAGCCGCTCGCGGAGGATGCGGGCGTGACGGTGAAGGTCGACGGCCACGCGTGGGTCGATGCGGATCTCATGCTGTACCAGCGCGCGTTGAGCAACCTGCTGTCCAATGCGCTCGCCTATGCGCCGCGCGGCAGCGTCGTGACGATCGACTGCGTGGAGCAGGGCGGTGCGACGACGATCGCCGTGTCGGATACGGGCCCCGGCATCGCCGCGGCGCATGTCGGGCGGATCTTCGAGCGCTTCTATCGCGTCGATCCGTCACGGCACGATTCGGCGTCGGGCACGGGGCTCGGTCTCGCGATCGTCCGGTCGATCATGGACAATCACGGCGGCGAATGCGGCGTCGATAGCGACCCCGGCCGGCGCACGACGTTCTGGCTGCGCTTTCCGCGACGGCCGGCCGAGCCGAAACGGCCGGCCGCCATCCGCACCTGACATCGCGGGCGGGCACGCCCGCGCGTTCGCCGCAACGCGTTTGCGCGCGGCACGGTGCCCGCGGTCGCACGACCGAGCGGCATCAGCGCGTCGCCAGGTTGTCGTGATTGTCGGCCTGCGGCTTCTTCTCGCCGCCATGCACCGAAATCCCGTGAAGCTCCTTGTTGCGCGCGACGATCTCGCTGGTCGGCGGGTATTGCGTCTTGCTCGTCGGCACGATGCCGTCGTGCTGCGCCTGCTTCAGTTCGTTGACGACTTGTGCGCGGGTCTTGCCCTGCGTTTGCGTTTGCACCTGTGCGAACGCGGCCTGCGTGGCCATGCCGAGCGACAGCATGGCGGTAACGAACAGTGCTGCGAGTTTTGCCGATTTCATTGAACGCTCTCCTTGATCAGGGTCGCCGGGTGGCGAACCATGGACCCAGTATGCGAAAGCAGTCGTGCGTCACCGTGATCGGGAGATGAAAAAAACGTCAGATTGCGAGAGGTGGCGGTGCGCCTTGCACGCTCGATGGACATGACGCAATCGTCATGTTCGCGTCATGGGCGCGATGAGCGGGAAGCGGAACATGAAGTCTGCCAATGGCCCGCGCGGCCGACGGCATTCGCGCCGTTCGCGACAGCAGCATCGAAAGCGGGCGATCCTGTTCAGACTTTCATTCCGGACCGAAACGTGCATCGTCCCGCCATTCGCCTGTCGTTTATCGCAGTCCTGATCGTTCCGTTGTTTGCGGGCTGCGCATCGCCACGTTCCGACACTGGCACGACCGCGTCGGCCGCCGCGCGCAAGCCGGTGCCGGCGGACCTCATGCCCGGCGAGCAGATCGACTATGCCGGGCATCGCTGCGGCAATCCGAACCTGCATGTGAAGACGCATCCGTGCCTGTTTCCGCAACGCAATCCGGCGCCCTGATCGTCCGGTTCGCGACCAAAAAAAGGCCCGGTACTCGACGAGTCCGGGCCTAACGCGTGATCGTGTCGTGCGACAGCGACCCGCTGCGTGGATGGGAGCGGGCATGGCCCGCTACCGTTCCGATCGTACCGACACGACGCATCGTGAACCTGATCGGAACATGAAATTTTTGTCACGCAGGCGCGAGCGGGCCGTCGTCGCGATCAGAACCGGTGGCGCAAGCCGAGATTGACGATGCCTTGCGTGCGCGTGCCGCCGTAGCCATAGGAGCCGATCGACGCCTGCGCCGTTTGCGTGCCGCCGTCGAGCGTGCGCTGTTCGCCGTTCGCGCGTTGCCACGCACCGACCGCGTAGAGATCGGTGCGCTTCGACAGAACATAGTCGGCGCCGGCGGACACCTGGTGGTAGGTCGCGCTCGTATCGCCGCGGGCGCGCGTATAGCTGTAGCCGACACCGACGAGCAGGCTGGGCGTCGCCTGGTAGTTGAAGAAGCCGCGCGCGGTGTCGTACTTCTGCGTGCTGCGAAACGCCGACATCGCATCGGCCTTGTACAGCGCGTTGCTGTAGTCGATGCCGACCGCGAACGGTGCGAAGTTGTAGCGCAACGCGCCGCGCGCAATGCCGATCGATTTCACCGAGATGTAGCCGCCGTTGACCAGCGACCCGTCGAACGTCCCGTCGGAGGTGCCGTTCCAGCCGGTCCGGATGCCGTTGGCGAGCGACGAACGATTGGCCGTGTAGTAGTAGCCGCCCGCCACGTCGACCGGACCGTTGCTGTACGACAGGCCGGCCGACCAGGTTTGCCCGGCGCCGCTCTTGCCGGCCACGCCGCCGAGCGCAACCATGCCGACGAACTGGAATCCGGCGATCAAGGGCGACGAGTACTTCACAGCGTTGTCGGTTCGCGACGACGTGTCGTAGTTGTCGACGTCGCCGGGTGTCGCATAGACGCTGCCGAAGTAGAAGTCGCCCGTCACCGGCCACGCGACATCGGCGAGCGCGTCGTACTGGCGGCCGAGCGTCAGCGTGCCCCAGCGCGCGCTTTCGAGACCGACGAACGCCTGCCGGCCGAACATCCGGTTGCCTTGCCCGAGCGCACCGGTGTTCGGATTGAAGCCGTTTTCGAGCGTGAAGATCGCTTTCAGCCCGCCGCCCAGATCCTCCGCGCCTTTCAGCCCGAAGCGGTTGCCGAGCAGATTGCCGTTGCCGAGGCCGACGAGATTCCTGCCGTCCGCGCTGGCGTTCCACACATACGTCAGCGACGTATCGAACAGGCCGTACAGCGTGACTTCCGACGCGTACGTCGCGTGGGCGGTCGTGAGCAGCGCACCCGACATCATGACGAGCCGAACTGGAGTTTTCATGGTGTGTCCCTGAGGTTCAAGATGATCGTTCCGTGCATCGGTCGATTCCTGCACCGTGCCTGTGGCCGGGGCGCGGAAATGTCGCGATCGCGCTGGCGATTCTGGAAAGCGTTCGGATCGTGAAGGTGAGGGACAAATGAGAAAAATGTCATCGCGGCGTCATGAGCGCTGAATTCCACGAAGCATTTCATTCGTACTGCGACGCAGTGCATGTGCAAACCGTGACGAAACCGTCACGCTGCGATCACGATTCCGCACCGCCGCAGGATCAAAGTGAAGGCTCCTGTCACGGATTCCCGGCAAGGAGCGAACAACATGAACATTCCGCGACCGATGATCGCCATGACCGTTGCCGCGCTGTCGATTTCGGCCTTTTCGCAGACCGTAGCCGCACAGGCGAAGGCCCGGCAGGAAGTACGTCAGGAACTGGTGCGCGCGTGGCACGACGGCGTGATTCCGAGCCCGAATCATGACTATCCGGCGAGCCCGGCCGCCGTCGCGCGCAATCAGGAAATCCATCGCTCGATGGTTCACCGTGGCGAGAAGGCGCCGATGGTCGACGCGCACGACAATCGCTTCGCGGTGCGTTGATCGGTCAATCACGGCCGGCCGCGATGGCGCGGTTCGGCCGGTTCCCCATCTGAAAAGGAGCGTGCCATGCGCACCATCGCAACAGGAATCGTGCTGGTTGTCTGTTTGATGTCGACGGCCGCGACGGCGGCCGGCTGGCCGGAACGAGCGTTGTCGCATGCGTCGGCGCACGACGTCGGCCGCCGCGCGAACGAGCGGATGCGCTGCGAGTTCGCGGCTGTGCCGTCAGGCGAGTGGAGCGCGCCATTCACGCGCGGACAATGCGAGGTGGACAACGGTCGGCTGACGTTCGTGCCGGCCGATGCCGGAGGCGAGCCGAATGTCGCGGAGAAACGGATCGTGCTGGGCGACGTTCGTACCGCGTCGCATCAGTCGCGCAAGTTGAAGGAGCAACTGCAACTGACGACACGCGACGAAGTGATCGCGCTGAACGTGCTGACCGACGACGGCAGCCGCAAGTCGCGCGAGCATGCGATCGACCTGTGGACCGCGCTGCGCAACGAAGGCGTGACGCCCGTCAACGGCACGCGCATCGTCGACACGTATCCGTCGGGCGCGACGACGTGGTAGCCGGTGCGCGGTCGCGCGCGGCTTAGCCGGCCTTCACCGACCCTTCGATCAGGAAGAACACGATGAAGCCGATGAAGAACGCGGCGGTCGCGAACGGCGTTTCGGGCACCTCGTGCGCTTCGACCAGCAATTCCTCGGTGACGAGGTACAGCAGCGCGACGGTGCCGAGCCCCAGCAGCGCCGCGTAGATATTCGCCGGCAGCCCTGCGAATGCCGCATTGCCGGCCACGGCCGCGATGCTCAGCAGCGCCGCGAGGCCGACCGGCACGACGATCGACAGCATGCGGCCGATGCCGGCCGCCGCGAGCGCCGCGCTGACCGATAGCGCGAGGAACAGCACCTCGAGCGTCAGCGCGACGGTCAGGATGATGCCGCTTTCGTCGCTCGCGGAGAACGCGATGCCAAGTACGAGGCCATCGACCACGAGGTCGATCGCGGTGATTACGATCAGGCTGACAGGTAACCGCGCTTCCTCGTAGCGCGTCTCGATCGCGCCCGACAGCGCGCGGATCGCGAGCATCAGCACGATGCCGAGCACGAAGCCGACGACGACCGGAAACAGCGCGTGCGCGCGGTCCTGCGGCAGCAGTTCGAGCGCGGCGGCGGCGAACACGATGCCGCCGGTGAAATGCTGGATGACGCTCGACGTTTTCGGGCCGGGCGCGCGCCACGCGGCCGCGAGCGCGCCGAAACAGGCCGCCAGCACGGGCGGTAACGTGAGCAGCGCAAGCTTCGCGGTCGGTGTCATGAGGTCTCTCGCGCGGTTGGCGTGCCGCAGCGGGCTCGGGATCTCGCAGCCCGGCTGCATTGCACGGTTCGTACGCGCCGGGCGTTGCCCCGGCATCAACCGGGGATTGAACACCTTGAAGCCGCTCCAAGGTCAACGCATTTGATGCAACGCGCACCGGCAAGCCGGCGCACCCGTTGCGGTCAAAGCTGCGCGAGCGCCTGGTCGAGATCGGCGAGCAGGTCGTCGATATGCTCGATGCCGATCGACAGCCGCACCGTTTCCTCCTTCACGCCGGCCTTCGCGAGTTCGGCCGGCGACAACTGCCGGTGCGTCGTCGATGCCGGGTGCGTCGCGAGCGACTTCGTATCGCCGATGTTCACGAGCCGCGTGAACAGCTTCAGCGCGTCCTGGAACTTCGCGCCGCCGTCGCGGCCGCCCTTTACGCCGAACGTCAGGATGCCCGGCGCGCGGCCCGACAGGTAGCGTGCGACGAGCGGATGGTCCGGGTGATCGGGCAGGCCCGCGTAGTTCACCCATTCGACGCGCTCGTGGCGTGCGAGATGCTGCGCGACCTTCAGTGCGTTGTCGCTGATCCGTTCGACGCGCAGCGCGAGCGTTTCGATGCCCTGCAGGATCTGGAATGCGTTGAACGGCGAGATCGCCGCGCCCATGTTGCGCAGCGGCACCACGCGCGCGCGGCCGATATAGGCGGCCGGCCCGAACGCTTCCGTATAGACGACGCCGTGATAGCTGACGTCCGGCTCGTTCAGCCTCTTGAAGCGGTCCGCGTGCTCGGCCCACGGGAACTTGCCCGAATCGACGATCGCGCCGCCGAGGCTCGTGCCGTGCCCGCCGAGATACTTCGTCAGCGAGTGCACGACGATGTCCGCGCCGTGCTCGAACGGGCGCAGCAGGTACGGCGACGGCACCGTGTTGTCGACGATCAGCGGGATGCCGTGGCGATGCGCGACTTCCGCGAGCGCGGCGATATCGGTGATGTTGCCGAGCGGGTTGCCGACCGATTCCGCGAAGATCGCCTTCGTGCGCGCGTCGATCAGCGGCGCGAACGATGCGGGGTCGCGCGGATCGGCGAAGCGCGTCGTGATCCCGTATTGCGGCAGCGTATGCGCGAACAGGTTGTAGGTGCCGCCGTACAGCGAACTCGCGGACACGATGTTGTCGCCGGCCTCGGCGATCGTCTGGATCGCGTACGTGACCGCGGATTGCCCCGACGCAAGGGCGAGCGCGCCGATGCCGCCCTCGAGCGCGGCGATCCGCTGCTCGAGCACGTCCGTCGTCGGGTTCATGATCCGCGTGTAGATGTTGCCCTGGACCTTCAGGTCGAACAGGTCGGCGCCGTGCTGGGTGTCGTCGAATGCGTACGCAACGGTCTGGTAGATCGGTACGGCGACCGCGCGCGTGGTCGGGTCGGGACGATAACCGCCGTGCACGGCGATGGTTTCGAGGCGCCAGTTCGAAGAGGCCTGATCGGTCATGGGTGCTCCGTCTGTTGTTGTGATGGTCGACGGATTATAGGAGCACGTGTGCTGCTGTCCTTAGAACGATTGGTTTGTTGCTTATGGGGACGCCGCGCATAGAATGCCTTTTTCCGCAGACCAGGGGTGCGCAATGGATCAGGATCAGTGGAACCAGGTGGATGCGTATTTTTCCGCGACGCTCGTGCCGTCCGACGATGCGCTCGATGCAGCGCTGGCGGCCAGCGACGCGGCCGGGCTGCCCGCGATCAACGTCGCGCCGAATCAGGGCAAGCTGCTGCAACTGCTCGCGACGATACGCGGCGCGCGGCGCATCCTCGAAGTCGGCACGCTCGGCGGCTACAGCACGATCTGGCTTGCGCGCGCGTTGCCGCCGGGCGGCACGCTCGTGACGCTCGAACTGAGCCCCGAGCATGCGAAGGTCGCGACGCAGAACATCGCGCGCGCCGGGTTCGCGGAGGTCGTGTCGGTGATCGTCGGCAACGCGAAGGACAGCCTTGCGCGGCTCGTCGATGCGGGTGACGCGCCGTTCGATTTCATCTTCATCGATGCGGACAAGGACAACAATCCGGTCTATCTCGATGCGGCGCTGAAGCTGTCGAGGCCCGGCACGGTGATCGTCGTCGACAACGTCGTGCGCGGCGGGCGCGTGGCCGATCCGGACAATCGCGAGCCCGATGTGGTCGGCGTGCGGGAAGGGTTCGCGCGTCTGGTGGCCGAGCCGAAGCTCGCGACGACGGCCGTGCAGACGGTCGGGCTGAAGGGCTGGGACGGATTCTCGATCTCGATCGTCGGCGAGTGACGTGTCGGCGGTACGCGAGTGCGGGCGTGCCGTACGCTGGTTCGTGACGGGATCCGCAATCGGCGCGCTACGAGCGTCAGCGGTTTCCCGACGCGTCGGCCCGGCGATACAGGCGCGGCCATTGATCCTGGAACAGGCCGTTGCACGTGCCGTGCGTCGCGATGTCGGAGAGCAGGAAGCGCCGGCCGTCGAAGATCCACGATGCGGTCGAGCCGCAATCGCCGGCGCTGCGCAAGCGGACCTTGCTCGACAGCATCGCGCTGGCGGCAGCGTAGCCGGCGTCGGTCAGTTCGTTCGTGAACGACGCCGAATCGAGGCCCGCGTTCGCGTTCTCGCCGAAGTTCATCGCCGTCGGCGCATACGGCGCCGTACGTCGCACGCGGTACCACAGGTCGGTGTGGTTATACATGCTGCTGGTCTGGCATGGTATCGCGACGAGCGCCTCGTCGGCCGAGATCGCCACGGCATGCGACGCCTTTCTGCGATCGCCGGCCGACATTTCGTCTTCGACATCGGCGGCACATTGCTTCACGTCGGCGCCGAATTTCGCGAGCACCGCGTCGACGAGCGGGCGCTGTTCGGCGGCCGACAGGTTCGCGACGGGCGGCGCCGGAACGACGGCGGGCGGCAGGGCCGGCGCGGGCGGCACCGACGACGCGGGCCGGTTGCCGGGGCGCAGCAGCGCCGTGACCGTGCCGACGCGGCCCTGCGTGTCGTCGATCAGCAGCAGCGCGGCATTCAATCCCGACAGCGGCGTGCGAGATGTTTGCGCCGACGCCGGATCGCCGAAGCTCAGCAGTTGCGCATTGCGCGACGCGGCGAGCCACGCGGCAACCGTTGCCGGATCGCTCGTCCGGATCCGGAACGGATGCGCGTCGTTATTGTCCGGCTTGTCGCCGAACGCATGCCATTGGGCCGGCATCGCGTCGAACGGGCGGCCGTCGACGCGTGCCGTGCGCAGATCCAGTGGCGCCGACGCGAAGATGTCGAGCGACGGTTGCGCATCGGGGCCGGCATCGCGCGTCACGCGCAGGATGAGGTCGGCGCGTGCATCGTCGATGTCGTCGGCGTTGCTTTCGGCAATGCAGCGGTTGCCGTTGTCGCAGACGACCGACCAGCTCTTGAAGTCGCGCTCGACCGGCGGCCGCGAAAGCGGGCGAGCCTGCGCGGCGAGCGGGGAAGCGGCGAGAAGGGCGGCGAGGGCGAGCGAAAGGCGGTGCGACATGACGGTTCGTATCGGCTGTGAATGGGCGGGCGGAAGACGTCGGACTGCAAGCGCATCGTCAGCAAGCGGTGCACGTCGAGTGCAGCGGCGCGTGACGCGGAGGCGCTTTGCCGAACGGGATCAAGTATACCGCCGCAACGGGCTGCGTTCGATGCGACGACGCGTAATGCGCGGGCATGCACGTTGCTGACCGGCAGCGGCCGGGCGCGTGCAGACGTGGAAACGGCGCGATGCCCGCAGGCATCGCGCCGTTTGTCTTTCATCGACTGTCGACCACGTCGCGCAAGAACGTATCGAGCATTGCCACGTCGCCCCACGGCCGCTTGTATTCGCGATCGTGTTCGGCATCGGCGAGCATCGTCTCGACGAGCGCGCGGCCGCCGGCCATCGGCCGCGCACCGCGCTATCCTTTCACGCACACCACCTGGCGCAGCGTATGCACCACTTCGACGAGGCTGCGCTGGGCCGCCATCACCGCGTCGATGTCCTTGTAGGCCATCGGGATTTCGTCGACGACACCCGCGTCCTTCCGGCATTCGACGCCTTGCGTCGCCTTCGCCTGGTCGTCGGCCGTGAAGCGGCGCTTCGCTTCGGTGCGGCTCATCGTCCGGCCCGCGCCGTGGCTGCACGAGCAGAAGCTTTCCGGATTGCCGAGCCCGCGCACGATGAAGCTCTTCGCACCCATCGAACCCGGAATGATCCCGAGCTGCCCCTTCTGCGCGGACACCGCGCCCTTGCGCGTCACGAGCACGTCCTCACCGAAATGGCGTTCGCGCTGCACGTAGTTGTGGTGGCAGTTCACCGCGTGTTCGTCGACCGCGAACGGCTTGCCGATCACGCCGCGCGCTGCGCCGATCACCGCGTCCATCATCGCCTGCCGGTTGCGCCGCGCGTAGTCCTGCGCCCAGCCGACCGCTTCGACGTAGTCGTCGAAATGCCGGCTGCCCTCGGTGAAATATGCGAGGTTGCGATCCGGCAGGTTCGCGATGTGTTGCCGCATGTCGGCCTGCGCGAGTTCGATGAACAGGCTGCCGATCGCGTTGCCGACGCCGCGCGAGCCGCTGTGCAGCATGAACCACACGTGGCCCGCTTCATCGACGCACACTTCGATGAAGTGGTTGCCGGTGCCGAGCGTGCCGAGATGCGCGTAGTGGTTGGTCTTTTCCAGCTTCGGATACTTGTCGACGATGCGCTGGAAACCCGGCAGCAGCGCTTTCCACGATTCGGTCACGGCGGCCGGCGTGCGATCGCCCCACGCGCCCGGATCGCGGCGGCCCGGCGCGCGGCCGTGCGGCACCGCGCGTTCGATCGCGCTGCGCAGCCCGGCGAGCGAGTCCGGCAGGTCGGACGCCGTCAGCGTCGTGCGCGCGGCCATCATCCCGCAGCCGATATCGACGCCGACCGCGGCAGGAATGATCGCGCCCTTCGTCGGAATCACGCTGCCGATCGTCGAGCCCTTGCCGAGGTGCACGTCCGGCATCACCGCGACGTGGCGGAAGATGAACGGCATCTGCGCGGTGTTGCGCAGTTGCGCGCGCGCTTCGTCCTCGACGGCGACGCCTTGCGTCCACATCTTCACCGGCTTGCCGTTCGCCAGTTCCATCACCTGATAATCCATGTCGGTCATTTGCTTCACCATTCGTTCATTCGTCCGGCGCGGCACTCGTGTGCCGCGCCGGTTGTTGCACTCATCAAGCGCCCTTGATGCTGACGAGTCCGTTCAGCACCTGGTCGAGACCTCCGAACACCGAGATGCGATCGATCCGTTCCGCGACGCGCTCGAGCGTTTCCAGCTCCTTGAGCCGCAGCGCGGTCGGGTTCTCTTCCATCACCTTCGCGGTGTTCAGCAGCGAACGCGTCGCCGCCGTTTCCTCGCGACGGCGAATCACGTTCGCCTGCGCGGCCTTTTCGGCTTCGACCACCTGCGCGAGGATCGTCTTCATGTCGCCCGGCAGCACGATATCCTTCACGCCGACGCTGCGCACGTCCACGCCCGAGTTTTCGAGGCGTGCACGCACCTGCGCGATCACGACGTCGTCGATCGACTGCTTGTCCTCCAGCAGCTCGTCGAGCGAGCGCGTACCGACAGCCGCACGCAATGCGAACTGCAGCTCGCGATACAGGTGTTCGACCGGCTTCTGCAACTGGCCGAACGCATGCAGCACGTCCGCATAGCACCACGTCGCCGACAGGTTCAGCCGCAGCGCGACCTTGTCGCGCGTCAGGATTTCCTGCCCGCCGACTTCGAGCGCCTGCACGCGCAGGTCGACGAGTTCCACTGCGACGTCGCGGTTGAAGCGCCAGAACGCCGACACACCCGCGTCCAGCAGCCGCTCGATCTTGCCGTCGATCTTCAGCATGCCGACGTGATACGCCGGCACCTGCGCCAGCAGCACGCCCGTCAGGCCCGCCACACCACGCGCACGCAGTGCCGGTTGCGCGATGCGTTTCACGAGCGCGGCCGGCAGCATGCTGTCCTGCGCGAGATCGACACGTTCGAGGCGGTGCGCGATCAGGCCGCGCCAGTACAGCCGGCGCGTGCCCGGCGCCAGGATCTCGACGAGCACGTCGTCTTCATAGCGCAGGCCCGCTTCGTCGTCGGCGAGATCCATCGCGACGAAATAGTGCGCGAGCACGTCCTGCGCGTCGTGACGCAGGTAGTCGGCCAGCGCTTCGTCGGCGAGCGGCGCGTCGAGACGCGCGGTCTGCACCGACAGGCGCTTGAACGGATCGAAGGCCTTGAACACGCCCGGTTCCAGCACCTTCACGAAATCGCCCTCGCTCATCAGCAGCGCGCGTTCGTTCTTTTTCACTACATGACGCTTCCACATATTCTTGTCCTTTTCGTTAATGGCCGCCGGGTGACGCGCATCGTGCGGATCGCGGTGCGACGCAATCGGGCGGGCGGCGCGGAGGCCGGCGTGGGTGCAGCACGGCGACGCATCCTGCATCGCGTCATCGTGCGCATTCGCGCGGGCCGTCCGGCCGCCCGGCCGATCGCGCGGAACCGCAACCGGTCCGACGCGCGGCGGGCCTTTCGGCCCGCACCGGCGGGTACTGCTTCTATCAAGAGACTGTCCTTGCGGACAGCGTTCGAGCGGGATTCGAACCCGCCACCGGCCGGCTTTCGCCGGCTGCTCCACCTGAATGAGCTTTCGAACAGTGGGCGCCCCGGGATTCGAACCCGGGCGTGGCTCCTTGCGCGCCCCTTTGCCTTCGTCTGTCCATGGCGGCATGCGCTGCCGCGACGAACGAGGTTCGGCGACGGCGCACCAGCAGGGCTTTGCGAACCCTGGCTCGCGGGCCAGCGGGACATCCGGCGCCTTCTATTTAGCGAGGAGCGTGCCAGTGGGGGCTTCAGTGCTCGAAGAAATTCCTAGTTCATTGAAAATAAACAGGATTTTTTGCGTCGTGTTGATTCGCGTCGACCTTGCCTGCACGAATGGATCGAGAAAATCCGATACAATCGGATCGCTTCTTATCCGATGAGATAAACATGCGAAAGACAGTCGCGATCGGTTTTCTCGGCACCGTGCTCGACCAGGGCGGCCGCGCGCCGCGCCGCTACCGCAAATGGCGGCCGACGATCTCGCTGTGCGAGCAACCCGACCTGCCGATCGACCGGCTCGAGTTGCTGCATCCGCTGAGCTACACGCGCCTCGCCAACCAGGTGCGGGACGATCTCGCGCGGCTGTCGCCGCACACCGACGTGCGGCTCACGCCGCTCACGATCCACGACCCGTGGGATTTCGAGGAGGTCTATGCGACGCTGCATGACTACGCGCGCGCGTACCCGTTCGACCTCGAACACGAGGATTACCTGATCCACATCACGACCGGCACGCACGTCGCGCAGATCTGCTGGTTCCTGCTGGCGGAAGCGCGCTACCTGCCCGCGCGCCTCGTGCAGACGGGGCCGCCGCAGCAGACCGACGAAGGGCCGAGCGGGCCGGGCACGGTGTCGGTGATCGATCTCGACCTGTCGCGTTACAACCGGATCGCGCAGCGCTTCACGCGCGAACGCGACGAAACGGTGTCGTTCCTGAAGGCCGGCATCGCAACGCGCAACGCGCGCTTCAATACGCTGATCGAGCAACTGGAGCGCGTGGCCGTGCGTTCGCGCGCGCCGATGCTGCTCGTCGGGCCGACCGGCGCCGGCAAGTCGTTTCTCGCGAAACGCGTGTACGAGCTGAAGCGCGGCCGCCATCGGCTCGCGGGGCCGTTCATCGAGATCAACTGCGCGACGCTGCGCGGCGACGCGGCGATGTCGACGCTGTTCGGCCACGTGAAGGGCGCATTCACGGGTGCGCAGTCGGCCCGCGCGGGGCTGTTGCGCGCGGCGGACGGCGGCCTGCTGTTTCTCGACGAAATCGGCGAACTCGGGCTCGACGAGCAGGCGATGCTGCTGAAGGCGATCGAGGAGAAGCGCTTCCTGCCGGTCGGCGCGGATGTCGAGGCGGCCAGCGATTTCGAGCTGATCGCGGGCACGCACCGCGACCTGCGGCAGATGGTGGCGGCCGGCACGTTCCGCGAGGATCTCTATGCGCGGATCAATCTGTGGACGTACGAATTGCCGGGGCTCGCCGAACGCCGCGAGGACATCGAGCCGAACCTTGAATTCGAGCTCGACCGTTTTGGCCGCGAGCAGGGCGAGCAGGTGCGTTTCAACGTGGAAGCAAAACGGCGCTATCTCGCGTTCGCGGCGTCGCCGCGCGCGGCGTGGGCCGGCAACTTCCGCGAGTTGTCGGCCTCGGTCACGCGGATGGCGACACTGGCCGATGCGGGACGGATTACCGAGGACCTGGCCGAGCAGGAAGTCGAGCGGCTGACGCGCACGTGGTCGTCGCCGGGCGGCGCGGGCGCGTCCGATACGTGGGTCGATGCGGTGTTCGGTGCGCGTGCGGCGGAACTCGACCTGTTCGACCGCGCGCAGCTCGAACGCGTGCTCGATGTGTGCCGCGTGTCGGCGAGCCTGTCGGAAGCCGGGCGCACGCTGTTCGCGGTGTCGCGGCAGAGCAAGAAGCAGCCGAACGATGCGGACCGGCTGCGCAAATACCTTGCACGGTTCGGGCTGGATTGGGAGGCAGTGCGGCAGGTGCTCGACAGGGGCGTACCGTCGACCGGTGGGCGTTAGCGACGTCACATTGCAAGTGCTCGTTGCGCGAGCCATCGGAGCGGCCGTCCCGAACGGTCTGCGGCCAGCCGCCCGTCAGGGCGGCTGGCCGCAGGGAACCTTCTCGCTCAAAAAGGGGCTGATTCATCCGCAGCAGCGATTGGAGAAGCATCATCCCCCCGCGTCTATCGGATATCGCTTCAGGCGAGGCAGGTCACTTCCGGATCCCACTTGTAGTATCCGGAGTTTGCGTAATCGATCTCCCCGGTCCTGCGGTCGACCTCCATTGCGTAGAAGGTCACGATGTATTGATCGGTGCCGTAACCGACAACCGAAGCGCTGACGCGGTTGTCCAGGAAGTTCTTGAGATCGTAGGGTTCCTTCTTGTCGATGTTGTACGCAAGATAGGATCCCGGAACATCGTTCGGCGGGCCCTGGAACTTGAGGACTTTGGAGGTGCCGTTCGGTTCGACCGAAACCAGCGCTCCCGCATGATTGATGTTCCCGCTGAACGAGAGGCCGCGCCAGCGAACGGTGTCGCCGGTGAGGCCGTAGATCGAGATGTCCGGCGTCGCGTTCGTCGAGGGTTTCACATATTCCTCGGGCGCAACCATGTACGCATATTTCACCGAGGTCGGCCCGTGAGGGAGCCAGATTGCCTTCTCAGGCGTCTTGTTACCCACGGGTTTGAAGTCGTGCAGAATCAGCTCGACGTCGAACAGCGAGATGATTTCGATGGTCGCCGGTGCGCCGGCCAGAATTTCGCGGTGTCCCATGATTCGCTCCGAAGAGAAATGATGTGCCAAGTGAGGGCGCCTGCGGCGCCTGCTCCCCTTTCAGGTCGATTGTCTTCTCCGTCGAAGAATCCGAATCGGGTGAAGGGGTGCTGGCAGCGTAGGCGGAATGGGCGCACGAATCGATTACACGCGATTACAGTTCGGCGCGCTCGATACCGAGCGCAAACGCGGCAGCCGCACGCGCCTGCTGCGCTTGCCGGCCGGACTGCACGCGAAGAAGCCATTCGTGCACGACTACTGGGAGGAGGTGTTTCTCGTCGAGGGCGACCTGACCGTCGGCAACGACGAGCACGGCAACGGCGGCACGCCGTTCAAGGGCTATACGTACGCGGTGCGACCGCCCGGTGCATGGTACGGCCCGTTCAAGTCGAACGGCGGCTGCGTGCTGCTGGATCCACTACTACGACCCGGCCTGAGCCCGCCCATTCACGGCACATCGCGGGCAGTGCCGCGCGGCGTGCGCTGCCCGCCAGGAGCATTCGATGAAAACCATCACGTTCGCGATCGACGGTCGCGACGGCCGCACCGAGCGTGCGATCGCGATCGACACGCTCGTGATCGCGGGCTGGACCGGCCGCGACACGGTCGCCATGGAGCAGCACATCCGCGAGCTGGAGGCGCTCGGTGTCAAGCGCCCGGCCACGACGCCGGTGTTTTACCGCGTCGCGGCCGACCGCCTCGATCCGGCGCCCGCGATCCAGGTGTCGGGCGGGCAGAGCAGCGGCGAAGCGGAATTCGTGCTGGTGCGCGACGGCGGCGAGACCTTCGTCGGCATCGCGTCCGACCACACCGACCGCGAGGTCGAGACCTACGGGATCACCGTGTCGAAGCAGATGTGCGGCAAGCCTGCGGGAACACGCTGTGGAAGTTCGACGACGTGGCCGGCCACTGGGATCAGCTCGTGCTGCGCGCGTACGCGACGATCGACGGCGAGCGCGTGCTGTATCAGGAAGGCAACGTGACCGCGATGCGCGCGCCGGACGATCTGCTCGTGCAGTTCGCGCGCCATGACGGCCGCTTCGTCGACGGCACCGCGATGCTATGCGGCACGCTGGCCGCGATCGGCGGGATCCGGCCGGCCGAGCGGTTCGAGGTCGAGCTGGAAGATCCGGTGCTGGGCCGCACGATCCGGCATGCGTATGCGGTGGACACGCTGCCCGTTGCGGGTTGACGCGGTCGAGCGCGCAATCAGGCGCGGCAGATCGCGATGATCTCCGCGCTCGTCGCGTCGTCGAACGGTGCGCGTTGCCAGTCGCCGCACCAGTCGGCCGACGAAAATCCGGCGGCGGCTACGCGCGCCTGCAATTCGGGTTGCGCGACGAAGCGCAGCCGGCTCGTGTTCGTCAGCAACGCATCGTCGTGGTGGAAACGGTAGTGCGTGTCGAACGTCACGATCCCGTCGCTTACCGCGCACACCGCATGATGGAGATCGACGATGCCGGTTTCGCGCGACTCGACGCTGCGTGCCGAATGCTCGGGCGTCCATGCGCGCCACGGCTCGACGCGCGGGTTGCGGGTATCGAACAGGAAGCGGCCGCCGTCGGCGAGCACGCGCCGCACGCCGCGTAACGTCGCGTCGATGTCGTCATCGGTCAGCAGGCACTGGAATGCGTGTCCGGTCATCACGACCGCATCGAACGGGGCATCGGGCGGCAGGCCGCCGAGCCCGCACGCGTGCCAGCGCACGGTGTCGCCGCCCGGCTGGCGTCGGGCGTAATCGATCATCGCCGGCGCGGGGTCGATCGCGACGACGTCGTGCCCGGCCGCCGCGAGCCGGCGCGCGAACATGCCGGTGCCGCAGCCGAGATCGAGAATGCGTTGCCGCGCGGTGCCGATCTGCGATGCGTAGAACGCGAAGTCGCGATCGCCCGCGTTGAACAGGTCGTAGACCGCTACGAGGCGCGGGTCGGTGTAGAGGGCTTCGCCGGCGGGCGCCGCGCGGGACGTCATGCCGCCGCGTGCATCAGCGCTGCTGCACGGCCACGCGCAGCCCGAGCGCGATGAAGATCGAGCCGATGATCTTCCCCTGCCAGCGCGTGAGCCACGTGAGCCGCTTCACGATGCGGCCGAGCGGGCGGATCGAGCATGCGATCAGCGTCGTATAGAGCGAACTGAGCACGACGAAGATCAGCCCGAGCACCGCGAACTGCACGAACGTCGAGCCGCGTTCCGGATGCACGAACTGCGGCATGAACGCGAGGAAGAACAGCGCGGTCTTCGGATTCAGCACTTCGGCGGGAATCGCCTGCAGGTACGCCTTGAGCGGCGTGACGGGCGACACCGTCGGCAGCGACGGATCGGACGGTTTGTCGAGCAGCGCGCGCACGCCGAGATAGATCAGGTACGCGGCACCCACCAGCTTCACGACGTTGAACGCGAGCGCCGACGTCATCAGCAGCGCCGACAGCCCGACGGCCGCGAACAGCGTGTGCACGAAGTCGCCGCTCGCGACGCCGAGGCCGGTCAGGATGCCGGTCTTGCGGCCGCCCTGCACGGTGCGGCTGAGCACGAGCAGCACGGCGGGGCCGGGGATCAGGAACAGGCCCAGAACGACGGCCGTGAAGGTGGTCAGCGTGGTCAGGTCGAACATGGCGGCTCCGGCAGGTTGGTGCAGCGGCGGGGGATCGGGGCATTGTATTCGGTTCGGCGCGCGGCCGCAGACGCGCGCGCAAACCGCCCGGTTGTGCCGGCGCCTTTCTGGTATAAGCACGAAAGGACGCGCGGGCACGGCGTCCGGCTTCCTCCACCGCCTACCGTTTGATGCGCAAGCTTCCATCGACCACCGATCCCGCAGCGGACGCCGCCGTCTACCACGTGCCGCGTCCGCTCGTCGTGTTCGGCGGCTCGGTCGTCGAGCCCGAGTGGCGGCTGGAGCGGCACAGCCATCGCCAGGCGCAATTGCTCTACACGCTGAGCGGCGTCATCTATTGCGAGATCGACGGCGGCGTGTGGAGCGCGCCGCCGCAATGCACGGTGTGGATTCCGGGCGACGTCCCGCATGCGGCGCGCGGCTCGGCCGGCGCGACCTTCTATGCGGTGCTGGTCGAACCCGACGCCGCGCTGGATTTGCCCGCGCACTGCTGCACGTTGTCGATGTCGCCGCTGTTGCGCGAGCTGCTGCTGAAGGCCGCGAGCTTCCCGAACCTGTACGACGTCGACGGCCCACAGGGGCGGCTGATGGCGACGCTGCTCGACGAGCTCGTCGCGGCGCCGGTCGAGGACCTGTACCTGCCGATGCCGGCCGACCGCCGGCTGCGCAAGCTGATCGACCATCTGCTCGACGATCCGGCCGACAAGTCGTCGCTGCCCGAACTCGCGCGGCGTGCGGGCGTCAGCGAGCGCAGCCTGACGCGGCTCGCCACCAAGGAGCTCGGGATGAGCCTCGGCGACTGGCGCCGGCGGCTGCACGTCGCGTTGTCGCTGCGGATGCTGACGACCGGCCGCCGCGTGCACCAGATCGCGATCGACCTCGGCTACGAGAGCGCGAGCAGCTTCGTGACGATGTTTCGCAAGGCGACCGGCAAGTCGCCGACGCAGTTCCTGACCGACCGGCAACGCTGAACACGCGGTTCGTGCCGGCGCGCGCGTTTGGCCGGATTGAAAAAGCAGTTGGCCGGGATGAGAAATGACGCGTTTGACCTCGATCCATAAAATGAGAACCGTTCTCATCTGGAGGTCGACATGCAGATCGTCACGACTGAATTCCCGTTTGTCTGGTTGCGTTACAGCGGTTCGACGTACACCGATCCCGCCCACCTGCTCGCCGAACTCGATGCGTTGCTGGCGCGCCGCGAACGCTTCGTTCTTCTGACCGACGACGCGCCGTCCGGCGACGATCGTGGGGCCGGCGATCACGAAATGCGCAAGCAGCTCGCGAAGTGGAGCAAGGCCAACCGCGCGCAGTCGCGCGAATGGATTCCCGCGATGATCGCGATCGAGCCCGACGCGTCGCGGCGCGCGGCGCTCGACGCATTCTCGGGCGCGTTCGAGAAAGTCTGGGGTTATCCGTTGAACGCGGCGGCGAGCCGCGACGATGCGCTTGCGCTCGCGCAACGGCTGCTCGACGAACCGGCGCGTGGCGCCGCGGCCGCGAACGGCTGAACCGGCCGCCGCGCCGGCGGCGCGGCTTTCCTCGACACGCATGCACGGCGCGCGAATGCGCGCCGCGGCATGCTGCAACCACGCAGGGGTGTCCGGTGGACAATCCGATCCGCGCGATGCGCATCTTCACGCGCATCGTCGAAATGAACAGCTTTACGCGCGCGGCGCAGGCACTCGGCATTTCGCGCGCGACCGCGACGCGGACCGTGCAGGAGCTCGAAGCGGCGCTCGGCATGCCGCTGCTGGTGCGCACGACGCGCGCGCTGCGTGCGACGCCCGAAGGCGACGCGTATTACCGCCGCTGCCTGCGCATCACGGCGGATGTCGACGATCTCGAAGCCAGCATCCGCGGCGCCGCGCTGCATCCGAGCGGGCCGTTGCGCGTCGAGCTGCCGGGATCGGTGGCGGGCGCGATCGTGCTGCCCGCGCTTGGCGAATTTCATGCGCGGCATCCCGATCTCGTGCTGATGCTCGGCGTGTCCGGGCGCGCAGCCGACCGTGTCGGCGACGCGATCGACTGCAGTATCCGGCTCGGCGAGCTGCCCGATTCGTCGCTCGTCGCGCGCCGGCTCGGCATGTTCGAGCGGGTGACGTGCGCGAGCCCCGCGTATCTCGATCGCCACGGCGTCCCGCGCACGCTCGACGATCTCGCCGCGCATCGCGCGGTATGCGGATCGTCCCTTTTCGGTCAGCGCACGGCCGAACTCGATTTCACGGTGGATGGCGCGGTGCGCAAGGTGCGGCTCGACGGCATCGTCAGCGTGGACGACGAGCACGCGTATCTCGCGTGCGGCGTGCACGGCCTCGGGCTGATCCAGCCGCCGCGTGTCGCCGCGCAGCCGTTGATCGACGCGGGGCGGTTGCGGGAAGTGCTGCCGCGCTGGCGGCCCGATGCGGTCGCGGTGTCGGCCGTCTACGTGAAGCGCCCGCATGTGTCGCCCGGCGTACGTGCATTCGTCGAGTGGATTGTCGAGCGGTTTGCGCAGGAACGGGAGGGCGTGGTCGTCGCGGGGGCCATGGCGCGACGGCCGGTGCCGGAAGCCGTCGAGACGAACGATCGCGAGGGCAGTCAGGTGGCGATGGCGTGAACGAGGAGGGGCGTTGAACGAAGGGCGCTCAATCGCCCGCGAGATGGAACGCGCCGGCCATCCGCTCCTGCTCCCGTGCGGGCAACGCGAGTCGCGTCGCAAGCGTTCTCCATTGGCTGACGATGCTGCGGAAGTCGTCGATGATCTCGTCGGCATCCTGCAGCTTGAGCCGGAAGTATTCGCATACCTCGCGGGCGAGTTCGAGGTTCAGCGCGTTGTCGGCTTCGGTGATATTGAGCTTGAGACCGTCGGCGACGGCGACAGGATTCATGTCGTAGGCCGCCGAAAGCCGCCAGCCCGCACCCGGCACCAGGATGAATCCATGATTGCGGAGATGATCGTCAGTGTTCGAGACCAGGAGGTTGAAGACGATTCGGGCCCATAACTCGCGCAAGTCGGCATTCGGTTGTGCGCCGTGCCGCATGAGGACTTCGGCCAATTCCAGGTAGCTGACACCCGTCGACGCATCGTCGCCGTCGACATGGCCGGTCATCGTCATTGCCGACGCGAAATGCAGACGTCGGCCCTCGGCTGTCCGATCGAAACGCCGGACCAGGAAGCAGTGGTGATCGCTGGCGAACTTTCGTGCCTCGGCGTGGGCGACGTTCAGGCCGCAACCCACCGCCAGCGCATTGACGACCATTTCCCAGCCACCCACGTCGTAGTCGTCCCGTGCGCTCGGAAACTTCGCAATATAGAGACGGCCTCGATCGTCGGCGACGCTTGCCTTGGGTCTTGCGCCACCGAGCGAGCCGCCGGGGGCGATGAGCATCGCTAGCCAGTCGCGGCCATTCGGAGCGGTGTTGTCGACGTCTTCCTCCAGTGCGCGACTCGCGTGTTCCAGTTCGCGAATCTCTGCAAACGGCGGCGCAGCGAGATCAAGACGGTCGTCGAGAAATTCTCCGGCGTCGTCGAGCTTGTAGCGCAATGCGCCGACGCGATAAAGGTCGTGAACGCCAAGCAGGTAGTCCGATTCGTGGAGTCGGGTGCCTTTCGGTCGCAGGCCGGCACGAATGTCTCGCTCCAGCCGGCGATCCATCAGCATGCGGCCCCACCGATCGGGGCTGGAGTCGGCGAAGGCGCCGAACGCGTCCCGTGGCGGGGCCGGATATTGGGGGCCTTCAAAGAGACCGATTGCCGGGTCGATCTGCACGTTTGCGAATTCGGGAGCCGCCAGTGCAGCAGACGCGTACTGGAACTCGAACCGCTCGCTCGCCCGCGTCTTGCGGCTGTGCAGGAGTCCGATCTTTCGCGGTTCAGGCAAGCCGTCCCAATCCGCGTAGACGCCGATCGTCGTCATTTCCCGCGATGCTCCCCATGCCGTTTTCTTGCCGGCTTCAGCAACGCGACCAGATCGGCTGCTGTCGTGCCGCGGGCATCGCCGGGTTCGGTGGTTCCGGACGCCGGCGTGCCTGCTCCGGCCGCTTTCGTGGCGGAGGGCGCGCTTGCGCGCATGCGCCGACCGGGCGTGGACGACGTGGCGGAGGAGAGGGCTGGCGCGATGCGTCGGGCGGATCGTGGTTTGACGAGGCGGGCGTCCTGAAGCTGGCGGCCGAATTCGTCCGTGGCGGCCAGCTTTTCCAGATCGCTCTGGAGCCCCAGCACCTGCATGACGGACAGATAGGCGCCGATGGTGACGCCCGATCCGCCGGCTTCCAGCGAACGAAGCGTCATCGGCGACATGCCGGCGCGTTCCGCGACCTGCTTGGCCGTCAGCTTCCGGCGCAGGCGAGCAAGCTTCAGCCGCTCGCCGAATTCGGCGAGTAGCTGGCTCGATACCGGTAGGAGCGGGGCTGTCTTTTGTGCCATGAGGCTAATATTTCAATGTTTTTCTAACAAAGGTGTCAAAATATTAGCACAATCGATGCGGAGCGTGAGCGCCTTTCGGTCTGCTTGGTATGTTGTGATGTAAGTATTTTGGCGATTATTATGAAATTTAGCCAAAATAATAGCATTTTTATGGCCGTTCCTCCGTGTGCAACGCAATTCGGCGGTCGGGTAGCGTCGGCGCGGCTGCGCGCGACGATCGCGGCTTGCGCGATCCAAACCGTTTCCTAGACGGCCCTCAACCGCCCCAATTCATCCGCCAGAAAATCGACGAACGCACGAATCCGCGCGGACATCTGGTGACGCTGTGCATACACCGCATAGATGTCCGCGCTCGGCGTTTCGTGGTCGGGCAGCACGACGACGAGGCGACCGTCGGCGAGATAGTCGCGGAGGTCCCATTCGGCGCGCATCAGGATCCCGTGCCCGTCGAGCGCCCACTTCACGGCGATCTCGCCGTCGTTCGTCGTCAGGTTGCCGTTGATCCGCACGGCTTCCGTGTTGCGTGCCGCGCCGCGCCCGCTGGTCAGGCGCCAGATCCCGTAACCTTCGTCGCCTTGCCGGATGCCGATGCAGTTGTGCCGCGTCAGGTCGTGCGGCGTGCCGGGCATCCCGTGCCGCGCGAGATACGCGGGCGCCGCGCACAGCAGCCGGCGGTTCGGCGCGAGCCGCCGCGCGACGACGCGCGTGTCGGGCGGCTCGCCGAAGCGGATGCACACATCGAACGCGTCGTCGGTGAGCGGCGGCGGCATCACCGACAACTGCAATTGCACCGACACCTCCGGATAGCGCGCGACGAAACGCGAGATCGCGGGGCCGACGTGGCTGCGCCCGAAACCGAGCGTCGCGTTCACGCGCAGCAGCCCCTTCGGACGCTGTTTCGCGCTGCCGAGCAACTCGCCGAGTTCGTCCATCTGGTCGAGGATCCGGCGCGCGTAGTCGAGATACACGTCGCCTTCGGGCGTCAGCATCATCCGCCGCGTCGTGCGGTTGACGAGCGTCACGCCCGCGCGCCGCTCCATCTGCGTGAGCCGCTTGCTGACGGCCGCTGCGGTCAGCCCGAGTTCGCGCGCGGCCGCGCTCAGGCTACCCGACGCGGCCAGCGTCGAGAAGAAGCCGAGATCGGCCGGCTGGACGGTATCCGTCATGACGGGATTCGTGAATTGAAGTTAAAGATGCTTTGAGTCTAGCACCGGTTCCCGCACTCCTGGTTCGGTAAAGTGCGTTCACGCTCACGATCAATCGAGGATGTCCGCATGAAGACCTACCGTATCGCAACGATTCCCGGCGACGGCATCGGCAAGGAAGTGGTGCCGGCCGGCAAGCAGGTGCTGGAAGCGCTGGCCCGTGGCAGCGACCGCTTCGCGTTCGAGTTCGAGGATTTCGACTGGGGCGCCGATTATTACCGCCAGCACGGCGCGATGATGCCGGCCGACGGCCTGGACGCGCTGCGCGGCAAGGACGCGATCCTGTTCGGCTCGGCGGGCGACCCCGACGTGCCCGACCACGTGACGCTGTGGGGGCTGCGCCTGAAGATCTGCCAGGGCTTCGACCAGTACGCGAACGTGCGCCCGACGCGCATCCTGCCCGGCATCGACGCGCCGCTGAAGCGCTGCGGGCCGGACGACCTGAACTGGGTCATCGTCCGCGAGAACTCCGAAGGCGAATACGCGGGTGTCGGCGGCCGCGTGCACCAGGGCCATCCGATCGAGGCCGCGACCGACGTGTCGATCCTCACGCGCGCCGGCGTCGAACGCATCATGCGCTTCGCGTTCCGGCTCGCGCAGTCGCGTCCGCGCAAGCTGCTGACCGTGATCACGAAGAGCAACGCGCAGCGGCACGCGATGGTGATGTGGGACGAGATCGCGAAGCAGGTCGCGCAGGAATTCCCCGACGTCACGTGGGACAAGGAACTCGTCGACGCGGCGACCGCGCGCATGGTTAACCGGCCGGCGTCGCTCGACACGATCGTCGCGACCAACCTGCACGCGGACATCCTCAGCGATCTCGCCGCCGCGCTCGCCGGCAGCCTCGGCATCGCGCCGACCGGCAACATCGATCCCGAGCGTCGTTATCCGTCGATGTTCGAGCCGATCCACGGCTCCGCGTTCGACATCATGGGCAAGGGGCTCGCGAATCCGGTCGGCACGTTCTGGTCGGTCGTGATGCTGCTCGAGCATCTCGGCGAGACGGAAGCCGCCGCGCGCGTGATGCAGGCGATCGAGGCCGTGACGGCCGACCCGTCGCTGCATACGCGCGACCTCGGCGGCAGCGCGACGACCGCGCAGGTGACGGCGGCTGTGTGCGAGCGCGTCGCGAACGCGGCGGTTGCGGCCTGACGATCGAGGCGGCGCTGCGCATGCGGGCCGCAACGTAGCGGCGGCGCGTGTGCGCAACCGGTAGCCGGGCGCCGCCCGTTCATCGTCCCCGCGGTTTTTCATGCCCGCGACTCGCGCGTCCGACGCGAGCCGGGCGCCGGCCCGCGCGCTTCGTCGCGGCGCCGGCGAGTATTCACAGACAGAGCACGGCTCGACCTCGAAGGAGGAGACACATGCAAGCGGATCTGGAAACACGCGTCGCGCGGAAACTGATGTGGCGGATCATTCCGTTCGTGATGCTGCTTTACTTCGTCAGCTTTCTCGATCGCGTCAACGTCGGCTTTGCCGCGATGACGATGAACAAGGCGATCGGCCTGTCGCCGACCGCGTTCGGGTTCGGCGGCGGTCTGTTCTTCATCGGCTACTTCCTGTTCGAGGTGCCGTCCAACCTGATACTCCATCGTGTCGGTGCGCGCATCTGGATCGCGCGCGTGATGATCACGTGGGGCCTCGTGTCGGCCGTCTCCGCGTTCGCGGCCGGGCCGACGAGCTTCTACGTGTTGCGCTTCCTGCTCGGTGTGGCCGAAGCCGGGTTCTTCCCCGGCGTCATCCTGTACCTGAGCCTGTGGTTCCCCGCGAAGCAGCGCGCGGTGGCGGCCGCATGGTTCATGGCGGCCGCGCCGATCTCGACCGCGATCGGTTCGCCGCTGTCCGGCGCGATCATGCAGATGCCGCCGCTGTTCGGGCTCGCCGACTGGCAGATGCTGTACATCGTCGAAGCGCTGCCGGCCGTCGCGCTCGGCTTCGTCGTGCTCAAGTGCCTGACCGATTCGCCGTCGAAGGCCGTGTGGCTGCAGCCGGACGAGCGCGACTGGCTGATCGCGAAGCTGAAGGCCGAAGCCGACGTGCGCCATACGCATGCCGGGCATACGGCCGGCGCGTGGCAGGCGCTGCGCGATCCGCGCGTGCTGGCGCTTGCGCTGATCTACTTCGGCACGTCGGCCGGGTTGTACACGCTCGGGCTGTGGGCGCCGCTGATGGTCAAGCAGTTCGGCTTCACCGCGTTGCAGACGGGCCTGCTGACCGGGATCCCGAGCATCGCCGCCGTCGTCGCGATGATCGTCTGGGCGCGGCATTCGGATCGCACCGGCGAGCGCACGTGGCACGTCGTGATTCCGTGCGTGCTCGCGTGCATCGGCTTCGTGTTCGCGGGGCAGGCGAGCACCGCGCTGCTGACCGTGCTCGCGCTGGTCGTCGTCAACATCGGGATCAGCGCCGCGAAGGCGCCGCTGTGGGCGATGCCGAGCGCGTTCCTGTCGGGCGCCGGCGCGGCTGCGGGGATCGCGATGATCAACTCGATCGGCAATCTCGGCGGGTTCGTCGGGCCGTTCGCGATCGGCTGGCTGAAGAACGCGACGGGCGGGTATGCGGCGGGGCTCTATGTGGTGGCGGGCACGCTCGCGGTGTCGGCGGTCGTCACGCTGATGCTGAGCCGGAAGGGGGCGCGGGAAGAGGCCGTGGCGGGCGTGCGGCATCACCCGTAAGCACGGCGTTTGCATCGAAACGCCGGACCGGCGCGCGTCGCGTGCCCGTCCGGCGCCATGTGGCGCTGCGTGCGATCAGCCGTGCGTCAGCGTCAGCGCATAGAACTTCACGACGGTGCCGGGCGTCGTCAGCGGCGTGCCGGACACGGCCGTCTGGTCGTAGTCGCCCGCCTTGAAGTAGAAGCGCTCGCCGTCGAAGCTCGAATCCATCGTGAAGGTCTTGGTCGTGCCGTTCACCGTGACGGTGATCGTCGTGCCGCTCAGGCTCAGCGCATAGTTGAACTGCTTGCCGACGCCGACCGTCGCGATCGGCGTGGTTGTCGACTTGCCGCCCTGGTTGGTGCTTTCGAGCAGCAGTTGAACGACACCGCCGGACGTGAACTGCAGCTCGCACAGCGGCTTGCTCGGGCCGGTGCCCTGGAAGATCTGGCCGATCGTCGTGTGTCCGGGCACCTGCGTGACGGCCACCGTCGCATTCAGCCGGTTGGTGCCGGAGGTCGGCCAGATCGCGTTCTCGCGTAACTCCGTGCGCGGATGCAGCGAGCCGGACGTCGTCCAGCCCTGCGTCGGGTCCATCATCACCATCGAGCCATCGCTGCCGTCCGTGTAGAAATACGTCGGGTTCACGTAGCCGCTCGCGAGCGACGAACCGCTCACCGTGTCGATGTTGCCTGACGAGCCGGTCGGCAATTGCAGCGTGAACGGCGCGAGGTTGAAGTTCGAGCCGGGCGGGTTCGATGGGTTGAGCGCCATCGCCGTAGTTTGCTGGCGGGCGACGGCGGCCGGGCTGGCCGGGTCATCTCCGCCGCAGGCGGAAAGACAGGCAACGGACAGAACGGCGACGACGCACGGGATGATCCTGTTCTTCATGGTGTCTCTCTCTGATGGACCGTGGCTGGCGCCACATTGTTGGATAACGTTTTCCTTTTTTGGCGTGTGATCGCCGAGTGGAGATCGGTCGCCTGTAGAAAGCACTCCAAAATGCAGAAAGCAGGTATGTCTCGACGGCTGGAGATGCGATGCAGAAAATTACGGAAGGCACGGAGATTGCGATGCTTGCGATCGGCTTTCCAGGCGACTGACCGGGCCGATCGAGGGTGATGCTAGCAAGAAGTTTCAGAAGAGTAAACGTTTTCCTTTTCGGGCCGACAAAGCTGCTTGCAACCGGTCGCCGCGAGCCGTTCGGGTGTTGGCTTGAGGAGCGCGTGCAGGCGTAGGCGTTACGACGCCGTTGCCGCAACGTGCTGCGCAATGTGTGCCGCACATGCATCGGGCGTTGCGTCGGACGTATCCAGCACGATCTGGCTGAATGCCCGCGACGCATAGCCTTCCCGATACATCTCGGCGATACGTTGCCGCTCCCAGTCCGTCAGTGCCCGCGAACCGCGATCCGACGCCGCGACCGCTTCCGGCGGCGCGAGCGTGACGACGAACAACCGCGCATCACGCGCATCGCAAGCCGCGCGCAGTCGTTCGAATTCCGCTTCGCCGATCGGATAGGCAATGACCAGATGGCGCTCGCGCGCATCGGCGATCTGCGTGACGAGGCGTTCCAGCGCGATCGCCCATTGCACGTCGAACGGTGCATCTTCGGGCGCATCGTGATCGTCGCCGTCGATGAAGCGCGCATCGGGCAGCACGCGTGCCAGTGCGAGACCGATCGTCGTCTTGCCGCTGTTGATCGGGCCGTTCAGGTGGATGACGGTAAGGGCAGTCATAAGGACAGGCAGGAATCGAACGACTCGCAGCTTGCCATGACTGGTGCGGCGCTGCAGTGCCGTTTGCGCGTCGCGCAGCGTGGCGCGATTGCGGACGAAAAGCGGAAAGGCCGGGGAGGCGGGGAAAAGCGGAAGGAGCAGCAGGCTGCGTGCGCGATGATCGGCCCACACAGCCTGCCCGGCCGTGCCGCATTCAGCGATGCGGCACGGCGTCGAACGAAGCGACTTACTTGTCGTCGCTCTTGATCTGCGGCAGCGCCGACGATTCGCCCGGCGTCAGCAGGCCGACTTGCGCATACACGCGCAGCTTGTCGCGCGTATCGGTGATGTCGAGGTTGCGCATCGTCAGCTGGCCGATCCGGTCGCGCGGCGAGAACGTCGATGCCACCTTCTCCATCGACAGGCGTTCCGGCTGGTACGTGAGGTTCGGCGACTTCGTGCTCAGGATCGAGTAGTCGTTGCCGCGGCGCAGTTCGATCTTCACTTCGCCGGTGATCGCGCGCGCGACCCAGCGTTGCGCGGTTTCGCGCAGCATGATCGCCTGCGGGTCGAACCAGCGGCCCTGGTACAGCAGGCGGCCGAGACGGCGGCCGTTCTCGCGGTACTGCTCGATCGTGTCTTCGTTGTGGATGCCGGTGACGAGACGCTCGTACGCGATGTACAGCAGCGCGAGGCCCGGGGCTTCGTAGATGCCGCGGCTCTTCGCCTCGATGATCCGGTTCTCGATCTGGTCGCTCATGCCGAGGCCGTGGCGGCCGCCGATGCGGTTCGCTTCCAGCAGCAGCTCGACCGGGTCCGTGAACTCGACGCCGTTCAGCGCGACCGGCTGGCCGGCTTCGAAGCGCACCGTCACTTCTTCCGCGGCGATCTTCACGTCGTCGCGCCAGAACGCGACGCCCATGATCGGGTTCACGATCTTGATGCCGCTTTCGAGGCTTTCGAGATCCTTCGCCTCGTGCGTCGCGCCGAGCAGGTTCGAATCGGTCGAATACGCCTTTTCGGCCGACATCTTGTACGCGAAGCCCGCCTGGCGCATGAATTCGGACATTTCGGCGCGGCCGCCGAGCTCGTCGATGAACGTCTGGTCGAGCCACGGCTTGTAGATCTTCAGGTCCGGGTTCACGAGCAGGCCGTAGCGGTAGAAGCGCTCGATGTCGTTGCCCTTGTACGTGCTGCCGTCGCCCCAGATGTTGACGCCGTCTTCCTTCATCGCGGCGACGAGCATCGTGCCCGTCACGGCGCGGCCGATCGGCGTCGTGTTGAAGTACGTGACGCCGGCCGTCGTGATGTGGAACGCGCCGCTTTGCAGCGCCGCAATGCCTTCGGCGACGAGCTGCGCGCGGCAGTCGATCAGGCGGGCGCCGGCTGCGCCGTATTCGATCGCACGCTTCGGGATCGCGTCGTAATCGTCTTCGTCGGGCTGGCCGAGGTTCGCCGTGTATGCGTACGGGACGGCGCCCTTCAGTTTCATCCAGTGCAGCGCGGCGCTGGTGTCCAGGCCGCCGGAGAAGGCGATACCGACCTTCTGGCCGGTCGGGAGGCTTTCGAGAATCGTGCTCATAGGAATTACCGTGGATTGGGTCCGGTGGGATCGTATTTCGCGGAATATGCGAGTATCGGCTGTCCGGGAAGTTGGGGCAAGGGCTGATTTTCGCGCGGATAGGTCGTCCGGCCTGTCGCGGCGGGCCTGGCGGGCGGTTAACCAGGCGGAGAACGCCGCGCGAATCAGCGCGAAATCGCGGCCGGAACAGATGCGGACGTGCCGCGTTGCGGGCCGTGTTGACAGGGCCGGATCGATCGCAGGGCGGGGCAACCGACGTCAGACGCCGGCTTACCGCATCGAAAGGTATCTGAATGGCAGGGGCATGAAGCCCGGCATCGCGCGCCTCAGATATTCCACGACCGCGCAGTATCGAGCAGCTTCTCGCGCAATTGATCGACTTCGCCGGCCAGCTTGGCCGTGATCGACACGTAGCCGGACATCTGCGGCGGCGGCGCGTCGTGCGGCGGGTCGGCCGGCCGGCGGCGCGGCGCGAGCCGGCTTAGCGTGCCGAACTTGAGCGCGCGGCTCGCGCCGACCAGCGTGTCGCGGATGCGTCGGTTCGCGGCCTTCATCTCGACGCGCATGTATTCGCGGCCCGCGACGTCGTCGCGGGCCGGCACCGCGCTCGACAGGATCTCCAGATAGCCGATGCACAGGCGCAGGCTGCGCTGGATCGCCTCGAGCTGCGTCATCGACGTCTCGCATTCCTTCGATACCGACGGCATCAGCGAACGCAATTGCACGAGCAGCGTGCTCAGCGCGGCCATTTCCTTCAGGTGCGCGTCGTCGCTGACGTGGCGGTCGCCCGCGAGCCGCGCGTGCACGGCCGCGCATGCGCGCAGCGCGTCGGCGAGCTTGTAGCGCCACGAGTAGGTCGCATAGAGCGGCAGCGCGAACGAGAACGCCAGCGCGATCGCGATCCCGGTCAGCACGTTCACCGCGCGCCACAGGCCGTCGACGATCTCGTTGTCGCCGTGCCCCGCGACGATCACCATCGTGATCGCCGACAGCAGCGCGATATAGCCGGCCTTGCCGATCGCGTGATACGCGCAGAAGCCGCACGCGATCGCCATCAGCAGGTAGATCGCGAGCGGCGCATGCAGGAAGGAATACAGCAGGATCAGCCCGAGCCCCGCGAGCGCGCCGATCGACGTGCCGAGCGCGCGCTCGGCCGCCTTCTTGCGGATGTTGCCGTGGTGCTGCAGCCCGCCGACGACGATCAGCACGGTGATCGTCGACCACTCGCCGTGCGGCACGCGCAGGCCGGTGGACAGGCCGATCGACACGAGAATCGCGAGCGCGACGCGCGCCGCATGGATCAGCTTCGCGTGCCGGTAGCGGCGGTACGGATCGAGCAGCGGGCGGAGCGCGTGGCGCAGGAGTGGCGGCAGCCGGGTAGGGAGCGGGGCGTTCATGACGGAGCTGGAGTGGCCGGAACGCGCACGGCGGCTTGCGCGGGCCGGCGCAAGCCGCATGCGCAGCAGACGTAACGCTAGCCGAACGCGCGCGGGCTGTCCACGGCGCGGCGGTCCGGCCTGGCCGGCCGCCGCAACGCGTTACACGCCGGCCGCGCTCGGCTGCGCGTCCGACACGCGGTTGCGTCCGCCGGACTTCGCGCGGTACAGCGCCTCGTCGGCGCGCCGCAGCAGCGTCGCGGCATTCATGCGGCCGTCGGCGGCGGTCGCCGTGCCGATGCTCGCCGTGACGTGCCGGTACGGGCTTTTCACGTGCTCGATGCCGAGCTCCGCGATCGCGTGCCGGATGTTTTCGGCAACGGTCGCCGCGCCTTGCGCGTCGGTGTCGGGCAGCGTGACGACGAATTCCTCGCCGCCGTAGCGCGCCACGTGGTCGCCGTCGCGGCGCAGGCAGCGCGACGCGGATTGCGCGACGCGGCGCAGCACGTCGTCGCCGGCCAGGTGGCCGTAGTAGTCGTTGAACGCCTTGAAGTGATCGACGTCGACGAACAGCACGGACAGCGGGCGGCCGCTGCGCGACGCACGCTGCGACTCTTTCGCGAGCACCGTGTCGAATGTGCCGCGGTTGTCGAGGCCCGTCAGCGAATCGGTATGCGCGAGCCGGTACAGCTTCGATTCGGCGATCTGCCGGCGCTTCAGCTCGCGCGACAGCGCCAGCGAGCCCCACGCGATGAACCCGGTGAACAGGCACATCAGCACGACGGTCCAGACCGCGCGGTGGTGCCACGACGCGTAGACGTCGATCTCGGCCGGCGCGACGTCGACGATCAGCGGCAGGCCGGAGAGATGCTTGTAAACATAGATGCGCCGCACGCCGTCGATGCTGCCGGTGCCCGCCAGCACGCCTTCGCGGCTGCGCAGCGCCTCGATGAACAGCGGCGAATTGCGCAGGTCGAGGCCGACCACGCGCGCGTCGTACGGCAGGCGGCTCACGAGCATGCCGTTGAGCTCGGCGATCGCCGCGCTGCCGTGCTTGCCGACCGCGAGGCCGTCGAGCAGCGCGCGGAAGTAGTCGATGCTGAGCGTACCGACGACCACGCCGCCGAACGTGCCGTCGGACAGCGTGATCCGCCGGCTGAGCGCGATCGTCAGTGCGCCGCCGCGCAGCCGGGACGCGTATGGCCGACTGATGTAGAGGCCCTGCGCGAGCCCGTTGCGGTGGACGGTGAAATAGTCGCGGTCCGCAAAGTTGCCTTGCGGCGCAGGCGACGCGCTCGAATCGATCACGATATTGCCGTGCGCGTCCATCACGAAAAGCGACCCGAGATACTCGCCGGTCGCCGCACGGTCGAACAGCAGCCGGTGGCGCTGGCGCGGCGGCAATGTCATCAGTTCCGGATCGGCGATGCCGTCGACGACGTTTTGCAGCGACAAATCGTAGAGTTCGATATTGCGTGCGATATCGCGTTCGATCAGCAGCATCAGGTTGCGCGCATTTTCGACCGCATGGTCATGCGCGTCGCGCCGCGCCTCGATTAAAAGCGACGTGGAAAGGCCCCAACTGAACATCAGCAGGACGATGCCCGCAACGAGCACGCCGCGGGGCGACAGAATGCGTGCCACGATCGACGCGGTATGACGGCGCAGCGCGGCGGGCAGCGGGAGTGGCTTCATCCTCGGGGGTGACGGGCGGCGGATATTCGCGTCGTCGACGGTTCCGCGCGCTGATTATTTCGAATTAACCCGCATTATCTCGCGAATTCCTGAATTTCGCGTGCGCATGCAAAACATGCATGCGGAAATGGCGATTCTAAACTGTTACGCATCATTACCGCATTGCGCGCGGCCGATTTGATTTGAATCAATTATCAGTGTCGGTCGTTTTGTCTGATTAATGACGCGATCGCCGGTCGATTTTGCGTATCGGCGCGATATTTGGCGGATTGAGACAGGATTGCCCGCTTACCGGGCGGAATGTAAAGCCGAATAACCTCGTGGCAGTTGTGGCTTTTGCGCCGGCATGCGGCCGCGGCCCGCCGACGCTGCCAACGCGTTGATTCCGCGAAATCTCCCCGGCCGCGGCGGGCGTGTGCACCCGAGCTGCCCCCCGTGGCGAATCAGGTAGAATCCGCGCTTCGCCGCAGGCGCCCGCCGCGCAACGCGTATCGGGGCCGCATCGAATGCATCGCAGGACGCGCCCCGCGCTCCGATTCCGCATGCGCCGGCTACGGATGCCGGCCCGCTCAACGTTCGTCTCGTTTATGTCCGCAATTCCGAATTCCGACCAACCCGGTTCGTCCGCGAACCCACCCAAGCTTCATCGCGCGCTGAAGGCGCGCCACCTGACGATGATCGCCATCGGCGGCTCGATCGGCACGGGCCTGTTCGTCGCGTCCGGCGCGTCGATCTCGCAGGCCGGCCCCGGCGGCGCGATGGTCGCGTACATGCTGATCGGCCTGATGGTCTACTTCCTGATGACGAGCTTGGGCGAGATGGCCGCGTTCATGCCGGTGTCGGGTTCGTTCGCGACCTACGGCGCGAAATACGTGGACGAAGGTTTCGGCTTCGCGCTCGGCTGGAACTACTGGTACAACTGGGCCGTGACGATCGCGGTGGAGCTCGTCGCCGCGCAGCTCGTGATGCATTACTGGTTTCCGGACGTGCCGGGCGTGTGGTGGAGCGCGGCATTCCTCGGCGTGATGTTCCTGCTCAACGCGCTCACCGTGCGCGGTTTCGGCGAGGCCGAGTACTGGTTCGCGCTGATCAAGGTCGTCACCGTGGTCGCGTTCATCGGCGTCGGCCTGCTGATGATCTTCGGCATTCTGAAGGGCGCGCCGAGCAACGGCTGGGGCAACCTGACGATCGGCGACGCGCCGTTCGCGGGCGGCCTGCCGGCGCTGATGGGCGTCGCGATGATCGCGGGCTTCTCGTTCCAGGGCACCGAGCTGATCGGCGTCGCGGCCGGCGAATCGGAAAACCCGCGGACGACGATCCCGCGCGCGGTGCGCCAGGTGTTCTGGCGGATCCTGTTGTTCTATGTGTTCGCGATCTTCGTGATCGGCGTGCTGATTCCGTATACCGACCCGAGCCTGCTGAAGACGGACGTGACCGACATCGGCGTGAGCCCGTTCACGCTCGTGTTCCGCCACGCGGGCCTCGCATTCGCGGCCGGCGTGATGAACGCGGTGATCCTGACGGCCGTGCTGTCGGCCGGCAACTCGGGCATGTACGCGTCGACGCGGATGCTCTACAACCTCGCGACCGAAGGCCGCGCGCCGAAGGTGTTCGCGAAGCTGTCGCCGGGCGGCGTGCCGCGCAATGCGCTGTACGCGACGACGGCCGTCGGCGCGCTGTGCTTCTTCACGTCGCTGTACGGCGACAAGACGGTGTACCTGTGGCTGCTGAATACGTCGGGGATGACGGGCTTCATCGCATGGCTCGGCATCGCGGTCAGCCACTACCGGTTCCGCAAGGGCTACGTGAAGCAGGGCTATTCGCTCGATCAACTGCCGTACCAGTCGAAGTGGTTCCCGTTCGGCCCGCTGTTCGCGTTCGTGCTGTGCCTCGTGATCGCGCTCGGGCAGGACTATCAGGCGTTCCTCGCGAACCGGATCGACTGGGCCGGCGTGACCGCGACCTATGTCGGCATTCCGCTGTTCCTCGTCGTGTGGCTCGGTTTCCGGCTCCTGAACAAGAGCCGCTTCGTGCGCTACGAAGACATGGAGATCGCGCCGTGGATTGCCGCGAGCCGTGGTGCGCAGCCGCAGCCGGTGGCGAATCGCGAAACCGTGGGCTGACGCGCGTGCGGCAGGTGGCCGCGCGATGTGCGATGAAACGGGAAGCGTTGCGCTTCCCGTTTTTTTTGCCCGGCTTTTGCCTGCACGGGGTCAAAGCCGGTTATATTGCCCGACCCTACCGGGCCACGGCCCGGCCGGCGCGACAGGCGCAGCGCGGATCGGCATCCGGCGCGCGCGGCGCGCGGCGGCCGGCGGCGCCCGGCGTTTTCATCGTTCCATCCGGGCCGGCACGGCCCGCGGAGCGCGCAACCCAGAGGAATCCATGAGCGCATCACCCGCCGAGCGGAAGGCCGGACCCGTTTCCATCGTGCGAATCGAAGCCGCGATCAACGCGTGGCGCGAAGTGTACCCGCCGGCTCCGGACGGCGAGGACGGCTACGCGCTCGACGCCGGCAGCAACTGCCTCGCCGAGCTGTACGGCACGATGATCTGCTATCGGTTGCCGGACGTGCCGCTCGACTCATTGAGCCACGCGCAGCGCGACGCGCTCTACGCGACCGAGGTGTGATCGACGGTCGCGACGCGACCGGCGTCGATCGGGAAACGGGAAGCCTGAAGGCTTCCCGTTTTGCTTTGGGCCGTGCGCGTGGCGGTTTGCGCCGCCTGGGGTATCGTGATGACATCATCCGGCCGTGGTTTGACGTCGGGTCGCTGTCCGGGAGGCATCGAAAATGGAGTTGAGACACCTCCGCTACTTCGTCGCGGTTGCCGAGGAGCGGAATTTCACGCGCGCGGCGGAACGGCTGCATATCGCGCAGCCGCCGCTGAGCCGGCAGATCCAGCAGCTCGAGGAAGCGCTCGGCGTGCCGCTGTTCGAGCGCAGCGCGCGACCGCTGAAACTGACCGATGCGGGACGCTTCTTCTATTCGCATGCGGTGCAGTTGCTCGCGCAGACGACGGAGCTCGAATCGATGACGAAGCGGGTCGGCAAGATCGAGCGCAGCATGTCGGTCGGCTTCGTCGGCTCGACGCTGTACGGGATGCTGCCGAAGATCATCCGGCGCTTTCGCAGCGAATATCCGGCCGTCGAGCTGAGCCTGCACGAGATGTCGACGATGGACCAGATCAAGGCGCTGAAGGAAGGGCGCATCGATGTCGGGTTCGGGCGCATCCGTCACGAGGACCCGAGCGTGCGGCGCGTCGTGCTGCGCGAGGAGCGGATGATCGTCGCGCTGCCGGTCGGCCACGTGCTCGACAGCGCGAAGCCCGTGCTGTCGCTGCACGATCTCGTGAACGACACGCTGATCATCTTCCCGAAGGCGCCGCGCCCGAGTTATGCGGACCAGGTGCTCGCGGCCTTTCACGATCGCGCGTTGCAACCGCGGCGGATCTACGAGACGCGCGAACTGCAGATCGCGCTCGGCCTCGTCGCGATGGGCGAGGGCGTGTCGGTCGTGCCGCAAAGCGTGTACGGGCTGAAGCGCGACGACATCAGCTACAAGCCGCTCGACGATCCGAACCTCGTGTCGCCGATCATCATGAGCATGCGGATGCTCGACGAATCGGAGGACATTCGCGCGATGCAGGCGCTGATCTACCGGCTGTACGACGAGGCGCAGATGGAATATCTGCCGCCGCAGCCGGAATGAGCGCGCGGGCGATGGGGGCTTGCTTGACGCTGCGCGCGCCGGCGGGCCAACATGCGGGATCCAATCGGGCCGCCGACGTGCGGCCGCTTTCATGCAGACGACCCACACATGACCGATAGCCTGATCGACGAGACAACCGTCGAGATGCCGCAAGGGCGCCTCTTTGCGAAACGCTGGCGCGCTCGTCCGGTGCAAGACGCGGCGGGCACGTCCAGGCCGACAGCACCTGAGCCGGCCGCACCTGGGCCGGCCGCCCCCATCGTGCTGCTGCACGATTCGCTCGGATGCGTCGACTTGTGGCGCGACTTCCCCGCCTTGCTGGCACGCGCCACGCAACGCGACGTGATCGCATACGACCGCCTCGGCTTCGGCCGTTCGGATCGTCATCCGGGGAAGCTCGGCTCGACGTTCGTGCGCGACGAGGCCGGTCATGCGTTCGATGCCGTGCTCGAGCAACTTGGTGTCGATGCATTCGTCGCGTTCGGGCACAGCGTCGGCGGCGGGATGGCGGTGGGCTGTGCCGCCGCGCATCCGGATCGTTGCCGCGCGCTCGTGACGGTCGCCGCGCAGGCGTTCGTCGAGGATCGCACGCTGGCCGGCATTCGCGACGCGGGGCTGCAGTTCGACGAACCGGGCCAGCTCGACCGGCTCGCGCGCTATCACGGCGACAAGGCCGAGTGGGTGCTGCGCGCGTGGGTCGACACGTGGCTGTCGCCCGCGTTTCGCGACTGGAATCTCGACGACGACTTGCCGCGCGTGCAATGCGCGACGCTCGCGATTCACGGCGAAGACGACGAATACGGATCGGACGTGCATCCGAAGCGGATCGCCGCGCGTGTCGCGGGGCCGTCGTCGTTCCTGTTGCTCGCCCGATGCGGGCACATGCCGCACCGCGAGCGGACGGACGACGTACTGGCCGCCGTGACGACGTTCCTGCGCGACGCGGGCGCCTGAGCGCCCGGCAACCGGCGGGCATGTGCCCGCTGGCGGTCAGAACGCCAGCTGGATCGCGAGATCGATCGCGAGCAGCGCGATCGAGCAGCCGATGCCGAGGATCACGTTCGGCAGCCGGTGTTCGAAGTCGCGATTGTCGCGACGCATCGCGGCGCCGAGCAGGAAGATCGCCTCGACGACGATCTGCAGCCCGACGAACAGCAGCATCAGCAGATATTCATAACCCATCTGCTTGAACGCGGCGAATTGCATCCCGTGATCGCGGATCCACTGGCCGACGCGCAGCAGTTCGTATGCGAACAGCAAGGCGGGAAACAGGTAGCTGATGAAATAAGTCGGTGCGGTGGCGTGCCGTAGTTCGAGGTGGAAGTGCTGATGCGTGGTAGTCATCACGAATCCCTCCTTGCAACGCATGATTGCGGTCGCGACGGCGGCGCGACAACGTGCGAATCGCGGGATTACCCGATGCACCGTGCGCAACCGTACGACATCAGCATACTGCTGCGCGGGAAATTTGGCATGCGGTGCGTGCATTTGTCGTGAAAATCCGTATGCGCTGCGCGACGCGCTTACCGTGATGCACTCGCCGGACGCGGTGTGTCGGCCGGTTGCGTGGCACCCGATGCATTCGGCAGCAACCACTCCGGATGCTGTTCCAGATCGCCGGCCAATGCGCGCAGTGCGCTCGACGTGCGCGCGAATTGCGTCAGCGTGCGATGAACGTTCGATGTGGGCGCGCCCTGTTGCGCGAGCATTGCCTGCGCGGCCGTGAACGCCCGTCGCGCGGCGCCGAGCGCATCGCGCGCATGCGGCGCGAGTTCGGTATCGAGTTGCGCAAACAGCGCATTGGTGTTCACAAGCGCTGCGCTCAGCTCCGTGCCCATGCGGTCGAGCGGCAACCGGGAAAGTGTTCCGGCGATATCGGCAACTTGTACGCGCAGCACGTCGAGCGTGCCGGGCACGGTCGGCAACACGATCGGCAGCCGATCCGTATCGACCGAGGCGGGCGGCGCGTGCGGGAACATGTCGAGCGCGACATACGAGCGATTCGCGATCGGGTTGCCGACGCGCAACTGGCCGCGCAAACCGCGCGCGACGAGCGTGCGCAGCAGCGCCTTGCCGGCATCGGTGTCGCCGTTGCCGAGCACGTCGCGATAGCGCTGGCCGAGGCGATCGGGGTAGAGCGCCATCGTCACGCGCATCGTGACGTCACCGCGTGCGGCGTCGTATTCGGTGCCGACGGCCGTCACGTTGCCGAGTTCGATGCCGCGAAAATCCACCGGCGCGCCGACCTCGAGGCCGCGCAGCGAGCGGTCGAAACGCATCACGACGGGCGCGGCCGGTGCGTTCGGCGTGCGCATCGCGTCGATTTCGTCGTCGGCCACGCGAAAGCGCGCACCGGTCGGTGCCGCGACGATGGATGCGCGCCCGGGCGGCGATGCGAACGCGAGTGCACCGGCAAGCAGCGCGGCAATCGACGGTGTGCCGAGCTTCATGCCGCCTGCGTCGAGCCGCAGCCCGAGGCCGCCGGCCTGCCACCAGCGCGCATCGACATCGACGTATCGATCGAACGGCGCGGCGACGAACACGTCGATCGATACGCCATGTCCGTCGACATCGAGCGTATAACCGGCGACCTGGCCGACGCGTGCGCGCCGGTGATAGACCGGTGAACCGATCGCGACCGAGCCGAGCGACGTCGCGCGCAGTGTGTAGTGACGGCCGCGGTCGTCAGTCACCGGCGGTGTATCGAGCCCGGTGAATGTCGTGCGCGATTCGCGCGAACTGCCGAGTGCGGCCGCGATATACGCACCGGACAGCATCGAATCGAGACCGGAGAGGCCGCCGGGCCCGATGCGCGGCCGCACGATCCAGAAGCGTGTGTCCGCAACCGCCAGTGCCTGCGCGGCGGTGTCCAGTCGCACGTCGATCATCACGCCGGGTTGCCCGCGCAACGCGCGAACGCGCGTGACGCGGCCGATCTCGACGTTGCGCAGCCGCAGCGTCGATCGGCCTGCTTCCAGTCCGTCGGCTGTCGCGAATGCGATCGTGATGGTCGGTCCGCGGCTGCCGAGCGACGAGACGCCCCAAGCGATACAGAACGCGGCGGCCGCGAGCGGAACGATCCAGACGATCGCGGCTCGCGGCCAGCAGGCACACATCTGCGCAACACGCACCAACGTGTGCCGACCGGTTTCAGTCGAATTGCGCGACGAGTGCATCCGCGCCCTTGTCGATGCCGGTTTTTGCCGCGCTGAGCGCACCGAAACTCGCACCGATGTTCATCGCATTCGGATACTGCTTCGTCACGTATGCGCTGATCAGCCGGTTCGTCGATGCATCGCGGATCTCCACTGCATAGATGACCGAGCCCGTGAATGCGCCTTCGCGGCCGCGGATTGCCTGCACGCCGTTGTACACGTTGCCCGCGAGATCGAAATGCGCGAATGCGCCGGCAAATGTCGTCGTCGTCACGGCGCCCGTCAGCGTCAGCTTCACGCGCAGCGTGTCGGGGCCCGGTGCGCTTGTCAGTTCGAAGCGCTTGCCGAGCTTCTTCGCGAACGTGTCGCCCATGTACGTCGCGAGCGTCGACTTGTCCTGGTCGCTCAGGTCGCCGAACTGGTGATCGGTGCCGCGATAGACGGCCACCGGGTCGAGGATCAGCTTCCGGTACTTGTGCCAGTCCGCCGGCAGCGCGTAGCGGTAGGGCACGCGGCCGGATTTGTCCTGCGGATCGCTGCGCAGGTACGGCGACGATTCGATGCCGCCATAGCGGGTGGGCTGGACGCCGGCGCATCCGGCAAGCGCGACGCAAAGCGCGGCGTTGAGCAGGTGGCTGGACTTGATCGTTCGTTTCATTTGACTCTCCGGGTCGGGTTCGCGCCGGTGGAGCCGGTGCGAAGCGTGGTGCAACAGGGGCGGCATCGCCGTTCGGGGTTTATGAAAAAAACCAACCAGACGGTTTGTTTTTGGGGCGCAAGAACCGCATGAATTTCGAGGGCGGCAAGCCGTCCGGCAGCGGTCATCGGCCGGGCAGCCGCGCCACAGGTGGCGCTCGCGTCGCGCCATGCGGTGCGCGACGCGGTCCGTCATTCGACCGGGGCCGATGCGGGAGCCGATCGTAGCACCGCCATTTCCGGATGTAAACCGACCAGGCGGTTTGTTTGTGATAGACTCCGCGCACTTCCTTCATGCGATCGTGCCGGTTCGGCGCGGTCGCGTTGCATGACTCGATACCGGGGAAAGTTCATGGATAACCCGACGCGTTCCGAGCGAACGCGCACTGCCGCGATCCAGGCGGCGCTCGCGATCCTCGAGCGCGACGGCCCGGGCAAGCTCACGTTCGATGCGATCTCGCGCGAAAGCGGCATCAGCAAGGGCGGGCTGATGCATCAGTTCCGCACGAAAGGCGAGGTGCTGAACGCGCTGATGGAGCATCAGCATGACTACTACCAACGATTCCAGCGCGACTATCTGGCCGCGCGCGATCCGGGCGAAGCGCAGCCGACGCTGTCCGCGCAGATTGCGACGATGCGCGAAGTGATCGACCAGCAGCCGTCGGCGGCGCTCGCGATCATGGCGGCGCTGGTCGAGGATCCCGCGCCGTTGCAGATGGTGCGGGATATCGACGGCGAGAGCGCGAAGCGCATCGCGGCCGAATCCGGCGATCCCGATCTTGCACTGTTGCGATGGAAGGCGGCCTGGGGGCTCGCGCTATCGGCGATGTTCGGGCTGTGTCCGCTGTCGGCCGACGAGCGCGCGCGGTTGTTCGACCGGCTGCTCGACGAGACGCAATGGCCGTCGGGTGGCGGTAATGCCGCGAAGCGCGATGCGCCGGCGGCGAAATCGTCGCGGAAGAAATGAAGCGTGCATTTGTCGCATGCGGTGCGGCGGTCGCCCGTTTCGGGCGCTCGCTGCTCGCGGTCGTGCTCGGGCGGTTGTGAGTTTGCGAGCTTGCGGGCGCCTGACCGACCCGCGCCTTGCACCGCTCAGCGTTTCGCTGCCGCGCCTTCGACAAACAACTTCGCGACCGACTGAAACTCCCGTTTCAGCGACAGCCCCGGCACCGTCAGCCAGCGCAGCATCGCCGCGAGATACAGGTGATGGAACCACGTCGCGAGCTGGTCGGCCCGCAGCGCTCCGTTCAGTTCGCCGGATTGCTGCCCCGCGGCGATCAGTTGCTGCCACACCAGCGCGATATCGCTGCCGTTCTCCCCGCCATGTTCCGGTTCGGCTGCACCGATGCTCAGGAAGCGGTGCCGCAGATACGCGAGCAGGTATACCGGATGCTGCTCGCACCACGCGGCCGACGCATCGAGCACGCAGCCGACGCGCGACGCGAAGGTCTTGCGTCGCGCGACGTCGCGCTGCAGATGCGCGAGGTCGCGCGCGAGTTCGCCTTCGAGCCAGTGCGCGAGCACGGCTTCCTTCGTCGGGAAATGGTTGTACAGCGTGCGCTTCGCGACATCGGCCTGCGCGGCGATCTGCTCCATCGTGACGGCATCGTAGCCGTGCGCATCGAACAGGCGCGCGCCGGTGGCGGCGAGATGCGCGAGCATCTGGATGCGCTTGCGCGCGCGGCGGCCCGGATCGTCGGTCGGAATCGGCATGGCGGCGGTGTCGACTGAAAGTGAACGAATTGCATTAGTATACGACGTGTACTTTTCCGAATCCACCCGTTTCCGCCATGCACGAGGAGTCATGCATGAAGCTCGTCATCGCCACCTACGGCACCGAAGGCGACACACGCCCGCTCGCGGCGCTCGGCCGTGCGTTGCTGGATGCCGGTCACGAAGTCCGGCTGCTGGCCGATGCCGCGACGCTCGGTTCGGCTGACGCGCTCGGCGTGCCGTCGGCGCCGTTGTCCGGCGATATCCGCCGCGCGATCGCACCGGACGGCGCGTTGTCGGACGCGGTGCGTGGGCGCGGCGGTTTCAGCGACACGTCGAAGGCGCTTGCGGCGATCGCAAATGCGAACACGGCCGTTTGGATGCGCGAAGTCGCGAACGCGTCGGCCGGTTGCGACGCGATCCTCGTATCGGGGCTCGCGTCGTTCGTCGGGTTGTCGGTCGCTGAATATCGCCGAGTGCCGGCAATCGGTACGGGCATGATCCCGATCACGCCAACCGCCGGGTTCGCGTCGCCGTTCCTGCCGCCGGGGAAGTTGCCGTGTTGGCTGAACCGCGCAAGCCACCGGTGCGTCAACGCGCTGCTGTGGCAAGCGTTCAGGAAGGCAACGAATGCGGCGCGCGCAAGCGTGTGCGGATTGCCGCCGCGCAAGCACGTGTGGACCGATCATCCGATGCTGTACGGCGTGTCGCCGGCGCTGCTGTCCGGTCCGGCCGACTGGCCGTCGCAGGTGCTCGCATGCGGGCAGTGGCGTATCGATGCGCACGCATGGGCGCCGCCGCCTGAACTTTCGGACTTTCTCGATTCGGGCGATCCGCCGGTATACATCGGCTTCGGCAGCATGGCCGGTTTCGACCGGGCCGCGATGGCCGATGCGCTGGTGCGTGCGCTCGACGGCCGGCGCGCGCTGTTCTATCCGGGCTGGAGCGGCATCGATGCGTCGATGCTGCCGGCGCACGTATGCGTGATCGGCGACACGCCGCACGACTGGCTGTTCCCGCGCGTATCGATGGCGATTCATCACGGCGGATCGGGCACCACGCATTCGGCCGCGCGAGCCGGCATTCCGTCGGTCGTCGTGCCGTTCGCGGGCGATCAGTTCTTCTGGGCGAACCGGCTGCAACGGCTCGGCGTCACGGATGCGCCGGTCGCGGGGCGGCGCGTGAACGCCGCCGCGCTTGCGCGGGCGATCGCGTTTGCCGAACGTGGCGAGACGAAGGCGCGCGCAACGGAACTCGGCGCGCGCATCGCGCAGGAGGACGGCTTGAAGCGGGCGGTCGGCGCGATCGAGCGATGGGGGCGCCCCGGCGCGCGGTGAGGCCGCGTCAGAAATGCCCGGTGAACCGGTAACGGCTGCCCGGGTGCCACAGATTGGCCACCGACGCGACCATCCCCTGCGACCACGTGCGCCGATGCAGCAGCAGGCACGGCTCGCGGTCGTCCATCGTCAGATGGCGGCGCGTTTCGGTGTCGGGCATCGCGGCTTCGATCCGGTATTCGACGCGCTGCAGCGGCGCGACGCGCGTCAGGTACTGGTTCGGCGTCGTCGTCGTGAAGTCCTGCAACGCGTATTCGGGTGCGCAGGCCGGATTGACCCAGCGTTCCTCGAGCTGCACGGGCGTGTCGTTCTCGAAGTGCAGCACGCGCGAATGGAAGATCGGGCCGCCCGTATCGAGCTGCAGCTCGTCGGCGAGCTTCACATCGGCGACGGCCGCGCCGACCTGCAGCACCTGCGCGCGATAGCCGTGGCCGCGCGCGGCGACTTCGTCCGAGATGCTGCGGATTGCGACGAGCGTCGATTCGTACTTCGGCGACGCGACGTAGGTGCCCGAGCCGCGCGTACGCGTGAGCACCTGTTCGGCCGTCAGCTCGCGCAGCGCGCGGTTGACGGTCATCCGCGCGACGTTGAATTCGCGCGCGAGCTCGTTCTCCGACGGCACCTGGTCGCCTTCCGCCCATTCGCCGGCATGAATGCGCGCGAGGATGAAGTCCTTGATTTCCTGATAGATCGGTGTGGTCATGGGATCACGATTCGAGAGTCGGCAGCGGCCCGCCGCCGAATGCCGATCCGGCGCGCGCCCGGCGCCGAGTGTACCGGTTTCGCGGGCGCGCGGGCCCGGATTCCCCGAATGATCCCTGTTCGGCCGGCGCGCGTCCATGCGGGATTGCACAGAGCGGCCGGCCGTCGATGGCCTGCGCGAGGTCAGAATCGATGCCGGATGCCGACCGTTGCGACCACCTGCGTGTTCGTCGACGAAGCGGCGAGCCCCGTGACGTTCGCGAACCCGAGCGTTGCGCCCGACCGCACGCCGAACTGGTGCTGGTACACGGTTTGCGCATACACGTCGGTGCGTTTGCTCAGCGCGTAGTCGGCCATCAGCGTCGCCTGGTGCCATTTCGGCCGGTGGCTGCCGGCTGCGTCGTCGTAGCGGCCTTCGGTGAACGTATAGGCGCCCGCGAACGAGACCGCCGGTGTCAGCGCATAGCGCGCATTGACCTCGTAGTTGTCGAACCGCAGCGCGTTCAGCGCGCCGGGCAGCGACGACGCGGCCGTCTCGTCGAACATCGAATGCGTCCACAGCGCGCCGACCGTCAGCCGGTCGAACGCATAGCTGCCGCCGACGCCCATCACGCGCTGGCGCACGGCCGGGAAGTTCGGCCCGTCGTTCGTCGACAGCGCACCGCCGGCCGTCAGCCCGCCGCGGTTGAGCTGCAGATACGCGGCGCCGAAGTTGACCGGCCCGTTCGCGTACGACACGCCCGCACTGTACGCACGATTGTTCGCGAAGCCGCCGGCCGCGTTGCTGAACCCGTACAGGCCGTCGATCTGCCAGCCGGCGAGCGTCGGGCTCGTGTATTTCACCGCGTTGTCGATGTAGAACGAATCGTCGATGTTGTCGTTGTCGAACGGATGCGACGCGAGGTTGTTGCCGTCGCCGTTGTTCGCCATCGCGAGCGGGCCGAGATAGTCGACGACGGCGTCGTACTGGCGGCCAAGCGTCAGCGCGCCGTATCGGTCGCTCTGCAGGCCGACGTACGCGCGGCGCCCGAACATCGTGTTCCGGTAGGACTGCGTACCGTTGTTCAGGTTGAAGCCGTTTTCAAGGCGGAACAGCGCGTGCAGGCCGCCGCCGAGATCCTCGTTGCCGCTCAGGCCGAACACCGTGTTCGACAGCAGGCCGCTCCCTTGCTGCCACGCGCTCTTGCCCGACTGGTTGTTCGTATAGGCGATACCGGCATCCAGCATCCCGTAGAGCGTGACGCTGCTTTGCGCATGCGCGGCGGCGCCGAAGAACGCGAGGGAGAGGGTACCGACGACTGTTTTTTTCATTGAGTGACTTCCTGGAAAGGCCCGTAACGACGGGAACGACGATCCGTCGTGCGCGCCGGCGCGCGGACTCGCATGGGTCCGTGAAGAACCGCGCGCGTTCGTGTCGGCTGCGTGCGTTCGAATCGATAAAAGGGGGTTGGCCGCGTGACGCGCGTCGCGTGCGGCCGCGACGAACGCCGGCTAGTGCTGCAACAGGCGGATCGTGCCGAACTCGGCGGCCGGCAGCAGGCGGAGGATCGCCATGATGGCCGGCGATGCCTGCGACCGCGCGACTTCGAGCTCGATGCACGCGCGCCCGGTGCGCTTGTCGAGCGCGGCCGTATAGAAATTGAGCGCGGCGCCGACAGCCTGATGCAGCCGGCGCCGTACGACCGCGAGGTTGTCCGATTCGACGCGGATCGACAGCAGCACGAGTTCGTCCGCGGGGTACCGGCGCCGCGAACGAACGGGCGGCAGATCGCGTGAAGCAGCGGATTCGGTTCTGGTCGGTTTCATGCTTTCATCCCCGGGTCGCATCGTGCTCCGCACCGCGGAGATTTCGTCTTGGACATGGCGCCCATTCTAGGAATCGCGGTGACGATACGGTGTATAGACTCGCACCGGCGTTGAAAAGAACGCATAAAGACCCAACGGCCGCCGGCTTTCGTCTTGACTGCCTTTTTATTGCCTGCAAGGAAATCCGTGCGATGGCGACGCTCGCGGTGAGCGCACGGCTGCGCGTGTTCGAACGGTAGAACGTCGTGATGCGACCGGCCAGCTCGCGGCGCGCGTGCGCGGCAACGGCTGGCCGAGGCCAGGGGCATTCCAGACGCGGATCGCGCGCACTACGTGCGCGTGTACATGACGAATCTGCGGCGGAAACTCGAACCCGTGCCGGCGCGCCCGCGGCACCTGCTGACGGAACTGCAGTTCGGCTACCGGCTGGTCGGTCTGGAAACGGTCGGTACGGCCCGCGAGGTATAGACAGGTTCAACCTGCCATCCGGCCGCTTTCGTACGCATCGAGAAAGCTGGAATTCAGTGCAGCGTAATCCATAATTAATTGAAATTTAAGGAAATTCACGGCCCACGGTCATAATCCACCGACAATTAGAGATAAACACGGATTGCCGGTGATGCCCCTGCAAAGGCAAAGTTGTATGTACAACTTGGAGCGTCGCCAAACAGAGCGGTTTCCAGGTTGGAAGGGGTCGCGGCGGAGCCGCCGTGCCGGCAGCGCCGGTGCAGGCCGCCCGACGGGACCCCGGCCCAGTTCGCCTCTGACAGGAACGCCATGAAGAAACTCGCGCTCAGTATTGCCCTTGCCTGCATCGCGGTCGGTGCCCACGCCAAGGATTGGTCGACGATCCGGTTCGGCGTCGACGCCAGCTATCCGCCGTTCGAATCGAAGGACACAAGCGGCAAGGTCGTCGGCTTCGACGTCGATCTCGGCAACGAGATCTGCGCCCGCCTGAAGGCGAAATGCGTGTGGATCGAGAACGACTTCGACGGGATGATCCCGGCGCTGAAGGCGAAGAAGTTCGACGGCGTGCTGTCGTCGATGTCGATGACGCCGGCGCGTGCCGAGCAGATCGCGTTCTCCGACAAGCTGTTCAATACGCCGACGCGCCTCGTCGCGAAGAAGGGCGCGAACCTGCAGCCGACGGCCGAATCGCTGAAGGGCAAGACGGTCGGCGTCGAGCAGGGCACCATCCAGGAAACCTACGCGAAGACCTACTGGGCGCCGAAGGGCGTGCAGGTCGTGCCTTACCAGAACCAGGACGGCGTGTACCAGGACCTGACGTCCGGCCGTCTCGACGCGGCGCTGCAGGATGCCGTGCAGGCCGACATCGGCTTCCTGAAGACGGCGCGCGGCGCGAACTTCGATTTCGCCGGCAAGGATATCGACGATCCGAAGACGCTCGGCAACGGTGCGGGCATTGGCTTGCGCAAGGACGACGCCGACCTGAAGGCGAAGATCGACGCAGCCATCGCCGCGATGCTGAAGGACGGTACGTACCAGAAGCTCGAGAAGAAGTACTTCGCGTTCGACGTCTACGGCGGCTGACGCTTTCGCGGCGCACGCGGCTTCGGCCGCGCTGCGCCGCCTGTCTTTCAGGATCAGGATACGCTGACATGATTTTCCAGGGATTTGGCCCGCTGCTGTGGGCCGGCACGGTCGAGACCGTGAAGCTCGCGGTGCTGTCGCTCGCCGCGTCGCTCGTGCTGGGGCTCGCCGGCGCGGGGGCAAAACTGTCGACCAACCGCGTGCTCAAGTCGATTGGCACTTTCTATACGACGCTGATCCGCGCGGTGCCCGACCTCGTGCTGATGCTGCTGCTGTTCTACGGGATCCAGATCCTGCTGAACAACGCGACCGACCTGCTCGGCTGGGACCAGATCGACATCGACCCGTTCGTGGCCGGCGTCGTGACGCTCGGCTTCATCTACGGCGCGTACTTCACCGAGACGTTCCGCGGCGCGTTCCTCGCGGTGCCGCGCGGCCAGCTCGAAGCCGGCTTCGCGTACGGGATGGGCGGCTGGCGCGTGTTCCGCCGCATCCTGTTCCCGCAGATGATGCGCTTCGCGCTGCCCGGCATCGGCAACAACTGGCAGGTGCTCGTGAAGGCCACCGCGCTCGTGTCGATCATCGGCCTGGCGGACGTCGTCAAGGCGTCGCAGGACGCGGGCAAGAGCACGCTCGATTTCTTCTTCTTCACGCTGGCAGCGGGCGCGATCTACCTCGCGATCACGACGGTGTCCAACGTCGTGCTGCATCACCTCGAGAAGCGTTATTCCGTCGGCGTCCGGAGGCTCGCACTGTGATCGAACTCGTCAGCCAGTACTGGCAAAGCTATCTTTACACCGACGGCTACCGCTTCAGCGGCCTCGCGATCACGCTGTGGCTGCTGGTCGTGTCGATCGCGCTCGGCTTCGCGCTGGCGGTGCCGCTCGCGATCGCGCGCGCATCGTCGAACCGCTGGATCTCGGGCCCCGTGTGGCTCTATACGTACGTGTTCCGCGGCACGCCGCTCTACGTGCAGCTGCTGATGTGCTACACGGGCATCTACAGCCTGCAGGTCGTGCACAACCACGTGTTGCTCGACACGTTCTTCCGCAACGCGATGAACTGCACGCTGCTCGCGTTCGTGCTGAACGAATGCGCGTATGCGACGGAGATCTTCGCGGGCTCGATCAAGGCGACGTCGGCCGGCGAGATCGAGGCCGGGCTCGCCTACGGGATGTCGCGCTTCAAGCTCTATACGCGGATCATCCTGCCTTCCGCGCTGCGCCGCTCGCTGCCGAGCTACAGCAACGAAGTGATCCTGATGCTGCACGCGACGACGCTCGCGTTCACCGCGACCGTGCCCGACATCCTGAAGGTCACGCGCGACGTCAATTCGGCGACGTACATGTCGTTCCAGGCCTACGGCATCGCCGCCGTGCTGTACGCCGCCGTCGTGTTCACGCTCATCTGGGCGTTCCGCAAGCTCGAGACGCGCTGGCTCGCGTACCTCTCGCCGCGCGGCCACTAATGCATTCGCAAGGAAGGACCAAGCATGTACAAGCTCACCGTTGACAACCTGCACAAGAAATTCGGCGACAACGAGGTGTTGAAAGGCGTGTCGATGAAGGCGAAGGCCGGCGACGTGATCAGCATCATCGGCTCGAGCGGCTCCGGCAAGAGCACGTTCCTGCGCTGCATCAACTTCCTCGAGCAGCCGTGCTCGGGGCAGATCACGATCGGCAGCGAGCCGATCCAGACCGCGCGCGACCGCAACGGGTCGCTGCGCGTGGCCGACCAGAAGCAGCTGCAGCGGATGCGCACGAAGCTGTCGATGGTGTTCCAGCACTTCAACCTGTGGGCACACATGACCGTGCTCGAGAACGTGATCGAGGCGCCGATGGCCGTGCTCGGGATCGGCAAGGAAGAAGCGATCGCGCGGGCCCGCAAGTATCTGGAGAAGGTCGGCCTCGCACCGCGCGTCGAGGGCATGTATCCGTCGCACCTGTCGGGCGGCCAGCAGCAGCGTGTTGCAATTGCACGCGCGCTCGCGATGGAGCCGGAAGTGATGCTGTTCGACGAGCCGACGTCGGCGCTCGACCCGGAACTCGTCGGCGAAGTGCTGAAGGTGATGCAGAAGCTCGCCGAGGAAGGCCGCACGATGGTCGTCGTCACGCACGAGATGGGCTTCGCGCGCAACGTGTCGAATCACGTGATCTTCCTGCATCAGGGGAAGATCGAGGAGGAAGGGAATCCGCAGGAGATTCTCGTGAATCCGAAGAGCGAACGGCTCGGGCAGTTCCTGTCGGGTCGGTTGAAGTAAGAAGGCAGGCAGCATTGCGCATCGCCCGTGAAGTCGTAATGGCGTCACGGGCGATGCGGAGATTGAAGTACGCTTACAGTTGCGCGGGCGCATCCGTCAAAGGCGCGCCGCGCGACACGCATGAGCGGTAACTTGCACGGCTTCGCGCCGTCGCAAACTGGAACGCTAAATGCTTGTCAGGCTGGATCCTTTCGATGAAGGAGCACCACGATGAGCACGCCGACCACGACCCATTTTTCCCATGTCAAGCCGCAGGACACCGCGTATCGGGGCGAAGGCCTGCGCGACTTCTTCCTGTATCGCGATCTCGGCATCGCGGCCGCGACGAACGGCAAGGTCGTCGCGCAACTCGTCCGGGCGAATCATGCACCGGAGGCGGGCACCGGCTGGCACCGTCACGAGGCCGAGTTCCATATCGTGATCATGCTGAAGGGCTGGGCGCGCTTCATGTACGGCGAGCAGGAAACGCTGGTGGCCGCCGGCGACTGCGTGCATCAGGCGCCGGGGATCGTCCACTACCTGTTCGACTACTCGCCGGACATGGAGTATCTGGAGATCGTCGGGCCCGCCGATTTCAAGTCGATCGACGTCGAAGGGCCGTGCGCCGTGCCGCCGCCGACGCCGTGGGGCGAGACGGGCGCGTAGCTGCCCGGTTTCCCGAGGTGCGCTGCGCCGATCGACGCGCCTCGTGCGCACGTTTGCGACAGACCGCCTTCGGGCGGTTTTTCGTTGATGCTTCCCGGACGCTTCCGCGTGCCTCGCCGACACCAGCGAGCTGCTTTCCCCTTCGCCCCGTTCATTCGAATTCCGAACGGTTGCGAAGCTGAAGATCCGGAAAGAAAAGAAAGAGATTCGTCAGCTTCGCGTGACGGATTGTTACGTGGTGTCAAAGATCGTCAATTGCGGACTGCGCGGTGCACGGCCTGTCGACGGCCGGCGTTAAGGAGGTACCGGCCGGATTACCGGCTGACCTACCCGGGAGAGTTCCATGAAGCGCATCGCGAAGATCCTGACGGCCACCGCAGTGGCATGTGCCGTTCTCGCTCCGGCGCTTGCCGAAGCCCATTCGCACCGCGTGTGCCATTTCGATCATCACCACCATCGCGTGTGCCGCTGGGTGCGGTAACCGTGGTTTTCCCCGGGATGTCCGGGACGCTTTGACCATTCAGGCAAATCAGGAGAGGACTATGAAAAAAACGATGTTGATCGCCGCGCTGGTCGCCGGCATGGGTGTGTCGATCGGTGCATTCGCGCAGGTTCCGGCCAGCGCGCCGGCCGGCACGACCGGTCTGTGCAAGGACGGTTCGTTCTACTCGGGCGCGTCGAAGAAGGGCGCATGTGCCGGCCACAAGGGCGTGAAGACCTGGTACGGCGCATCGTCGGCGGCTGCCGCCAGCGCGCCGGCCGCGATGGCGCCGGCAACGGCGGCTTCCGCTGCCGCTGCGTCGGGTGCCGCACCCGCGAAGAGCGCACCGGCGACGACCGCGGCTGCAGCGCCGGGCGGCGGCTCGGGCAAGGTGTGGGCCAACGACAGCACGAAGGTCTATCACTGCTCGACCGACAAGTACTACGGCAAGACGAAGCACGGCAGCTACATGTCGGAAGCGGATGCGAAGGCCAAGGGCTTCCATGCGTCGCACGGCAAGGCCTGCTCGTAACGCGGGCGGGGCGCGCGAGTTCATTCGCTCGCGCGCCGTCTGAAGGCTGTAGTCAATCTCGCCCCGCCGCTACGGCGGGGCGATTCATTTGCAACGCCGGCGGTTGCGTTGCCGCATGGGTTCAGTGCGCGTGATGCGGTGGCGTTTCGGTCGCCGCATCGTGCCCGGTTGCGCGCGCATCGAGCAATACCCGCAGCGTGACGTAGTGCGTGCCGTTCGCTTTGCCTTCCACATCCGCGGTGCGATCGTACGGTTCGTTGTCGTGGATCGTCGCGCGCACGATCGGATAGATCTGCGTTTCCCAGCGGCTGCCGTTGAACACGCCGTAGTGGCCCGCGCCCGTCTGCACGTGGTGCGTCTTCAGATATGACGGCAACCCCGAACACAGCTCCTGCGCGGCCACCGTCTGGCCCACGGCGCAGATATCGTCCTTCTCGCCTTCGATCGTCAGCAGCGCGGTGCGGTGAATCGCCGCCGGTTCGACGAGCCTGTCGCCGACCGTCAGCTCGCCGCGCGCGAGCGCGTATTGCTGGAACACCTTCTCGACCGTTTCCAGATAGAACTCCGCGGTGAGGTCGGCCGTCGCGAAGTATTCGTCGTAGAAGTGCCGCAGCGTGTCGGCTTTCGCGGGGTCGCCTTTCGCGCGCTCGTAATACAGGTCGGCAAACGACGCCGCGTGCCGGTCCGGGTTCATCGACATGAAGGCGCCGACCTGCACGAAGCCCGGATACACGCACCGCTGCGCACCGACGAAGCCCGCCGGCACCACGCTGATCAGGTTCTTCGCAAACCATTCGATCGGCTGGCTCGTGGCGAGCGCGTTGACCTTCGTCGGATTCACGCGGCAGTCGATCGGGCCCGCCATCAGCGTCAGGCTCGCGGGCTGCGCCGGATCGCCGCCGGCGGCCATCAGTGCGACTGCCGCGAGCGCGGCGACGGTCGGCTGGCAGATCGCGAGCACATGCGCGTCCGGACCGATATGGCGGATGAAATCGATGATGTGCGCGACGTATTCGTCGAAACCGAAGCGCCCGGCCGTCAGCGGGATGTCGCGCGGGTTGTGCCAGTCGGTGATGTACACGTCGTGGTCGGCCAGCATCGTGTGCACCGTGCCGCGCAGCAGCGTCGCGAAATGCCCGGACATCGGCGCGACGATCAGCACGCGCGGCTGGCGCGCGACCGGCCGCGCCTTGCGGAAATGCAGCAGCGTGCCGAACGGCGTGGCGGCTGCCGCTTCCTCGACGATCGGCACCGTTTCTCCGTCGACGACGATCGACGCGATCCCGAACGGCGGACGCTGATGCGAGAACGCGCAGCATTCGAGGAGTTCGCATAGCGCGTCGAGCATGCGGCCTGTCGGTGTCGACGCGGCGGGTGGCCACAGCGACATCGTCGCGCGCGTGGTCGCAGCCCATGCGCGCGCCGGGCGCAGGCATTCTGCAGACCATTGGTAAAACGGATAGGCAAGCAGGTTCATGGCCGTCGCTCGTTGCGCTGCGTTGCAATGAACGAGGCAAGCCGTGTGCCAGCATGTAGCTGGCACGCGCGTTGCACGCGGTTCGGTAACGCGGCGGCTCAGGCGGCACGCCGACGACCGGCGGCCGCACGCGATGCGTTTCCACGCCGGTCTCGCGAGCGGCCCATGCCGCGACACGGTGCGGCGCTGCGCCAGTTCGGCGAATGAGCTGCACAGGTGTGGTGCGGGTGACGGGTGCGGCGTCCGTTTTCGGTGCAGGGGCACGAACAGCTTTCAGCAGGGGAGTGACATGGAATCCACCGGACAGACGACGCTGACCATCAGCAGCCGCAATTACTCGTCGTGGTCGATGCGCGGCTGGCTGCTCGCGAAGCTGAGCGGGCTCGCGTTCGAGACGGTCAGCGTGCCGATCGATGCCGCGTCGCGCGCGGAGCTGCTGCTGCTGTCGCCGTCGATTCTCGTGCCGTGCCTGACACATGACGGCAACCGGGTGTGGGATACCCTCGCGATCGCCGAGTACCTGAACGAAATCCGGCCGCAGGCGCGGCTGCTGCCTGAGGACCGGCATGCGCGCGCGCATTGCCGGTCGATCTGCGGCGAGATGCATTCCGGTTTCAGCGCGTTGCGATCCGCGCTGCCGATGAACCTGCGCGCTCATTTCCCCGGCTTCCGGATCTGGTCGCGCGCGCAGCACGACATCCAGCGGATCGTGACGATCTGGCGCGAGTGTCTGGCCGCGTATGGTGGGCCCTGGCTGTTCGGCGCGGAGATCGGCATTGCCGACGCGATGTATGCGCCGGTCGTCACGCGCTTCCTGACCTACGACGTGAAGCTGGAGCCGGATATCGCCGAGTACTGCATGCTTGTGCTCGCGCATCCGTTCGTCGCGGAATGGATCGACGCGGCGAAGGCGGAGCAGGAAGACATCGACGAACTCGACATGGAGTTTTGACGCGCATCATCGCAGCGCGCTTTCAATTGCACTACACGCGCCTGCATGGAAATGAACTTCCCGATACAGCCGCGCAACCCGCAAACGTTTTACTTTGATTTCGCCCCGAACCGGGTGCGAATTCCCTAAAGGATGTTGAGCCCGATGACGTAAACGAGTCACGGGGACGACTCGTGACACGCATGCTTTCGACATGCGACGCGCAGTCCGCAACATTCAGCGCAGCAGGGGAATCGACTTGAATCGTCAGCAATCGTGGACGCGTACGGCGGCGCCCGGAGAGATCATTTACTCGGAGGGCTTCGCCGGAGAGCCCGTCATCTTTCTGATTACCGACGGCAAGGTCGAGCTGTCCACGCGATGTGACGACAAGCGCGTCATCGTCGCGACGCTCGGCCGTGGCGAGTTCTTCGGTGAATCGGCATTGCTTGCCGCCGAGCCGCGCGCCCATACCGCGAAGGCGCTTTCATTCTGTCAGCTCACGGTCGTGCCGGCCGGCATGCTCGATGAAGAAATCGAGCGCGTGTCGGCGCTGCTGCGCCATATCGTGCGAACCATGATCCGGCGCGTGAAGCGCAAGGACGACCAGCTCGCGACCTATACGCATGCGGACTTCATGCCCGGCGTGCTGTCGTATGCGCATGTGCTGTCGCTGATGGCCGGAGCCGATGCGCGCGAATCCGGCGACGGATGGGCGCGCCGGCCGATGCAGGCCCACGCGGCCGAAACCTCGGTGCCGCTCGCCGAAGTGATCCGCAAATGCCGCGCGATTGCCGGCCACTCGCGGCCGCACGTGCTCGCGATGCTGCGACGCATGGAGAAGCTCAACCTCGTCACGATCGAAGCCGCGCAGGCCGACCTTGCCGGCGGTGCATCCGACTATGCGGCTTCGTCGGATGCGCGCCAGGTCGTCACGTTCGATGCCGCGCGCGTGATCGATCGCGCGCAGCAAGTTGCCGATCACGATCTCGACGTGTCGATCAACAGCGAACTCGAGCTTATCGAGCTGGCCGATCTCGAATCGCTGATCGGCGTCGAGAAGACGCTGTTGCTCAACAAGCTGTCGAACGGCGAGATTGCCGACGAAGTGTTCGCGTTCCGCAAATCGAAGGTGCTCAGTTACGTCGAGCAAAAGGGCGTCGCGTACTTCTCGCGGCGCAACGCGCGTCGCGGCGGCGACGTGCGCGCGCTGGAGGATCTCGTGCGGGTCGACCAGCGCACGCTGTTCGACGTGATCAGCGCGTTCGATACGTACGATCTCGCGAAGCTGATCGCGAACCTCGACGATCGCGCAGTGGCCGACAAGCTGTTCTCCGTGATGACCGAGGCGCGGCGCAACGAGGTGTCGTGGGTGATGCGCCGCGAGCTCAAGCTCGATCCGATCGAGATCGAGGATATCGAGCAGCGCGTGCTGGATGCCGTGCGCGCGGCCAAGGCGCCTGCGACGGGTGCGGCGTTCGTGGCGTCGGATGCGTCGGATACATGACACGGGGAGGCGTATGGATCTGTTGACCTTGGCCGGTGTGGTGCTGGGCGGCGCGGCGATCGTGTTCGGTTTCGCGCTCGAAGGCGGGCATTTCACGATGCTGTTCCAGTTCGAGGCGCTCGTCATCGTGCTCGGCGGCACGCTCGGCGCGGTGATGATCCAGAACACCTGGGCACGCTTCTTCGACGCGGTGAAGCAGTTGCGGCTCGCGTTCGTACGTGCGCGCGAGGTCGATCGCAAGAACCTGTCCGACCTGCTCGAATGGGGCGATCGCGCGAAGCTCGACGGGCTGCTCGCATTCGAATCGATGGACGTGAGCGGTATCCATCCGTTCGCGCGCCGCGGGCTCGAACTGCTGGCGAACGGCGTGTCGACCGCCGTGCTCGAGGATGCATTGCAGCGCGAACTCGACGCGTACGAGCGCAGCCGCCTGGCCGCCGCGCGCGTGTGGCAGCAGGCCGGCGGTTATGCGCCGACGTTCGGCATTCTCGGATCGGTGCTCGGGCTCGTGCAGGTGACGAGCCATATTCTCGAACCGGCGCAACTCGGGCCGGGCATCGCGGTTGCGTTCATTGCGACGCTGTACGGGCTGGCGTTTGCGAACCTCGTGTTTCTGCCGCTTTACGGCAAGCTGCGCGCGCAGATCGATAGCGAACTGCGGTTCCGCAAGCTGTATCTCGACGGATTGCTCGCGATCTCGCGCAAGGAGTCGCCGCATACGATCGAAACGCGGTTGACCGGTGACGTGCGCGGGCGGGCGGCGGAGTCGCTCGCGTGATGTGCTGCGTTTGCGGTACGACGAACAGGGATCTTCGGCATGACAGCCCGAACTGACGGCGCGATTGCCGCCGATCGCGACGACGATGAAGCCGAAGGCGCGCAGTCCGGACGCTGGCTGATTTCGTACGCGGATCTCATCACGACGCTGATGGTGCTGTTTCTCGCGCTGTATGTGCTCCAGCTCGCGAAATACAACGCGCTCGACGCGCGATACCAGACGCTTGCGCGACACGCTGGTGGCGCTGCGAGTACTGCCGTGCCCGAACGCGCGCCGGCCTGGCTCGCATTGCTCGATTCGTTGAAGACGAACGGGCGGATTTCGCTGGTGAAGGCACCGCACGGTGTCGAGATCGGCATCGACGCGAAGATCCTGTTCAATGTCGGCGATGCGCGTTTGCTGCCCGATTCGGCGCCCGTGCTGAACCAGATCGCACAGGCACTGAGCGAGCACGCGAGCGGCGACATCCTCGTCGAAGGGCATACGGACAGCGTGCCGATCGCGAACGCGAAATACGAATCGAACTGGGAGCTTTCGTCGGCGCGGGCGGGGAGCGTCGTGCGCTACCTGACCGAGCGCGGCGTGGCGCCGCACCGGCTCGCGGCGATCGGGCGGGCCGATACGCAGCCGCTCGTGGCGGGCGACGATGCCGCCGCGCGGGCGCGAAATCGGCGCGTGACGATCTTCGTCGCGTATTGATTCGCGCTGATCTTGCGCGCATAGGCGGGCGCATATGCCCGCCTGTCAACAACATAACGAATCTCGCATGATTGGTATCTGAAGTCAGCGATGCGGTTCTGCGCGTGCATGCCGATAACCCAAACTGGCTCAGACCGAGCGGTTATCGAGGGTTCCCCATGCATTTCTGGCGCAAGCTTTCCATTCAGAACAAGCTGATTCTCAGCATGACGAGTTGCCTGCTCGTGTTCGTCGCGATTTCGAGCGGACTGAGCATCCGTCTGATCGGCAACGCGGTGCGTGACCGCGTCGTCCGCGAGGAGTTGCCGACCGCCGTGAGCGGCATTCGCGCCGACGTGCAGCGGCAGATGGCCGGGCCGATCGCCGCGTCGCGCATTCTCGCGCGTGATGCGTTCCTGCTGCAGTGGGAAGCCGACGGCGAACCCGATGCCGGTACGCGCAACTGGATCCAGCTCGCGAAGAACGTGAAGGACGAGCAGAAGGCGGCGTCCGTGCAGTGGGTGTCCGTGAAGAGCGGCAACTACTACAACGAAGCCGGCCTGCAGCGGAAGGTCACCGACAAGGATCAGTGGCTGACCAGTTTCCTGTCGTCCGGCAAGGCGTTCGACGTGAACATGGATCGCGAGGTGACCGTTGGCGGCTACATGATGTTCATCAACAGCCGTGTGGAACTCGACGGCGCGCCGATCGGCGCGGCCAGCATGAGCCTGTCCGTCGATGCGCTCGCGAAGGGCATTGCCGCTTACCGGATCGGCGAGACCGGGTTCGCGTATCTCGTGCGTCCCGACGGCGCGATCATGATGCATCGCGATACGTCGCTGATCGACGGCAAGCATTTCCTGAAAGACCAGCATGGGCTGCCTGACGATGCGTCGTCGACGCTGCTCGCCGGCAAGCCGTATGCGTACCTGAGCTACAACGGCGACGGCGGCGCGCGCTTCATCGCGACGTCGTTCGTTCCGGAGCTGAATGCGTATGTCGTCGTCGAGGTGCCGCAGGCGGAACTGCTCGGGCCGGTGACGCGCGCGATTCGCAGCGCGGCGCTGGTCGCGGCGGTGGTGGGGCTTGGTGTCGCGCTGCTCGTGATCTGGCTGGTCGGGCGCGCGATTGCCGCGCCGATCCGGCGTGCGGCGACGTTGCTGTCGGAGATTGCGAGCGGCCAAGGTGACCTGACGCGCCGGATGACGGTCGAAAGCCAGGACGAGATCGGGCAGTTGTCGGACGCGTTCAACCGGTTCGTGTCGTCGCTGTCGACGCTGGTTCACCGGATTCGGGCGGCGTCCGCGTCGATCGCGACCGGGTCGGCGCAGATTGCTTCGGGGAATGCGGATTTGAGCGAACGCACCGAAGGGCAGTCGAGCAACCTGGAGCGGACGGCTTCGTCGATGGAAGAGATCACGGCCGTGGTGCGGAACAACACCGAGACGGCGACGACCGCCGCGAAGATGATCACCGGCGCGTCGGATGCGGCAGCGCGTGGCGGGCAGGTGGTGGGCGAGGTCGTGAGCACGATGGAGCAGATCAGCGACGCGTCGCAGCGGATCTCCGAGATCATCGTGATGATCGACAGTATTTCGTTTCAGACGAATATTCTTGCGTTGAATGCGGCTGTGGAGGCGGCGCGGGCCGGGGAGCAGGGGCGCGGGTTTGCGGTGGTGGCTTCGGAGGTGCGGAATCTGGCGCAGCGTAGCGCGCAGGCGGCGAAGGAGATCAAGGCGCTGATCGAACATAGCGCGGGGACGGTGAATACCGGGTCGCGGTTGGTCAGCGAGGCGGGGAAGGTGATGAGCGATGTCGTCTCGCAGGTTCAAGGCGTCAGCGCGATGATGAGCGAGATTGCCGAAGCGAGCCTGGAGCAGAGTGCAGGGATCGATCAGATCGGGGATGCGGTGCAGTCGCTCGATCAGATGACGCAGCAGAATGCGGCTTTGGTGGAAGAAAGCGCAGCGGCGGCCGAGAGCTTGAAGCAGCAAGCGGCGGAATTGACCAAACTGGTGTCGGCGTTCAAGGTGGATGAATAAAGTCCGCGTTGCGTTTTAGAATGAGGCGTTTCTGAGGGGCGGCTGCCGTGGGTTCACGGCAGCCGTTTTACATTCGGGCTTGGTTTCGGGACGTCATAGAAGAATGAAAAGCATTTCCAAACTGAAAGTTGCGGTGGGGGCGGTTGTGCTCCTGGCTCTGATCGCTGTCGTCGGGGCGAAGGCGGTTACGTCGCCGACCGATTCTTATCTCGCGGATCGGAAGAAGGCTGCCGAGGCAGTGAATGCGGCCCGGATGGAAGATCGGGCGGATCTGGACAAGAAATACACGGCCGAATTGAATGCGAAGCTGGTAAAGCTTGTCGGGACGGGCAAGGCGAAAGGGTTTTCCGGAAAGGTGGGGAGTACCGTGCAAAGCGCCGTTCCTGACGACGGGATGACGCCGGGGCCGGACGGGCTGTTCTTCAAGTCGGATGACGGGAAGGTGAATCTCGTTGTTACGACGGTGCCGCTTTTGAAGGCTTGGGCGAAGACGGCGGATGCGGGGCTCAAGTCGACGGATGATGTTGCCGTTATCTTCGATAACGAGACGTTTTATACGGACGTGTTCAGTGATGACGCTGCGGCGTTCCGGTTTGCCGAGCTGCCGGTGAAGCGGAAGCCGACTGATGCGGTGGTGAAGGCGTTGCTGCTGGGGGGAAGCCAGGACGGGGTGCCGGATGGGCCGGACACGTTGGCAGTGTCGGTCAAGCAGGGGGAGCGGGTTTATATCCTCTGGAGGGGCGTGACGGTGCCGGGGATCGCGGCCTGTGGTGCCGACCGAGTGACTGAGGAACAGCGGCAGGAATGTTTCGCGAAGCATCTCCCCGCGCAGAAGAGCTATTCACGGCTTGTGACGGAAGCGCAAGCGATGGTGGATGAAATCGTTCAGTAGGGAACGGTTCGCCGACGTCATCAGAGCGTGTTGGGAATGCACTTGATTGCGGCCATAGGTCCTCTAGTTACGCGGATTGCTCCATTCCGGGGGGATATCACGATGACCGGATTCGGCCAGTTTCCGTCGCCAGTCTGAGTTACAGGATGGCCGCTTGAACGGCCGGTTCAGTTTTGTGACCCGCCTGACGCTCATCCCCTGATATCGGCCAAAGCTGCCGCTGACGCGATCATCATCCTACGGCGGCGGTGGCCAGCTTCGCTGCTGTCAGACTCCCGGGTAGTTCAAACCGGAGTTGAGCTCCGCCAGTCTGCATGTGAATGAGCGAATGCGGTAGACGTTACGTATCCATACGGACGCATTTTGTGGCATATTTCCGAGATAACAGGTGCGCACTTCCTGCGCCGACCCTCGATGTGAAAAGCGATCTTCAATGTTTCGTCACGAATCACGAGTAGAGTTAAATGTAGTCGATGTCGCGAGTATCGGTTTCTACGTACATTCAAAGAATTTGGTAGAAATTCGGGGTTCCAAAAAAGATACATCGAGCCAGTAAAAAATGCTAAAAATTAAAGAATTTACAGTAGAACGACTTCACGATGTTTTTACTTATAATCTTCAGATACCTGTTCGCGGCGAAGATGATTTCGCAATCTTTTATGGCGACAACGGGTCTGGGAAGACAACACTAGAGAAGTTGCTCTTCCATATTTTGTCCGCCGCGCCGAACAAGGGACACTTGCATCGAATTGCGGCTGTTCCGTTCCGATCGATTAAGGTAGTGCTTTCCGATGAAACTGTAGTAAGCGCAGTTCGTGATGGGCCAGTTACGAGCTATCCGGTAATTTTCTCAATAAAAAGACCAAGCGAAAAGGCGATCATTTACTTTTTCGCGCCGGAACGCACTAGGGCGAGATTGATCGCTGAGCGGGTTGAAGTGGCGGTTGCAGAGAATAAAGCATCGGCGAAATTTAACGCAAAATTTCCCGAGCGCATTTCGGCACGCAAGGACTCAATGGTTTATCGCCACGCATACGAATCTCTAGCTAGCAGTTTTAGCGAAGCGAGGCATAAGTCTTACATTGATGGGCTGGCGGATTTGGGAATTCGCCCATATTTTTTGGGAACGGATAGGCGCGTGCTTAGCGACTCTATTGAGCCGTGGGCATATTCCAGCATTCACAAATCGAAAGAAGACGAAGAAGAGGAAATATCGAAACTTCGTGCTCAGTACTTGAAAGACGCAATGGAACGAAGTGCGAATTACCTTCGTCGTCAGATAATCCGGGCTGCGAATACGGGGTCAAAAAACACCAACGATATCTACGCGGAAATCTTCAAAAGAATTTCCAAGCAAAATACCGACATAGATTCCAAGGATGGAGAAGGATTTCGATCTCTCCTGGCTGAGCTATATCTTTTGCAGCGCCGTCATAGGCCATTCGTGGCGCTGGGCTTGATGCCAGCAATCAATATCCAGTCGGTTCTTCCAAAATCGCGAAAAATTATTGGTGCCAGCCAAATTATCCTTAAAGAACTGTTGGTTCCATATGTTGCGACCCTACGCGCTCGCCTTGATGCGATGGAGCCAATTCGGCGATCGATTGAGACGTTCATTCGTGGTTTGAATCTTTTTTTCTCGTACAAATATATTGAGTACATTCCTCCAGGTGGCTTCAGAATCACTGGTCCGAATGATGTTGAATTGAATGTAGAGCAGCTGTCATCCGGCGAGCAACAACTACTTCTTATTTTCTGCCTCATTCTTTCTGCCAGTGATAGCTCCAGTCTGTTTATTATCGATGAGCCTGAAATATCGCTGAATGTAAAGTGGCAGCGTAATTTGATCGACTCAATTAATGACATTCGCGGCGCCTCAAATAATCAAATGATTATAGCTACGCATTCAATCGAGTTACTCACGCAACACTCTGAGCGGGTGGTTGAATTAGATCCCATTGTCGCCCGCAACAGTACGCCAGTCTACGAAACAGAGCAAGAAGATTAAGAGCATGAAGTCAGTACTTGCCGCTTCCTATCGAAAGCAAATTCCTGAAATCGCTGAGCGGCTTAAAAGAGAGCCGAGTATTCGAGAAATGTATGTCGAAGGAATTTACGATCGGGATTTTTATCGGGCCGCACTTAAAAGCCTTGGTATCAATGATGTTCAGGTGTATCCAATTGATATGGTCGATGTTCCGTATGATCTGCTGCAAAAAATAGGCTTAACGTCTGGCGAGCGCCAGAGAGTGCAGGCAGCGGCGTCGCATTTCTTCGAAAAGAAGGACGTGACTCATCAAATCCTATTCCTCATTGATGCTGATTTGGACTACCTGCTTGATATTCCCGATCCGCATCCTCCACTTGAAAGAACTTCAGGAACTTCGACTGAAATTATCATGTGGAACAAATCGGTTCTCGAACGTTTTTTTTCCATTGCCCTCGGCCGACAAGATGCGGCGGAGAAGGCGGGCGAAGTAATGCCGTTTATTGAAGCGATGGTTGAGCAGTTGTGCGTATTTCGGGCCGCGATTTCGGGGAAAAGTTGGTCATTGCCAGAGATGAATGCCTTTTTCTCAAGGAAGAAGGATTTCAAAATGGATTCGTTTTTGCAGCAGGTTGCCAGCAAGAATGCGGCGCACAGGGAGATACAGGAATCAATAATCCCAATCATGGATGAGATTCGAGTGCGTGCAGAGCGCCTCGACATTGGGAAAAGGCTTCACGGACACGATTTGCTTGCTGCTCTGTCAACTAAACTACAGCTCAGCGGATTCAATAATAAGTGCTTGGAGGATGCCAGTGAATTGAATCGGCTGATGATGGCGTCTCTAGAATGGGCGATGGTGCTGGGCGATGAGACCTTAATTAAACTTAAGAATAAGTTTCCGCCGCCGAATAGAAATGTGCGCGGTGTATTCGCTGCGCACGGCGTGTAGTGGGCTCCGAAGGGCCTGCTCAGTTTGTACGACTATCTCGGTCTCCGGGCTTTCGGCTCGGACGGCTGGGGAAATTCCGCGGGCCGCACCGGACCGAATAGTCAAAGTATCAGGGGGGGGCCATAACGGGGGAATTGCGAAGTGATAGAGCCTATCCGAAACTTTGTGTGCGAGGCATAAACTGGCGACCAAGGAGCCACTTTTATGCCTTCACTCGTCGTCAATAAGAGCGTCGCGACGAGGCTTAGACGTATCAAACACATCAACGCGCTTAAGATGATTTCTACACACAGCGCGCATAACAGAACGCTTAGCCTAACCGCAACCGACTCCGTTGCGAACAGACGCATTAACTCTATCAAAGGCACTTTTCGCGTATGGTCGTGAACTGCATGTCTCTTCAGAGGCGAAGATTTTCGGATCTTTGTCATCCTGTGACCTCATAGAACTGATCTTGTCGTCAGTGTCTGTCTACGAGTCGCGTTGTGGAAGCCCGGTGCATGCAGGATGTGCATGTTGCTCGCTCGGTGCGCAGCCTGCGTGCAGGGTACTATCCCGCCTTCTTTTTTCTCCAGTCCCGCACCCAGCGAGCAACAACGACCTCGCTATGGAGCAAGTCAGGCCATTTGTCGCACATATCGCGAGCGAAGGCCGCTGCACTTGGATACTTTGACGGAGACTGCTCCCACATCTGCCACAGTGCGTGCACCTCATGCTTCACCATCTGGATCGGAGATTTCGTATGCCGAGCTCTTGCAGCGCGCGCCATGCGCTCACGGCTAGACGCCATCTCGAAGTACAAGGCCATTTCCATATGGTTGCTCCAACGAGCAATCGACGCGAACTGCCATGCCAGTCCCAACTCGTACAACACACGTTCCTTGTTTTTCGACTTGAAGTGCACAATCAACTGATCTAAAACCGCCAAACCAGTAGCTGCACAGAGATTCCCTATCGTCGCAAATGGTTCTTCCGAAAATTCGAGAAATGGATACTTCATCAGCGAGAGGTAAGGACCATCGTCCGACTCACTGCCCTCGTGCCAACTTTCAAACATGATCAGGAGAGATTCGAGAGGCGTACCTCCGTCTCGAAGCACGGTATTCGCAAGACACTCATCCGTGGAAATCTTGCGGGACCGGTGGGCGGAACGCCAAATTTGATTCCATATCTCGACAGACCAATCGACGAATCTCTGCGCATCTTCGAGTTTGTGTTCGAACATCCTCACGTGGATTCGACCGTCTTGCGCTGTTTCAGTGAAGTCGTAACCTCGGACCTGTTCGCTCAACTCCAGTGCCACCGAGGCGAAATACTCGGGAAACCGCGCCGAAGCTTCATGCGAGAGATACGCCATAAGAACCGCGCTTTTAAATTTGTATCCCATGTGTCGGTCCATTGTTCGATGCGTCGCCGAGAATACAAGGATGGGCTTCGGTAGGTACCGCCGTTCGCCCAGCGACCGCTCCTAGCTGCCCGCAGGCGTGCAGTGCGCACGACCGTTATACCTTAGAACCGGCCATCGCCTCCCCTCAAGTACGTAGGCCCGCTTCGGGTCGTTTTGAGCCGCCAACGGACCACCGGGGAGGTACCCGACGGAGTCCGGTTCGGCCGTCATGAGCCATTCGCGACCAGCGCCCGCACCGGCGCTTAAGTGCCGCAGTGACGCTTGCGGCGATACTCCCGAAACTTGTTCCGCAATCTGCCGCGCCCGGTTGTTTTCATCGCTGTGCTTGCCGTGCAGCAAAATGAGCGTCCTGTTGCCCGGGCGTCCCCGATGAGAGGCCCACTGGAAGGCGTGAACCTCCCGATCATAGTGCCTTTGCTCTGGCGCAAACGTCGGCGCCAGGCGGCGTGTTGCACCGTCCGGATTCGAGGCATCTGCCCCGGTGCGGCCCATGCGATGATGTGCCATGACCGACATGAGAGATGAAATGACGACTACATTCGACGAGGCGACAACGGCGGCGATCGCCGCGTTTGCCCAATTGGATTTCTACACGGCTGTGCAAGCGATGCGTGCCGAGGCCGATTACGACCGTGAACGAGACCAGTGGATCTCGCGCTATATCGACGAGCACGGCGGCGGCGCGGACGATGCAGCATACGACGCCTTGCACGCGCAGGCCCAGGCAACCCCGGAATACGCGCAATTCGTCGATGCGGTTCGCCGGGAAATCCTGGAATACTTCGGCGTGACGGACAATCAACTCGACTGGATGGTCGTGCTGCGCAATGACGACAGCGATGAGCTTTGGGCGGAAGTCAACCGGCAGCGTAGCGCGCTGGGAACCGGTGAAGTGCGTGGAGATCTCTGATCATCGCCCCATTGGGGTCTCAAGTCGTGCTGGGTGCGGGGCTTGAGTCAGGCCGGTCGCGTGGTGCGCTGGGCTCTCAGTTGCTGCAACCGATCCGTTAAGGGAGAGCAAGCTTTTCGCTCGGCCATGAGTAGCCACTCGGCATAATGACCTAAATTGCTGACAATCAAGGCGAAAATAGCCGCTGCTACACTTGCAAACTCCCTACTGTCCTGAATGGCCTCGACATGAGTTGGACGTTTGAACAAGCGATGCAACAGGCTCGCCGCACCCTCTCATCTTTGGCCGGGGCGGTCGGCATTACCATCATCGATGCGGCAACCCGTGAGTTCGATGTCGGTTGGGTCTTCTATTATCAATCATCGCGTTTCCTTGAGACAGGTGACGTTCGGGATAGCCTGGCGGGAAATGCACCATTGTTTGTCAGCCGGGACGATGGCTGGGCCATTTCCGTCAGCTATCACAGGCCAATTACCGAGTCCATCCAAGCCTACCGTGCGTGCGGAGATCCTAACGGATATGAAGAGTCGCAGATTCGTCTAACGCGATGGTCGGCCGGGGCGAATAAGGTTCAAGCGACGCGGTTGATTCGCCAGCATTCACACATGGGTCTCGCGGAGGCAAAGAATTCAGTCGATCGATGTCTTGCGGCGCGTGAGACCGTGATCGAGACGAAGGACGTAGCATCGGCCAAGCAACTCGTGATTGACCTTGCGGAGGTCGGCTTTCACGGGGTCGTCACGTATCGCAGCACCCGGCGCTAGCGATCGGTCGATGGATGACCGCTTACGGTCGATTCGAAGGGCAGTTCAGGGTCGCCGTTTCCCACGATTGAAATGGCCCAGAACCGGCCAGCCTTAGCGACTCGAAGGGCACAGAGGATGCCTCAATCCCGCATCCCGCCCATCCCTCTGCCTAACGGCCAATCCCCCCCAACTCCCCATTTCTGAGATGCCAGCGCGACTACACTGGTCATGAAGCCTTGCTTCTCGCCCATCGGAGTTGGTCGCAGCACCCTTCGCACCGATGGTCGAAAAATCCGTCTTGCCCAACAAGACGCAGCGAAGGGGGAGAGAGTAGAGAAATCCACGGCAACAAAAAGCGCGGGCCGCATGGGCGGCAACCCATACGACCCGCTGACCACCACCAACTCAATGCAGGAGTCGGAAATGGCTAACGCCTATAGTAAGTCACGTCCCAAGAAGCGCAAACTGTACCCCGAGGTTGAGCTGACCCTCGACAACAAGCCTGACCTTCCGCAGGATGGCCAACCGTACATGCGATGGATGCGCGCCATCGACGCGCATTTCGAGATGTTCGGATTCAAACCGGGCGATCGCGTCTATCTCGAGTTCAATTTTGATCTCCGAAAGATCACCATCACGCCAGACCACAGCGCGCTGAACTGGCGAGAGCAGCCTTACGGCGAGGCTGCCCAGGAAGACGAGGCGAAATAAACAGCAAGGGCCGCTTTGCGCGGCCCTTGCGGGTGCATCGAAAGCTTTGCACGAACGCGACTGACTGCCGGGGCGAACTGCCCCGGCCATGGTCTCGAATAGTGCGATTCGCGCTCACAGCCACCTTCAACAACTGTCACGACCGCAAGGCACGTGAGGCCGCGCCACGCGTGTCGAAACAATCGAATGCATCCGGATTCAAGCGATGACTTGAATGTCAGCGTGCGCGCGCAAACGACGTCTCAACGCGCGCCGTCCCGCGCCTTCACGATCCGCCCGCGCTGCAGCACATAAGCGACGTGTTCGCCTTCACCGGCCACGACGCCGATATCGTTGAGCGGGTTTCCGTCGAGCACGACCATGTCGGCAATCGCACCGGCGGCGACGACGCCCAGTTGCCCCGTCATATTCACGATCTCCGCCGCCACCGTCGTCGCCGACCTGAGCGCTTCCAGATTCCCCAGCACCTCAGCCCGAATCCGAAATTCGCCGGATTGAAATGAGTGCATTTCCCCAAGCAGATCCGACCCGAACCCCATCTTCACCCCGGCCTTCGCATAGATCTCCAGCGACTCGCGTCCTTTCTGCTGCACGGAAGCCACCTTTGCCACGGAGTCCGCCGGCATCCCGAACTCCGCTCCATGTTTTGCAAGCGCGTCATAAGTAACAAGCGTAGGCACCACAAACGCCCCATGCTCATGCATGAGCTTCGCGGCTGCTTCATCCACGAGGTTCCCGTGCTCGATCGTCCTTACCCCGCATCGCACAGCCCGCGCAATCGCCCGCCCCGTATACGCATGCGCCATCACATAAGTATTCGCGGCTTCGGCTTCATCGACGATGGCCCGAATCTCGTCCTCCGAATACTGCGTGTTGGCAATCGGATCAGTCGGCGAAGCAACCCCACCGGAAGCCATGATCTTGATCTGCGTCGCGCCTTTCTGAATCTCTTCGCGCACGGCGAGCCGCACACCTTCAACGCCATCCACGACCCGCGCAATCGCCCCCGTCCGAAAACAGCACGAACAGGGCTCCAGCAAATCCCCCCGAGGCCGAAAATCCCCATGCCCGCCGGTCTGCGACAACGCCTTCCCCGACGGAAAAATCCGCGGCCCCGAAACCAGCCCCGTCTCGACCGCCTGCATCAACCCCCAATCCGCCCCCCCGGCATCCCGCACACTGGTAAACCCACGCGACAACATCGCATCGAGAATCGGCAATGACCGGATCGCCGCGAGAATATTCGGCTGCACCGCATTTGCGCCGAGATTCGCATTCGAAGCGAGCACGTGCACGTGACAATCGATGAACCCCGGCATCACGGTCTTGCCGCGCACGTCGATCACCTGAGCATTCGGAAAATCCACCGGTCGATCGGTGATTTCGACAATCCGCTCGCCGTCGATCACGACATGATGATGTTCGAGCAACACGCCTCGTTCGAGGTCGAGAACGTTGCCGCCTTGAAGCACGGTAATGGTCATGGGGAAATATCCTTATCGAGTCATGGAGGCAGCCCGCTTCGCATCCTTCACGAAGCGCGTCCCGACGAAACTGACTGCCGCCGCGAGGATCACGTAGAAGGCGGGCGCCATATTGCTGCCGGTGCGGGCGATAAGCCACGTAATCAGGAACGGCGCGAACCCGCCGAAGATCGTCACCGCGAAGTTGTACGCAACGGAAAGCCCCGTCGACAGCACCTTGGTCGGAAACAACTCCGCAAACGCCGCGAGGATCGGCCCGGTATAGGTCGCGATCAGCACGCCGAACACGGCCTGGAACACGATCAGCGACGCGAACCCGGGCGCATGGTTGATCCACGCGAACATCGGCCACGCAAGCACGAGGATCGCGAGCGCCGAGCCGGACAGGAACACGCGGCGCCCCCACACGTCGGCGAGCCTGCCGACGATCGGCGAGCAGCACATGATCATCAGCCCGCCGACCATGCCGGCCGCGAACCCGGTCGACTGCGGCAGATGCAGCGTGCGCACGGAATACGTCGGCATGTAGAAGAGCAGTACGTAGGTGCAGACGGTCCACAGGATGACCATCGAAAAGCTTGCGAACGTCTCGCGCGGGTAGGTGGACAGTACTTCCTTCAGCGGGGAGCTTTCCTTCGCCTGCGCTTCGACGGCACTGAACGCGGGCGTCTCGTCGATATGGCTGCGGATGAAGTAACCGACCGGCCCGACGATGATCCCGAGCAGGAACGGCAGCCGCCAGCCCCAGCTATGCAGCGCCTGCGCGTCGAGCGACGTCGTGACGAACGTGCCGGTCGCCGCGCCGAGCAGCACCGCGAAACCGATGCTCGACTGGATCCAGCTCGAGTAATACGCGCGTTTCTCCGGCGGCGCGTATTCGGTGAGGAACGCGGTGGCGCCGCCCATCTCGCCGCCGGCCGAGAAGCCTTGCAGCAGCCGCGCGACGACGATCAGCAGCGGCGCGGCGATGCCGGCCTGTTCGTAGGTCGGCGCGATCCCGATGAGCGCGGTGCCGGCCGCCATCAGCAGGATGGTGAGCGATAGCGCGGCCTTGCGTCCCACCTTGTCCGCATAGACGCCGAGCACGATGCCGCCCACCGGCCGCATGAAGAAGCCGACGCCGAACGTCGCGACGGTCAGCAGCACGGACGTCAGTTCGTTGCCGGTCGGAAAGAACAGCTTCGCGATGATCACCGCGAAGAAGCTGTAGACGGTGAAGTCGAACCATTCGAGGCCGTTGCCGATCACGGTCGCGACGATGGCGCGGCGGCGCTGCTGCACCGCCGCATCGATGGAAGGCGCGGCGCGCGGGGAAAGCGTTCCTTGCATGGTCTCTTCCTTTGTCAGAAGACGGGACGGCTGCCCCGCGTGAATCCCATGCTAAGGACAGCCGGATTTTTTTCTGAAACGAAAGATTCGCATGCACGCATGCGCTGTACGCATGCATCGCGCTCACGGCGCGATCTGCTTCTCCGCCTGTTCGAACAGCCAGCGCGTGAACAGGCGGGCGGCCTGGTTCTGCGCGCGGTCGTTGGGCGAGATCACGTAATAGCCGCCGCCGTGGCTCGCGGACGCTTCCGTTACGCGTACGAGCAGGCCGGCTTCGATGCATGCGTCGATCATGTAGCGCCAGCCGAGCGACACGCCCTGGCCGAGAATGGTCATCTGCACGATCTGCGGATAGGAGTTGATCGTGATGTCCTGCGGCTGCGCCTTCTGCCGGTCGACGTCGTTCATGTCGAACCATTCGGACCAGGACATCCATTGGCGCTGCCCGTCCTCGAGGCGCAACAGCGTCTCGTTTGCGAGATCGGCCGCGTCGAGCGTGCGGCCGGCCAGATAGCCGGGCGCGCAGACGGGAAACACTTCCTCGTCGAACAGCCGGCGCGCGGTGTATTCGGCCGGCGCTTGCTGGCGCACGTAGTAAACGCCGACGTCGAATTCCGCGGGCGACATCGACGCAAGGCCGTCGCGCACGATCAGGCGCAGCTTGATGTTCGGATACGCGGTGCGGAAGTTCGGCAGTCGAGGCGTAAGCCATAGGAGCGCGACGCCGGACGAGCACGCGATCGTCAGTTCGAGGTCGCCATACGGCTTCATCACGTCTTGCGTGGCTTCCGCGCATTGGGTGAGCAGGTGGTGGACCTGTGTCGCGTATTGCTCGCCGGCGATCGTCAGCCGCAACGAACGATGCTCGCGGACGAACAGCGAGCGGCCGAGGAATTCCTCGAGCTGCTGGATCTGGCGGCTGATCGCGCTTTGGGTCAGATGCAGTTCGGCGGCGGCTTTCGTGAAGCTTGCGTGCCGCACGGCGGCTTCGAACGCGACGAGGCACTGGAGGGGCGGCAGAGGCGTGATACGCATGGCGGGCGGGGGAGTCGATGGCGCTGCCGACATGATACGGGTGGATCGAAAGGAAATCACAAGGCGGGAAGGGCGCTGCGGATGCGCCATATTCATGCGAAGATTGAGCGAAATCACACTGGCACTCGCCCGAGAACGACGTGACCCGATCGAACCCTGAGAGCAAACCGGAGACAGCCCATCCACCCTGGATGCCCGTCGCCCTAGCCGAACTCGGCATCCGTCGCCACCCGCCCGGCAGCATCAACTCGCGCATCGTCGAATACAACAACCAGACGAACCTGGTCGGCTATGACGACAAGATTTCCTGGTGCTCGTCGTTCGTCAACTGGTGCATGACGCACGCCGGCATTCGCGGCACGGGCTCCGCACTCGCGCGCTCGTGGCTCGAATGGGGCCGGCCGCTGGAGCGTCCGGTCTACGGCTGCATCGCGATCCTGACGCGCGATGATCCCGCAAGCTGGAAAGGGCATGTCGGGTTCTATCTGCGTCACGACAACGAACACGTGCATCTGTTCGGCGGCAACCAGTTGGAAGAAGTACGCGAACTCGCCTACCCGCTGAACGAAGTGATCGGATACCGCTGGCCCGACGCCGGATGACCACGCCGCCGCAACGCCAACAAAACTTCAAACACCGCCTTTTCCGCCGCTGCTAATCTGTCGCACACACCGCATTGACCCACGCGGAGCTCGTCGGCGCGCAAGCCCACGGAACCTCCGCCCCCACAAGGAGCCTGCAGTGCAAACCGGTAATCTCCGTCTCTACGCGGATGCGCAATACACGAGCCCTTACGCGATGTCGGTCTTCGTCGCCCTCGAGGAAAAAGGACTGCCGTACGAACTGGTGACCGTCGATCTCGGCAACCGCGCGCATTTCGCGCCCGACTATGCGGCGACGTCGCTGACGCAACGCGTGCCGACGCTCGTGCACGACGATTTCGCGCTGTCGGAATCGTCGGCGATTACCGAGTATCTCGACGAGACTTTCCCGGGCACGCGGCTCTATCCGGCCGATCCGCGCCAGCGCGCACGGGCGCGTCAGGTGCAGGCGTGGTTGCGCAGCGACCTGATGCCGATCCGCACGGAGCGGTCGACCGAAGTGCTGTTCTACGGCCCGACGAGCGAGCCGCTGTCGAGTCTGGCGCAGGCTGCCGCGCAGAAGCTGTTCGCGGCCGCCGACAAGCTGCTCGCGCCGGGCGCGGCAAACCTGTTCGGCGAGTGGAGCATTGCCGATGTCGATCTGGCGGTGATGCTGAACCGTCTGGTGCTGAATGACGATCCGGTGCCGCAGCGTCTCGCCGACTATGCGCGTGCGCAGTGGGAGCGGGCGTCGGTGCAGCGCTGGGTGAAGCTGAAGCGTCCGCCGCTGTAACTTGAACGCGGTCGCGCCGGTGGAACCGGGCGGCCGCGCTTGCGTAAAGGTTCAGGCCGTCGACACGGCCTGCATTCGTATCAGGCACTGGCTTCAATTCTTCGCCACAGCCTCCGTCTCCATCTCCGGCCCAATCGCTGCACCATTCCTGCTCCACCCACCCCCAAGCGACCGATAAAGCGCGACCGCTGCCAGCGCATGCTCGCGCTTGACCTGATTGAGCGAATCCGAATCCCGCAGATACACCTCCTGCGCGGACAGCACGTCCAGAAAATCCGTCGCGCCCCCCTTATAGAGCTGATTCGCCAACCCAAGCGCCTTGTCGGAAGCCGCCAATGCACTACCGAGCCGCCGCGTCGCCTCATCGGAGCTGACGAGATTCGCACGTGCATCCTCGACTTCCCTCAACGCCTGAAGCATCGTCTGCCTTAACCCGAGTTCCGACTCGCGCATCCGGCTTTCGCTCTGCGTGATATCGGCCGTGATGCGTCCCGCATTGAAGATCGGGCTCGTCGCGCTCAACGCCGCGCTGAACAGGTTGTCGGTCAACGTAGGCAACCCAAGATACGACGCTGCCAGAATCCCGTCCGTCAAATTCAGCGAAAACTTCGGATACCGCTCGGCCTTCGCGCCCCCCACTTGCGCAGCACGCCGCTCGACCTGCGCATAAGCAGTCAGCACATCGGGCCGCCGCAACAGAGCCTGCGAAGGCAACGTCCCCGGCGCACCAACCGGCGGCGCAGGAATTTCACCAGCCTGCACCAACACAAGCCGATCGACCGACTCCGGCGTCCGCCCCGAATACACGGCAATCAGATTGAGCTGATGCGAAATCTGCGCCTGCGTCGGCGGAATCCGCGCTTCGAGCGCATCGAGCTGGTTCTGCGCGCGCGTGACGTCGAGTTCCGTCGACAGCCCGAACGCCTGCCGCTTGCGCGTGAGTTCGAGCGCGTGCTGCCGGATCTTCGCGTTGTCCTGCAGGATCTTCAGTTCCTGCTGCGCCCAGCGCAGATCGACATACGCGGATGCCGCATCGGCCGCGAGCGCGAGCCGCATCGCATCTTCCGCATGTTTCTGCCCGACGAGCTCGGCCTGCGCGGCGAGCAGATCGAGCCGTTCGCCGCCGAACACGTCGGGCGACCAGCTCAGCGCGAGCCCCACGCCGGCCTGCCGCACATAGCCGAGCGGCGGCGGCGTGTTCTGGCGCGCGTCGGCCGCATGCGCGGTTGCGTCGAGTTCGGGCAACAGCACCGCGCGCTTTTGAACGGTCAGCGCCTGCGCCTGCTTCACGCGTTCGGCGGCGGCTTGCAGGTCGAGGTTGCCGTCGAGCACGGTTGCGATCAGCCGGTCGAGCACGGGATCGTGGAATTGCGCCCACCATGCGGCGGCGTCGATGTCCGCGCGCGGCACGTCGGTATCCCATGCGGTGGGCGCGAGCGTCTGCACGGATTCGGGCAGCGCCGGATGCTGCGCGGGCTGCACCGCACACCCTGCGGCGAACACGCTGACGGCAACGGCGACGAGTAGCTTTTTCATGATGAAGATCTCAGTGCGCGTCCGGCGGCGGCGCGTTCAAAGTAATGGGTTTGGAAAACACGACGGCAAGCAGCGCGACGACGAAGCACAGCGACAGCGCGTAGTACGCATCCGCATAGGTGAGCGTCAGCGCTTCGCGATAAATCAGCCGATGCAGGTTCGCGAGCCCGGCCTGCGCGGTGTTCAGCGTATTGCCCGCAACAGCCGTCCAGTACGCGGCCTGATGGTCGAGCAGCGACGCGATCTGCGGCTCGCCTGCGCTCACGTGCTCGTTCAGGCGCAGGTAGTGGAAGTTCAGCCGGTCGTTGAGCATCGTCGCGCTCACCGCGATGCCGATCGCCCCGCCGAGATTGCGCATCAGGTTGAACAGCCCGCTCGCCGATTTCAGCCGCGACTGCGGCAGAGAGCCGAGCGCCATCGTCACGATCGGCGGCACGCTGAACTGCTGGCCGATTCCGCGCAGCGCCTGCGGCAGCAGCAGCTCCCGCCAGCCCCAATCGTGCGTGATCGGCGTGTACAGGTAGCAGCCGAGACCGAAGCAGATGAGCCCGAACACGAGCAGCGCGCGCATGCTGAAGTAGCGCGCCGCGAACGCATACACGCAAAGCGCGAGCAACTGGAACGCGCCGACCGACAGCAGCGCCATGCCGATCTGCAGCGAGCTGAACGCACGTACCTGCGCAAGAAACAGCGGTGTCAGGAACACGGTCACGAAGATCCCGATGCCGGTCACGAACGACAGCAGGCTGCCGATCCCGAAGTTGCGCACGGCGAGCGCGCGCAGGTCGACGATCGGATCTTCTGCGGTCAGCGCATGCACGATGAACAGGAAGCCGCAGATGCCGGAGATCCATGCGCAGATGACGATCGCGTCGTCGCCGAACCAGTTCTTGCGCGGGCCTTCTTCCAGCACGTATTCGAGGCAGCCGAGGAAGCCCGACATCAGTACGATGCCGAGATAGTCGCCGCGCTTGATGAGGCTGAGGTCGGGTTCGTCGATATGCACGTAGCGCGGCACGAGTGCGGCCACGGCGATACCCGGCACGAGGTTCAGGTAGAACAGCCAGTGCCACGACCATTGATCGGTGATCCAGCCGCCGATCACGGGGCCGATCGCCGGCGCGAGCGACGCGAGCGCGCCGATGGTGGTCGACGCGATCAGCCGCTGCTTGCCGGGGAACAGCACGAACGCGGTGGTGAACACGGTCGGGATCATCGCGGCGCCGAGCGCGCCCTGCAGCCCGCGAAACAGGATCATCGAGTTGATGTCCCACGCGAGCCCGCACAGCATGCTGGTGATCGTGAAGCCGACGGCCGACGCGACGAACAGCCAGCGCGTCGACATCACCTTCGACAGCCAGCCCGACATCGGGATCACGATGATCTCGGCGATCAGGTAGGCCGTCTGCACCCACGACAGCTCGTCCTGGCTCGCGGACAAGCCGCCGCCGATGTCGCGCAGCGACGACGCGACGATCTGGATGTCGAGCGTCGCCATGAAGAAGCCGACGCACATCAGCGCGAACGCGAATACGCGCTGCCTGGTCGGTTGCGACGCGGGGTCGCCGGAAAACGCGGTGGTCATCGTCGGCTCCCGCTCAGTTCGCGTGGTCGGTATGCACGGTCACGACCGCGGACAGGCCGGGGCGCAGCACGTGCTCGAGGCCCGGCTGCGGATCGAGATGCACGCGCACGGGCACGCGCTGGACGATCTTCGTGAAGTTGCCGGTCGCATTCTCGGGCGGCAGCACGCTGAAGGTCGCGCCGGTCGCGGGCGCGACGCTGTCGACGCGGCCGTGCAGGCGCGTGCTCGACGCATCGAGCGACACGTCGACGCGATCGCCCGCGCGCATCTTGCGCAGCTGGTCTTCCTTGAAGTTCGCGTCGATCCACAGCCCGGAAGCCGGCACGACCGTCAGCAGCGGCACGCCGACGTTCGCGAGCATGCCGACGCGGCCCGTGCGGTTTCCGACGTAGCCGTCGACCGGCGCGCGGATCGTCGTGTATTCGACGTTGAGCGCCGCAACGCGCTGCGCGGCCAGCGCGGTGTTCACGCGGGCGCGCGCATCGGCGAGCTGCGCGCCGAGCACGTCGAGCTGCCGCTTCGAGGCGAGCAGCGCGGCGTCGCTGCGTTCGACGGCCGCACCGGCCTTCGAATAATCGGCGTCCGCGCGTTCGACGATCTGGTTCGACACGGCGTCGGATTTCACCAGCTCGCGATAGCGCACGCGGTCGGATGCGGCGCGCGTCAGCTCGGCCGACGATGCGTTCTTGTCCGCCGCGTGCTGGCCGATCACCGCGAATTGCAGTTGCTGCTTCGCTTCGAGTTCGGCCACGGCGGAGCGTGCGCTGTCGACTTCGGCGCTGGCCTGCGCGAGCTTCGCTTCGAAGTCGCGCGCATCGAGCTGCACGAGCACGTCGCCGGCCTTCACGCGCTGGTTGTCGGTCACGAGGATCCGGTCGACGAAGCCGTTGACCTTCGGCGCGAGCACCGTCACGTCGCCGCCGACATACGCATCGTCGGTGCTCTCCTGGAAGCGCAGCACGAACAGCCAGTCGAGCACGGCCGCGGCCACCACGACGACGACGGCGATCACCGCGATGCGCATCCACGGCACGCGGCGTCGCTGCTTCGCGGGCCGGTCGATTGTGGCTGCCTCGCGGGAAGCAGCGGCTTCTTGGGTCGTTTCCATCGATTCACCTATGTATATGCACTTATTGAAACGATCGACGACATCGCATCGATCGGGGAAGGGGCTAGCGTTCCGGGAGGTTGTGCGTGATCCGGAACAACTCGTCTCTCAGGCGGGCCGCCTGCGTGGGCCCGAACCGCCGCTCGAACGCTTCCTGCGCGGCGAGCCAGTGCACGTGCGCGTCGGCGATCTTCGTTTCGCCGTGCGCGGTCAGCGCGAACGTCTGGCGGCGGTGCGGCGGCTCGATCCGTCCCGTCACCAGCGCCGCGCCGACGAGCGGTTTGAGCGCGCGCAGCAGCGCGGTGCGCTCGATCACCAGCACGGACGACAGCGCCGCCATCGTCAGGTGCGGCCGGTCGCGCAGCAGCGCGAGAATGCTGTACTGCGACGGCGTGACGCCCGCCCGCGACAGGTAACGCTCGTAGAACTGCGAGATCCGGCGAGCGGCTTGCCGGACCGCGAAGCAATCGTCATCGGTGAGCGTAGTCTTGTGCATGTGCACATGTTAGGGTGCGGCGCGCCACGAAGCGAGGGGCGGAGCAGGATCAGATTGGTGTCGTGGCTGTACCAATCGGCGTCAGGCCGGCGCGTTCGCGCGCCGGATCAGGCCGCCGCCGGAACGATCCGGCCGACGCGGTCGCAATAGGCGGCCGTGTAGTCGATGAACGCCTTCACCTTCGCGGGCAGCAGCGCGCGGTTCGCGTACGCGAGCTTGATCTCGACGAACGCGTCGACGAGATCGGCGCCCTCCAGCAACTGCACGAGCGCGCCCGACGCGAGTTCGGCTTCGACGAGCGTTCTCGGCACGACGCCGATGCCGAAGTCGTGCATCACCATTTCGCGGTTGAAGACGGGGCTGTTCGACGAGATGTCGAAGCGGTACGGCACGGTCAGCGTATCGCCGTCGACGCGGAACGACAGCGCGGGCCGGCGCAGCGACGGCGACAGCGGCACGAACGGGTGATCGGCCAGGTCGGCCGGCGTCTCGGGGCGCGAATGCGCGCTCAGATACGCGGGCGTCGCGACGATCACGACCGGAATGCGCTCGACCAGCCGCACGACGGTCGTTTCGCTCGTCAGCATGTAAGGCACGACGATGCCGATGTCGTAGCCTTCGCCGACGAGATCGACGGGGCGCTCGGTCAGCGTGACATCGAGGCGCACCTTCGGATGCGCGCGCTTGAAGCCGGCGATCAGCGGTACGAGCCGGTTCAGCGCGGCCGTCGTGTGCGCGACGAGACGCAGCAGGCCCTCGGGCTCGCGCGTCTGCGTCTGCGCTGCCACTTCGAGCGCGTCGAGCTCGTCGAGCACGGCCGCGCAGCGCTCGTAGATGCGCTCGGCGGTTTCGGTCAGCGACACCTGGCGCGTGGTCCGGTGCAGCAGCCGGCTGCCGAAGCGCGCCTCCAGATCCGCGACCGCACGCGACACGACCGGCCGCGCGAGGCCGTGCATGTCGGCGGCGCGCGTGAAGCTGCGCATCTCCACCACCGACCGGAAGATCCGCAGCTTGTCGATGTAGTCCATGTCCGTCTCCTTGACGCGACGGCGGGGCGCCGGATGCTCCCGGCCGGCCACCGGCCTCGTTACGGCGGAGTGTACATTGACTTTATGCATATGCACATATAAATTGCGGAGCATGAACGACATCCCGATTGCCCAAGTGTGCAACTGCCTCGCGCTGCGTCAGGCGGCGCGCTTCGTCACGCAACTGTACGAACGCCATCTGGCCCCGGTCGGCGTCACGCCCGCGCAGTTCTCGATCATGGCGAACCTGACGCATCGGCCCGGCCTGCTGATGAGCGAACTCGCCGAGTCGCTCGTGATGGATCGCACGACGCTGCTGCGCGCGCTGAAGCCGCTGCAGCGCGACGGTTTTGTCGCGACGGCCGCGTCCGAGCACGATGCGCGCGCGCATGCGCTGAGCCTCACGAAGCTCGGCGAGCGCACGTTCGCACAAGCGAAGGTCGCGTGGCAGGCCGCGCAGGAGGAATTCGAGACGCAGTTCGGCCAGGGGCGCGCGAAGGCGTTGCGGGATGAACTGTTCAGTCTTACCGCGAAACGCTAGGTGGGCAGGTGGCTGGCGAGTTGCGGCGAACTGGAGCGTAATTCGAGCCATCGGCCGCTTTGATGGCGTTCGAAGCGCGAAGGCGTGGCATCCAGGATCGAAAATTGGTTTTTAATCTGTCCGGATCGATGGCGATCTGGACAGTTTTTATTTCCAGTTGTAGAGTCCTCTGACAGAATTCACGAGCCGGCCGCTGCCGGGCACGAGTCACGAGGAGCAACCGATGCTGCAGTTGAGCGACCGCGACGACGCGATGTTGCGCGGGGATTTCGGTGACGGCGTCGCGCGCGCGATGCGGATCGTCGCGCGCACGGCGGAAGTGATGTCCGCGCCGCACCTGATCGACATCACGTCCGCGCATATCGACGGCTGTCTTTATCACGGCCAGACCAGCCTCGACTTCGTCGAGTATTTCGTCGACACGGGCGCGAAGGTCGCGGTGCCGACCACCTTGAACGTCGGGTCGCTCGACCTGATCCATCCCGAGCTGTACCACGGCGACCGCACGATCCAGCGCGATGCGCAGCGCCTGATGGACGCGCATCTGCAACTCGGCTGCGAGTCGAGCTTCACGTGCGCGCCGTATCAGTTGAAGAACCGTCCCGCGAAAGGCGAGCAGATCGCGTGGGCCGAATCGAATGCGATCGTGTTCGCGAACTCGGTGCTCGGCGCGCGCACGAGCCGGTACGGCGATTTCCTCGATCTGGCCGCCGCGATCACCGGGCGGGCGCCGTATGCGGGGCTGCATGTCGAAGCAAACCGCGCCGCGCGGATCGTGTTCAACGCGCCGGACTTCAGCGGCCTGCCGTCGCGCGATATCTATTTCGCCGCGCTCGGCTTGGCTGTCGGCAAGATCGCGGGCGCGATCGTGCCGGCGATCGTCGGGCTGCCGGCGGACACCACCGAAGACGAACTCAAGGCGCTCGGCGCGGCCGCCGCATCGAGCGGGGCCGTCGCGCTGTTCCATGCGGTCGGCGTGACGCCCGAGGCGCCGACGCTCGACGCCGCATTGCACGGGCAAGCGGCACAACGCACGGTCGATGTCGTGATGGCCGACCTCGACGAGATTCGCCGCACGCTGAACCATGGCGCGGCCGGCGACGCACTCGTCGCGGTGGCGCTCGGCACGCCGCATTTCTCGCTGGCCGAATTCCGCACGCTCGACGCGTTGCTCGACGCGTTCGACGGCAAGCCGGCCTGCGATTTCTACGTGAACACGAGCCGGTTCATTTTGTGGGAGCTGGGCGAAGCCGGCCTCGCGGACAAGTTCGCCGCGCGCGGCATCCAGATCGTCGTCGACACCTGCACGTACATCACGCCGGTGATGAAACAACTGTCGGGGCTGGTGATGACCAACTCGGGGAAATGGGCGTCGTATGCGCCCGCGAACATCGGCGTCACGGTCGCGTACGGCAGCATGCGCGAATGCGTGCGGTCGGCGTACGAAGGAAAGGTGCGATTCGATGACTGAAGCGACGGGCAAGGGTCTGACTGGCGACACGCTCGTGCTGGGCAGCGCATGCGCGAGCGCGTTCGTGCTCGACAAGCCGCTCAGCTTCTGGGGCGGCTACGATTCGGGCGCGGGCAAGATCGTCGATCGCGGGCATCCGCAGGCCGGCGCGAGTCTCGCCGGCAAGGTGATGGTGATGCCGCATGCGAAAGGTTCGAGTTCGAGCAGCAGCGTGCTCGCGGAAGCCGTGCGCAACGGCACGGGGCCGGTCGGGATCGTGCTGAAGGAGCGCGACCTGATCATCTCGATCGGCGCGATCGTGGCTGCCGAGCTGTATGCGATCGCGGTGCCGGTGGTGTGCGTGACCGACGACGTGTACGACGCGATCGTCGCCGCAACGGGCGAGGTGCGGATCGACGCGGGCGACGGGGACGGCGGCGCGCGGATTTATCTGGGCGACGATGCGCGTTCGGGCGGATCCGGTTTGACCTGAACGAGCGGCGCGCGCTGATGGCGAGTCGGGCGGTGAGCGCGGCGATGCGATCCGGGGCGTGCAGCCTCGTTCGCCCGCGCAGCGGCTGCGCGTGGCGCGGTCAGATGAAGCGCACGTGCCGGGTTTCTTCCTGCGTGAGCGAGAGTGCTTGGGTTGCCGCATTCATTTCGCGTTTGCCGCCCGGCTGAGCCAGTCTTCTGATTTCGGGCCACACGATCACGCCGAACAGGATGCGCAGGAACGCACTGAGCACGCACAAACCGATTGCACTCGCGCTGATCAGCGCAAACACGTCGAACATTGATTCCGTGCTGAGCGTCACCACGGATACGATCCCGCTGACCACGGCCGCGGCGATCACGCAAACGAGCATGACGACGAGGTCGGTCCGGGCGCCGGCGACTTTGGCGGGGCGCAGCAGATAAGCCGAGCCGTCGGTCATGTTGCGGATGCCGTAGACGATCTGGCGATCCTGGCCGTCGGCATAGGCGACATTCAATCGATCGCCGTCGGCGATGAACAGGCGTGTCGTCCGGTTGGTCCTGAATACGAGCGGGGACGCGAGCGAATCGAGCTGGAGCGTGATTTCCTCGATGCTTTGCGTGGTCCAGCCCAGGTTGTTGCTCCAGACCTTCGTCTCGATCGATTGCTGGCCGATTGCCGTTACGCGGCCGGATGTGGTTTGCATGGCGTGGTTCGTCATGGGCTGCTCCGCTCCACGTCGAAACCGGACGGTTCGCATAACCAGCTATCCTGGGCTTCGCGTCGCTGCGGCTGGAAGATCAGGTCGGACAGGCCGCCGATGGCGAGCAGGCTGCCCGTCAGACTGACGATGGCCACGACGGTGGCCAGTGCCGACACGAACGCCCAACCCGAATGAAGTGCCGCGGCAGCGATACCCAGGCTCAGCACGAGCAGGCACGACGCCCAGGCGAGCAGCGACAGGTTCCGCCGCTTTTGCGCGAGCACGTCGTACGGCGCGATGGCAAGGTTGCCGCTTCTGATCCACGCGATCCGGCGACGGCCGCGATGCGCGAAGGTGCAGGCGCGCACCGACATGCCGGGCCTCAGTTTCTCGATCAGCTTGAACGCTTCCGCGTCGACGTCGCTGGCCGTGACGAAATAGCAGACGTTCTGCATCGTCAAACGGTATGGCGGGGTCTTCCTGACATCGGCCTTGAATCGGACGAGGTTGGTATCGACGCGGTCGATCGTGGCCTCGATCAGGGTGGTGCGATTGGACATGGGGCGGAGCGGGCGCCGGTTCGCGCGACGTCGTTTTGATGTGGCGCCCATCATACGCCAACGCTTTCGGCCGACCGTCCGGTATTGCCGGGCGACGGGTTGCCCGGCGCGCGACGCTGAAATCCGCGCGTAGCCGCAGCCGCACCATGCCGCCGACGGCTCGGGGTTATTCGCGCACCGGTGCTCTGGTCGCCGCCGACACGATCACCCCGGCCGCCGCTTCCCGATAAGCACTTGGCGTCTGCCCGGCCCAGCGCCGGAACGCACGCGTGAAGTTCGCCGGGTCGGTGAATTGCAGCCGCTCGGCGATCGTTTTCAGGTCGAGATCCGACGCGGCGAGCAACTGCTTCGCGTCGCGAAACCGCGCTTCGTCGAGCAAGTGCCGATAGCTCGAACCGGCTTCCTCCAGCCGGCGCCGCAGCGTGCGCGTCGACACGAGCAGCGCATCGGCGAGCGTTTCAGGCCCCGGATAGGTGCCGGTTGCTCTCGCCAGCTCCGCGCGCACGCGCTCGACCAGATCGCCTTCCTCCTGGCGCACTTGCGCATACTCGCGCTCGACCTGCACGAGCGCCTGCCGGTGCGCGACTTCGTCGGCGAGCGGCAGCGGCCAGTCGAGCACGTCGCGCGCAATCCACAGCGCGTTCGCCGCGCAACCGAATTCGACCGGCGGCAACGTGTCGTGATAGCGCGCGAAATAGGCGGGCTCCGGCCACGCGAATTGCAGTGCGATCGGCGGCGACATGCGCCCGGACCATTGCGAGATGTTTTGCGCGAGCCCGGTCAGCACGAATTCGAACATCACGTGATGCTGCAGCACCGGGCTGGCCTGCACGCCGTGCAGTTCGAGCGTCGCGCCGCGTTCGTCTTCCGCATAGGTCAGCCGATATTGGCGGTTGCGCATCCGGAAGTAGCGTTGGGTGACGGACAGCGCTTCGCGGATGTCCCGCGCGGTCAGCGTCGCATAGCCGAGAAAGCCGTGCACGGTCGGCTTCAGCAGCAGCCCGAACGCGAGCCCGATGCCCGGATCGCCGCCGATTTCGATCGCATTGAGCACGAGCCGCCCCCATTGCGACGGCGCGACGCGTGCATCGGGTTCGGCCAGCACCGCATCGCGCAGGCCCGTGCCGGCGCGCACCGCGGCCAGGTCGACGCCGCGCGCGGCCAGCGCCTGCAGCAGCAGGCGCGTATAGGCGACCGGAATCGTCGGCCGGCGCAGCCCGAGGCGGTCCTTGGCGAGTGGGGAAGTCATGTCATCTTGGCCGGAAATGACAAGCATTATGGCTGTTTGCCCCCTCACGTTCAAGGCGGCGCGCGCCTACGATGGCAGGCATCGCTTACCGGCAGGATCATCATGACGACAACCTTTCCCCACCTGCTCGCGCCGCTCGATCTCGGCTTCACGACGCTGAAGAACCGTGTGCTGATGGGCTCGATGCACACGGGCCTCGAGGACAGCCGCAAGACGCTGCCGCGGCTCGCCGAATATTTCGCCGAACGCGCACGCGGCGGCGTCGGCCTGATCGTGACGGGCGGCTTCGCGCCGAACGTGGCCGGCTGGACCAAGCCGTTCGGCGGCACGCTGATGACGTCGGCCGCCGCGCGGCGGCATCGCGAGATCACCGACGCCGTGCATGCGGAGGACGGCAAGATCGCGCTGCAGATCCTGCATACGGGCCGCTACGGCTACCACCCGTTCGCGGTTGCGCCGTCGAAGATCAAGTCGCCGATCTCGCCGTTCGCGCCGCACGAACTGAGCGCGGGCGGCGTCGAACGGCAGATTCGCGCGTTCGTCCGCTGCGCGAAGCTTGCGCGCGAAGCCGGCTACGACGGCGTCGAGATCATGGGCTCCGAGGGTTACCTGATCAACCAGTTCATCTCGATGCATACGAACAAGCGCACCGACCAGTGGGGCGGTTCGTACGAGAACCGCATCCGCTTGCCGATCGAGATCATCGAGCGCACGCGCGAAGCGGTCGGCCGCGATTTCATCCTGATCTACCGGCTGTCGATGCTCGACCTGATTCCGGACGGCAGCGACTGGAGCGAAACGGTGCAGCTCGCGAAGGCCGTCGAGCGCGCGGGCGCGACGATCATCAACACGGGGATCGGCTGGCACGAGGCGCGTGTACCGACGATCGCGACATCGGTGCCGCGCGGCGCGTTCGCGTGGGTGACGAAGAAGATGAAGGGCGAGGTCGGCATTCCGCTCGTGACGACCAACCGGATCAACCGGCCCGAGGTGGCCGAGCAGATTCTCGCGGATGGTTGCGCGGACATGGTTTCGATGGCGCGCCCGCTGCTCGCGGATGCCGAGTTCGTCGTCAAGGCCGCGCAGGGCCGCGCCGACGAGATCAACACCTGTATCGGCTGCAACCAGGCGTGCCTCGATCACGCGTTCAAGAACAAGATCGCGTCGTGCCTGCTGAATCCGCGCGCGTGCCACGAGACGGAACTGAAATACACGCCGGCGCAGCAGCCGAAGCGCATCGCGGTGGTCGGCGCGGGGCCGGCCGGGCTCGCATGCTCGACCGTGCTCGCGCAGCGTGGCCATCAGGTCGACCTGTTCGACGGCGCGGCCGAGATCGGCGGCCAGTTCAACATGGCGAAGCAGGTCCCGGGCAAGGAAGAGTTTCATGAAGCGTTGCGCTACTTCGGCCGCCAGGTCGAGCTGACCGGCGTGAACCTGCACCTGAACCGCCGCGTCGATGCGAGCGACCTGATCGCGGGCGGCTACGACGAGATCGTGCTCGCGACCGGCGTGGCGCCGCGCGACCCGAAGATTCCCGGGCAGGACGGGCCGAACGTGCTCAGCTATATCGACGTGCTCGCCGGCAAGCAGCCGGTCGGCCGGCGCGTCGCGGTGGTCGGCGCGGGCGGGATCGGCTTCGATGTCGCCGAGTATCTGGTGCAGGACGGCGAGTCGCCGGCGCTCGATCTGGACGAGTGGAAGGCCGAGTGGGGTGTGACCGACCCGGCTGCGACGCGCGGTGGCGTGACGCGTGCGAAGGCGGCGCCGGCGGCGCGTGAAGTGACGCTGCTGCAGCGCAAGGCCGCGCCGCTCGGCAAGGGGCTCGGCAAGACGACGGGCTGGATTCACCGCGCGACGCTGAAGATGAAGCAGGTGAAGATGATCGGCGGCGTGAACTACGAGCTGATCGATGCGCGCGGGCTGCACGTGTCGTACGGCGAGCAGCGCACCGATCATGAATTGATCGAAGCCGACACGATCGTGCTCTGCACGGGGCAGGAGCCGCAGCGCGCGCTGCTCGCGCCGCTGCAGGCGGCCGGGCGCTCGGTGCACCTGATCGGCGGCGCGGAACTCGCCGCCGAACTCGATGCGAAGCGCGCGATCGATCAGGGCGCGCGGCTCGCGGCGCGGCTGTAACGGGCGGTCGTTCCTGCGTTCGTTACGACGTTCGCCGCATGGCGGTGGTCTGCTTGTGCGACGGTCCGTGGTTTCCCATCCGATGCGCCGATTCGCGCGCGCAGGATGGCGGTGAACGGCAGCACGTACCGCGTCGCCACGCAACGCGGCGGCGCGATCCCGGCAGACCGCGATCGGCCGGCGCGGCTCAGGCCGCTTCGGCCCGTTCTTCCTCTTCCGCTTCGAGCATCGCCTTGACGATCAGGTAGACGGCGGGCAGGTCGTCGTCGTCGCGGCGCCAGTCAACCGGTTCCTCGACGTCCGCGGCGACCAGCCGACTGTCGCGCAGCCGGATGAATGCGTCGACGACGGTCGGATCGTTGCGGTTCAGGAAGCCGGCATTCGAGAAGGCCAGCTCTTCGACGTTCAGCAGCGCCTGCCAGCTCATCGTGCGGACGGCGGCAGGATGGGTGCGGCGCCGCAGGCCGAGCGCCCGCTGCGCGGGGCCGCCGACGACACGCTGCAGATCGACGACCGCCCGCTGCGCGGCGCGCTCGAAGTGGACGGGATTGAAGCCGGGTTGCTCGGGATCGAATGCGGATGACTGGAACATGGTCGCCTCACAAAAGTCCGTCCGTCTGTGGATGACGGAATTCGGGTCAAATGGTGCAAAAGCACTGTAAATATATACAGTGTTCGAGGCAGTTTCAAGTCCCGGATGAAGAATCTTGCCGGCGGACAGCGGCGGACGTCGGGAAGCCGATGGAAGCCGGCACGCGAGCGCTGCCCGCTCGTTGTCGCGTCGAATTCGTCGGCCGCGTCCGGCTTACACCGATGCCGCGATGGTTTCGCGCAGCCACCGATGCGCCGGGTCGCGATGCACGCGTTCGTGCCACAACATCGATATTTCGTAGCCGGGCACGTCGACGGGCGCATCGACGATCCGCAGCGCCGGCGTGCCGCGCACCAGCCGCTCGGGCAGCATTGCCACGAGATCGGTGCTGGCGACGGCCGACATCACGAACAGGAAATGCGGGACCGACAGCACGACACGGCGCGTGGCGCCTGCTTGCGCGAGCGCGTGGTCCGTCACGCCGAAGAAGCCGCCGCCGTCGGGCGACACGATCACGTGCTCGAGCGTGCAGAACTGCGCGAGCGTCGGCCGTCGTTTCAGCTTCGGGTGCCCCGCGCGGCCGACGAGCACGTAGCGTTCGACGAACAGCGGCAGGCGCCGCATGCCTTCCGGTGCACCCTCCGTCGTGTGGAATGCCAGATCGATGTCGCCGCGTTCCGACGCCTGTTCGACCCGAGGCGGCACGAGTTCGACCACGGCGAGCCGCGTGCCGGGCGCGGCCGAACGCAGCTTGCGCAACACCGGCAACACGATCGTCGATTCGGTGTAGTCGGTCGCGGCCACGCGCCACGCGTTCGTCGCGGTAGCGGGGTCGAACGGCGTGGCCGTCAGCACCGCGCGCTCGACGGCATCGAGCGCTTCCCGCAGCGGCTCGCGCAGCGCTACCGCGCGCGCGGTAGGCCGCATCCCGCGCGGCCCCGGCAGCAGCAGCGGATCGCCGAACAGGTCGCGCAGTTTCTGCAACTGCACGCTGACCGACGGCTGCGACATGTTCAGCTTCTCGGCCGCGCGCGTGACGTTGTGCTCGGTGAGCAGCACGTCCAGCGTGACGAGCAGGTTCAGATCGAGTCGCCTGAGATTATTCATGGCTATACCTGGAATATCAGGAATTCATTTCAAATATACCTTTGGCGACGGCATCCTGCAGTCATTCAATCAACGGAGTGACGAACATGAATGTGCTGATCGTTTATGCCCATCCCGAACCGCGTTCGCTGAACGGCGCGCTGCGTGATTTTGCCGTCGAACATCTCGAGGCGGCCGGCCACACCGTGCAGGTGACCGATCTGTATGCGATGAACTGGAAGGCGGCGTTCGATGCGAGCGACGTGACCGATCGCGCGCCCGACGCGCGCTTCGATCCTGCGCTCGACTCGAAGCATGCATTCGAGACGGGCACGCAACGCGACGATATCGCGCGCGAGCAGGACAAGCTGAAGTGGGCCGACGCGGTGATCCTGCAGTTTCCGCTGTGGTGGTTCTCGATGCCGGCGATCATGAAGGGCTGGGTCGAGCGTGTGTATGCGTACGGTTTCGCATACGGCGTCGGCGAGCATTCCGACAAGCACTGGGGCGACCGTTACGGCGAGGGCTCGCTGGCAGGCAAGCGTGCGATGGTGATCGTGACGACCGGCGGCTGGGAGTCGCACTACAGCCCGCGCGGCATCAACGGGCCGATCGACGACGTGCTGTTCCCGATCCAGCACGGGATTCTGTATTACCCGGGTTTCGATGTGCTGCCGCCGTTCGTGATCTACCGGACGGGAAGGATGAACGATGAGCGCTTCGAAGCAACGCGCGCGGCGCTCGGCAAGCGTCTCGACGATCTGTGGACCACGCAGCCGATTCCGTTCCGGCGGCAAAACGCGGGCGATTACGAGATCCCAGGGTTGACGCTGAAGGAGGAGATCGCGTCCGGGACGGTGGGGTTTGCGGCGCATCTGGCGCACGAGTACTGATTGCGCGCGATCATGACCGATCGATGCGTCGCTCGATGCGCAGGCGGCCCGGCGGCTCGAAGTAGGTGCCGAAACGTACGAGCCCGGCGTTCTTCAGGTGGCACGTCATCTCGAAGCTGACCAGGATGCCGGGATCGCGGTTGTCGACGATCCCGACGTCGATCGAGCGAATGCGTGGCTCGTACTTCAGCAGCGTCGCTTCCATCTGCTGCTTGAGCAAGTGTGCGGATGCGGGTAATGCCTTGTAGATGTTCGTGAGATCGGGAAGGCCGTAGTCGGGTAGATGCTTGAGCGAGCCTGCCCGCGTATTGAGAATGCGGCGCACGTTCTGCTGTACGCTCAGGCATTCGAGCGTGCGATCGTCGTAAGCGCCGATCGGTTCTCCGCCGATCTGGCCGAGCAGCATGTCGTAGAGCGAGGGGCCGGCGGTCATCGGTCGTTCCATCGCGTAGTGCCGGTATCGCCGGCTGCCGGCGCGTCGACGAAGTCGATCGTCAACGATCCTTCGGCCGTGGCCGACAACAGTATCTGCCCTGGCGTAATGCCCGATACCATTCGTTCAAGCAGTTCGCGGGACACGACCGGCAGTACGCGCTGGTTCAGGAAAACGTCGACACTGCGTGCGCCGGATTCGCGCGACATGCAGTGCCGCGCGATCGATTCGATCAGATCGTCCGCGCATGTCAGTGTCACCGCGTGTTGCCGATGGAGGCGTTCGGCGATCTTGTCCAGCTTGATCCGCACGATCGATGCGAGCGCAGCAGCGTCGAGCGGCCGATAGACGAGTGTCTGAAAGCGTGCGAGCAGTGCGGGCTGGAAGTGCGAGACCAACTGGGGATGAACGGCTTCATGTAGCGTTGCGTGCGCGATCGCTGGATCCTCGGCCGTCGCATCGTCGATTTGCGCGCTGCCGAGATTGGACGTCATCACGATCACGCAATGGCGGAAATCGATCTCGCGTCCCTCGCCGTCGCGCATCGTGCCGCGGTCGAACACCTGATAGAAAATGTCGAGCACGTCGCGATGCGCTTTCTCCACTTCGTCCAGCAGCACGACGCTGTACGGACGCTGACGCACGGCTTCGGTCAGGACACCGCCGCGTCCGTAACCGACGTAGCCGGGCGGCGAGCCCTTGAGTTGCGATACCGTATGCGCTTCCTGGTACTCGGACAGGTTGATGGTCGTCAGCGCGGCTTCGCCGCCGAACAGCAGGTCGGCGAGTGCCAGCGCGGTTTCGGTCTTGCCGACGCCGGACGGCCCGGTGAGCAGGAACACGCCGAGCGGTGCGTGCTCGTTCTTCAGGCCGGCCTTGGCGGTACGCAGGCTCTCCGCCAGCGCACCGATCGCATCGTCCTGCCTAACCACGCGCGCAGCGAGCGTCGCTTCGAGCGTGAGCAGGCTTCGCAGTTCGTCGTCGACGAGATTGCCGACCGGCACACCGGTCCATTCGGCGACGACGCGCGCGACCGATTGCGCATCAACGTCGGCGGCGATCAGTGGCGACTTGCCCTGAACGGTCGACAGCGCATCGATGGCATTGGAAATGGCCGCCGGATCGGGCGCGGGGCTGGCCGCGCCGCGAAGGGTGCGCAAGACGTCGACGAGTTCGCGTTCTCGCGTGTACTGGCCGCGCAGCGTGTCTGCGGTGTCGCGCACAGCGTCGTGTTCTGTGTCGATCGTGGCGCGCCGCCCGGCGACGTCGCCGATCCCGGCACGGGAATCCGCATCGAGCGCGGCGCGTTCCAGTTCGAGTGCCATCAGCGTCGCGCGTGCCTGCTGCAGCTCGACCGGCGGCACGTCGAGCGCCATGCGCACGCGCGCGGCCGCCGTGTCGATCAGATCGACGGCCTTGTCCGGTAGTTGCCGGGCCGGAATGAAACGGCGCGACAGCCGCACGGCCGCAACGATCGCCTCGTCGCGAATGTGGACGTCGTGATGCTTCGCATAGCGGCTTGCGAGCCCGCGCAGCATCAGGCAGGCCGTGTCGTCGTCAGGTTCGTCGACCTTGATGACCTGGAAGCGCCGTTCGAGCGCGGCATCGCGTTCGAAATATTCCTTGTACTCGGCCCATGTGGTTGCCGCGATCGTGCGTAACTCGCCGCGCGCGAGCGCCGGCTTGAGCAGGTTGGCCGCGTCGGCGCCACCCGCCGCGTTGCCCGCGCCGATCAGCGTATGCGCTTCGTCGATGAACAGCAGGATGGGGGTCGCCGATGTCCGCACCTCGTCGATCACGTTCTTCAGTCGTTGCTCGAATTCGCCCTTTACACCCGCTCCGGCCTGCAGCAGGCCGAGGTCGAGCGTCAGGATGCGCGTGTCGCGGATCGTTTCCGGAACACTGCCTTCGATCACGCGCAACGCGAGCCCTTCGACCAGCGCCGTCTTGCCGACGCCCGGCTCGCCGACCAGGATCGGGTTGTTCTTGCGGCGGCGTGCCAGCACGTCGATCATCTGCCGGATCTCCCGGTCGCGGCCGAAGACGGGGTCGATTTCGCCACGGCGGGCTTTTTCGGTCAGGTCGAGCGCGAAGCGCGCGAGGGCGTTGTCGGCGGTGGCGCGAGACGGTGCCGGTGGCGCGTGACGATCGATCGAGGCTTCCGTCTCTGCATTGCCGGGTTGATCGGCGGTTGGCGACGTTTTCGGCTGCAACGCCATTTCATCGGACGCGTTCTCGGATGAGCGTCGACCGATCCGGGGCAGCACGCGCCGGATCTGCGCGCTCGAAACCGACAACAGCGGCCACGCACGTTGCGTGCGCAGGACGTGTGGCGCGTCGACGATCGCCTGCAGCAGATGGCCCGAACGAATGGTGCCGTCGGAATCGTCCGAAACCGCATGCGTCCACGCATCCTCGATTACCGTAGCGAGCTGCCGTGACAGCGCCGGCATGCCGCGCAACGTGCGCGGCATGCGGTCGATCACGTCGATCAACGCATCCCACACCGCATCGATATCGAGATCGTAGTGGCGCAGGATCGCCGGGATGTCGCCGTCGTCTGTTTCGATCAGTTTCAGCACCCAGTGCTCGACCGCGATTTCGTCCGCGAGCCGGGTCTGGCACAGGCTCGCGGCGGCTTCGAGCGCGCGCGTGCAATGGGGATTGAGGCGGCGAATGAGATGGGAGGCGTCCCGGAGAGGCGGCGTCATGTCGATAGCGGATCAGGAGGGGAGGAGGGCGTGCATTCGTCGATGCTTATGCGAACCTGCGGAACCGGTTGCGAGCGAGCGGGCGGGCAGCCGATGCGTCGGAATCCGGCGCGAGCACGCACCGGATTCCGCCAGTCGATCAGCGCATCAGGAACGTTCGTTCCACGTGTCCTTGTGGATAATGTTGCCGTCCTTGTACGACCACGTGATCGTCTCGTAGCGCAGTTCGACGTCTTCGAGATGGTTGTGTTTCTCGTAGTCGGGATTCTTGATGTCGAGCATCTTCGGCTTCACGGCGACGATCTTCACGTTGTCGAGCTTCGTGTTGAAGTACTCCTTTTCCTTGCCCGCGTCGTCGATCTTGTACCACTTGATCTCGACCGACTTGAGCGTCTGACCGCTCGTCACGGCCTTGTACAGGTACGGCGTCGACGCGTCAGTCTCCTTCGTCAGCGTGATCGGCTTGTGCACGCGCGTGCCGGTGAGCTTGCCCGTATTGCCGTCGGTCGGGATGTGCACGCCGTGATCGAACGCGACCAGTTCGACGCTGCCTTCGCGATCCTGGACGGTCACCGAACCCTTGATGTCCGCACCGCCGTCGTCCTTGAGCCACATGTAGGCCGGAATTGCCATTTGTTCACTCCTTCTTCTTCGTACTGCGAATCGCCGGAACCGGATTCCGGCACTGACAAACCCGGGACGGATGTCCCGGGAACCCAAACGCGTATTACCTCGTGGTGCCGATCGACACGGCCGGCGCCGGCATGTCGGGCACCAGCGTGATTTCGACTCGACGATTCTTCGCCCGTCCTTCGGGCGTGGCGTTGTCCGCGACCGGCCGCGTATCGCCGTAGCCCTGAATCGCGAATTGCGTCGTCGGCATGCCCGATGCATCGACGAGCCAGTCGCGCACGGCGGTCGCGCGGTCGATCGACAGCTTCAGGTTGCGGTCGGGGCGGCCCTGGTCGTCTGCATAGCCGGCGACGAGCACGCGCTTGCCGGGATGGGCCTTGATCAGTTCGAGTGCATCGACCATCGCGCGCATGGTGCCCGGCTTCAGCCGGGCCTTGCCGCTGTCGAACAGCGACATGCTGTCCAGCGTGACGACGACGGGCGGCGGTGCGGGCGGTTCGTAGGAGGCGATCACGTCGTCGAGCATCGGCAGCAGTCGAGCGCCGCGATACGTGCCGAACGACAGTCGGAGCGGAACGCCGACGCGGGCATACCGGTCGAGCTGGTCGCGGTCCGACGAAAGGGATTTGAGCGCTTTGCGCTTCGCGGCGTCTTGCGTAGCGGGGAGGCGGTGGTAGCGCTCGATGTGTTCGCCGATTCGGGTCATCAGCGTTTCGTTGTTTTTCGCGGCGCTGTAGATGGCGGCGGTGGCCGCGCAAGCAACGATCGCGACGACATGCGCGACTGCGGTGACGCGCGGTGATCGCCGCGACCGGCGCGGCATCGCGTCGATCAGCGGCTGCGGCAGCGGCCACGGCGCAGGCGATGCAGGTAGCGCGGCCGGTGCGATACCGGTGCGCGCTCGGACTTCGCGTTCCCATGGCTTGCCGGGGCCCGTCGCCGGGCCATGGTCGATCCAGCCGGCGCCGAACAACGGCCAGGGCGACGCGGGCTGGCGTCGGTCCGTCAGCGTGTCGAACACGGTACGGCGAGTCCATCCGATCATTGATCCGATCCCGGCGGCGCGTGCCGCGACTGCGTGGCTTGCGTCGGCATGGAGGGCATCGGATTCGGCCGCGTCGATCGCGGTGTCGAAACGGTGCATGTCCGCGATCGGTGAGCCTGCCGATACGCCATACCACTGGGCCGCCGGCCCCGCTGAAGCGACTGTATCGGAGAGTCGCTGATAGATCGCGACGTAGCCCGGCAGCGACGCGCCAAGCATGCGCGACGTGTCTGCAACTGCCTGCCGGATGACGCGTAGCGTTTGCGACAGCAGGTCGTCGTTCGCATGAAGTCCCGGCGCGACCGACAACACGACGCAATCGGGCGCATGACCGTCCCGCCACTGGCGGACGGCGACGGCAAGGCGGGGAAGATCCTGGGGGCGATCGGCCCGCAACCAGATTGCACCGTCGCCGACGTGGACGAAACGCGACCGGGTTGCGTCGCGATCGAACAACGCGGGCAGGCCGTCCCCGGTGACGAGGGCGAGCGGCATCCTGATGCGCAACGCGACGGGCAGGTCGGCGGTCGCCGCGCCGAGTTGCGCGATCACGTGCACGTTTTGTTCGCGGGCATGCGTCATTCTGCGCGAATGCAACCAGACGATCAGCGCCGAAAGCGCAACGACGATCGTAATCAATCCCCACATGACACCGCGGTCGATGGGCAAAACCCATCCGATGACGGCAAGCGCCAGTGCGGCCGATATCATCACGACCGTGCGCAGCGGGTAGCCGAGGCCCGACAGGGCCGCGCGCGCGGCATCGGAGTCGGCACGGGTTGCCGCCGACGGGAGAGCGGTATCGGACGTCACGGCCGCTTCGCTTTCTGGACGAGTTGTGCCAGTTCCGCGTCGAGGATGCGATCCCACGCGCCCCACACGAGTATCGCGATCACGCATGCCGTTCCCGCGATCGCCCACGGCGACAGGCGTCTGAGCCGGTTGATCAGCCGCGTGTTCGAGCGGTCGGTGACGAACCCCGGCCGCGGGGCCGGTCGCAACTGATCGATCCGAGCGACCAGCGCAGCGATCACGGCCTGACGTTTCGCTTCGCCGTCGTGAGCTTCAGCCGACAGGCTCGAACGGGCGGCGTAGCGGCCACGAAATCCGAGGCCGAGCACGGCCGCATAGCATTCGAGCAGGTCGACGTTCGGCGCGGGTTCGCGCATCCGGTGCTCGAGGCGCTCGTAGATGCGCGTTCCCGCGTCGTGAGTGCCGAATCGGTCGACCTGCAGCGGTCGGGACTCCCAGTTCCCCTTGTCCGACGCGGGGAGGTATCGCAATGCCGCTTCATCGATCAGCCCGCACTGGGCGAGGACGGCGTCGTCCCGGATGTCGGCGGCGATCCCTTGCGCATCGAGTGCCGTCGCGAACTGCGCGATGAGCCTGACGCACTGCTGACGCAGGTTCTCCTGGCTGTCGACCTGCCCACCGTTCGACAGGTGAGTGACGAGCAGCGCGGTATCGCGTAGTTGCGCACGCATCGAAGGCCGGGGCGAGCGGTCGGATGATGGCTCCCGCGCCAGCAGCGCGGATTCGTGACGAGTGGAGACGATGGCATTCATCAGCGCAGCACCGCATAGAGTTCGATCGACGCGTCCGGAATCGACGCGGGCAGGTAGATCTGGCAAGCGCGTGCGGCGAGCATCCGCGCATGCGCGGCGTCATGCGCATCGAGCGCGAAGTAGTGGTTGTCCAGCCGGACCGGAATGGCGCCGGGCACGCGCTGCACGGCCTTGAGCGGAATGCCGGCCACCGCGGAATTGACGATGTGCTCGACGTCGTCCGGCGCACCGATCTTGCACAGACGCGAAAACTGTTCGACGAGCTCGAATGCCGGCAGGGCGGCGTTGACGGACAGGTACCAGTCCGCCGCGCCTTCGACGATGCGCTCATCACGGAACTGGCCGACCCAGGTTGTCGGCGTCGTGTGCGAAAGCCCGATCGACACGACGCGCGACGGGATGATCGCGTCGAGCAGATCGCGGATCAGCGATTCGAGCGTCGCGAAGACGTCATGTGCACCGGCATGATCGTAGGGCGGGATGTCGGTCAGCGACACGCGCGTCGAGAACGTGGTCAACGATCCTGCCAACTGGGCGAGTACCTGGTACAGGCGATCAGTGGGCTGCCCCGGATGCGACGCGAGGAAGCGCAGTTGCGGCCACGCTTGATGAATGCAGTGCAGGAGCCAGAAGAGCTGGACGTCGGCGACGCCGTATTCGGCTACCTGCTCGATCCGTTCACTGCGGCGCGCGCCGAGGAGCGCGCTTTTGGCGGCGAGGATATCGGCAAGCCGCCGGATGCGCTCGATATGCAGTGGATGACCCGACAGCGACAGACAGGGCGGCACATATCCGCGATCGATCTGGAACTGACCGCTCGTCGTGCGTGTCAGGCGGGCGATTGCGCATGCCGTATCGTCCGCGTGCGATTCGTATCCGTACAGCAACCGGACCGCATGGCGCTCGGCGGCGATTTCGGTTTCCGCCGTTCCGTTCAGGTCCGTCACCTTGACGAATTCGCGGTACGTGCGACGCGGGCGGGCCAGCGCCGTTTCGTCGAACCGGCAGTTGCTGCCGTTCGCATCGGGCAGCGCGAGTGCGGCGAGCACATCGACGGTCTGGGCATCGGCAGGAATTTCGCCGACGAGGTCGCGAGCGGGTGGCAGTGCATCGGCGACGGTCGTGTCGACCGGCGTTCCGTCCGGGAAGCGTAGCTGCAGCCGCGTGAGCTTCAGGCGGCCGGAGGCCAGCGCTTCTTCGTCGACGTCGACGTTCAGCGTTCCCCAAGGCGATACGGCGATCGCCGACGCCAACTGTTGCAGCGCGAACCCGTTCCAGCGGTCCTGCTGCTGGAAATGCTGCTGCGTAAGAATCAGCCCTTCATGCCAGAGCGGCTTTTCGATCCGCATGGTGTGGTCTATATCGATTAGGAATTATGAGGCGCCGATTCTAACCATCGTTTTCCGATTTCGTATACCCCGGAATTGGGTGAATCGTTGACGAATGTGTCATTTATATCGAGATAAGAAAGGGGTTGATTTTGAGATTTAGTGATCGGGTGGACTTCCCGGTGGATGGATTTGTGGTGCGTCGATTTATTGGGATTTGTCCGATCTTGCAGATCGGTTTTTATTCATAAAAATCAGTTGTTTGGGTGGTGTGATGCGTTATTTGGGATTGGTTTTGTATATGGTCTGGCCTCGATCCGGTAAATAGGGGTCGGATTTTATGTATTCGTACTGGTATTAATTGTGAAACTTGATTTGTGGTTGGTGATCGGTTTTCAATTTTGATGGTTTACTTCATGTGAGGGTGCGTGATATTTTTTGCCGCCTGAATCGGATGTCATGCCGCGAATATCCGGATCGGTCGTCCGTCAATACGTGTTGAGGGGTTGAGCAGGTGACGTGAACGACAGCGCGCCAGCGGTTGCGGGTGCACATCGCGGAGTCTTCAAGCTTCCTTAGATAAGGAGAACGAATTGGATAGCTTTCAGCGAGAGATCCCGAAGAGCCGGGTGTCGATCACCCTCGATCTGCATACGGGTGGAGCGAAGAAGAAAGTCGAATTGCCGCTGAAGCTGCTGGTGGCGGGCGACTTCAGCGCCGGCCGCGAGCAGGCGCCGCTGGCCGAGCGGAAGAAGGTGAACATCGACAAGAACAACTTCGATGCCGTGCTGGCCGATTACGCGCCGGATCTCAGGATCGCTGCGGACAACACGCTGGCCGGCGATGGTTCGGAGTTGCCCGTCAACCTGTCGTTCCGGTCGATCAAGGATTTCGAGCCCGAGCAGGTGGCGCGCCAGATTCCCGAGCTTCAGGCGCTGCTCGCGATGCGCAATCTGCTGCGCGACCTGAAATCGAACCTGCTCGACAACGGCACGTTCCGCCGCGAGTTCGAGAAGGTGCTGAAGGACGACCGCCTGTCCGCGAAGCTCCGTGGCGAACTCGCGCAGATCGCGACCGCCGCGACGCAGCCGGAAGGGCATGCGTGAGCGCCGCCGGGCAAAGCGCGCGTTCAGCGCATTCCGCAACATCGTAGCGATTCGATCGCAGACAGGACCCGAGATGAAACCCACTGAAACGCAGCAGGCCGGTGCAACCGAGACCGTCGTGCTGGACGCCCCGCATGGGGATATCGATAGCGTCTATGCATCGCTGTGCAGCAAGATCAACCTGAAGCCCGTCAACGAAGCGCGCCCGCTCGAGGCGTTCCGCGACAACGACATGCTGTCCGAGGCATCGGCCGACGAGCGGATCGCACGCGGGATGGGGGCGTTCCTTGAACTCGTCGCGAAGGCGAGCCAGCCGGTCGACCGGCTGGACAAGTCGCTGCTCGACTTCCATATCGGCCAGATCGACCGGCAGATCGGCCGCCAGCTCGACGCGGTGATGCATGCACCGGAATTCCAGGCGCTCGAAGCGCGCTGGCGTGGCCTGAAGATGCTCGTGAGCCGTACCGATTTCCGCAAGAACGCGCGAATCGAGGTGCTGGACGTGTCGAAGGATGCGCTGCAGCGCGACTTCGAGGACACGCCTGAACTGATCCAGAGCGGCCTGTATCGCCTGACGTACATCGAGGAATACGACACGCCGGGCGGCCAGCCGATCAGCGCGATGATCAGCGACTTCGAGTTTGCCAATTCGCCGATGGATGTCGCGCTGCTGCGGAACATCTCGAAGGTCGCCGCTGCCGCGCACATGCCGTTCATCGGCTCGGTCGGGCCGGCGTTCTTCGGCAAGCAGTCGATGGAGGAAGTGGCGGCGATCCAGGACATCGGCAACTACTTCGATCGCGCCGAATACATCAAGTGGAAGAGCTTCCGCGATACCGACGACGCGCGTTATGTCGGCCTCACGATGCCGCGCGTGCTCGGCCGTCTGCCCTACGGCAAGGATACGGCGCCGGTGCGGGCGTTCAACTACGAGGAAGCCGTCAAGGGCCCCGATCACAACAAGTACCTGTGGATGAACGCGTCGTTTGCGTTCGCGGCGAACATGGTGCGCAGCTTCGTCAGCAATGGCTGGTGCGTGCAGATTCGCGGGCCGCAGGCGGGCGGCAAGGTCGAGGACCTGCCGGTCCACCTGTATGACCTCGGCACCGGCTACCAGCCGAAGATTCCGACCGAGGTGCTGATCCCGGAAACGCGCGAATTCGAGTTTGCGAATCTCGGCTTCATCCCGCTGTCGTTCTACAAGAATCACGACTTTGCGTGCTTCTTCTCCGCGAGCTCGACGCAGAAGCCTGCGCTGTACGAGACCAAGGAAGCCACGGCGAACAGCCGCATCAACGCGCGGCTGCCGTACATCTTCCTTCTGTCGCGCATCGCGCACTACCTGAAGCTGATCCAGCGCGAAAACATCGGTACGACCAAGGATCGCCGTCTGCTCGAACTCGAACTGAACGGCTGGATCAAGGGGCTCGTGACCGAGATGAAGGATCCGGGCGACGAGCTTCAGGCATCGCACCCGCTGCGCGACGCGAAGGTGACGGTCGAGGATATCGACGACAACCCGGGCTTCTTCCGGATCAAGCTGTTCATCGTGCCGCACTTCCAGGTCGAAGGGATGGATATCGGGCTGTCGCTCGTGTCGCAAATGCCGAAGGCCAAGAACTGATCTGACGTTTGTGTGCGAGCCGCCGGGGCGTCGATGGTTGCCCCGGCGGCGCAGCGCGTTTTGTGCAACCGGGAGAATCCATGTCGATGATTTTGCCTACGCAGGCTTATGAATTGAAGCTGGCGCCGCATCCGGCGCCGTTCTCGATTCTGAAGTTCACCGGGCTGGACCGCGTGAGCCAGCGTTATCGATACGAGATCGAATTCACAAGCCCGGCGGCGGGGATTCCGATGGACCAGGTGCTGGGCCGGCCGGCGAAGTTCAGCGCCGATCCGATCGATCCGAACATGGATTACCTGCGGAAGATGTTCGGGGAGAACGCGGCGCAGTTCAGTGCGAAGCCTGCGGCGTATACGGTTCATGGCGTGATCACGCAGTTCGACGAGTTGGAGACGTCAGCGGATGAAACGCGCTACCGGGTCGTGCTTGAGCCGACGCTTGCCGATCTCGATCGTGGTGTGACCAGCCGGCTGTTTCAGAAGCAGTCGGTCGAGGAGATCGTGACCGATACGCTGCGGCATTACGGGTATCGCGCAGGTGTCGATTTCCAGTTTCAGTTGCGCGGGCAGTACAAGCGTCGCGAGTACGTGACGCAGTATCGCGAGACGACGTTCGCCTTTATCCGGCGCATTTGCGCGGAAGAGGGAATCTGGTTTCGCTGGGAGCAGAAGAAGGATCGCGCTGTGGTCGTGTTCGGCGACGATCTGGATGCGTATGCGCGCAAGCAGCGCACGGTGCCGTATCGGCGTGACTCGGGGCTGGAGAGCGTCGGCGCCGATGCGATCAAGGCACTCGGGCGCGAGATGAAGCGTGTGCCGGAAGCGGTGCGACTGCACGACTACAACCATCGGCAGGCCGAGGTGTCGTTGCTGGTCGAGGAAAACACGGCGCGCGACGACAAGACGACGAACGCCGTCGATTATCGCTGGGGCGAGCATTACGAGACGCCCGAAGAAGGCAAGCGGGTCGCCCGGTTGCGGCACGAAGCCTATCTGGCCGAGCAGATCACGTTCAAGGGGGCTGGTAATCCGTTCTGGCTCGAAGCCGGCGAGGTGATGCGGGTCGAGCCGAGTCAGGTCGATGCGAAGCACGGGATTTTCGTGACGTCGGTCGAGTCGCGTGGCGGGCGCAGTGACGCGTATTGGGTGGCGTTCGCGGGGATTCCGTCGGATCGCGTGTGGCGTACGCCGATGACTTCGGTTTCGCGGCCGGTCGTTGACGGGATTCTGCCGGCGCGGATTACGTCGCCGGGGAACTACAAGTACGCGTATCTGACCGAGCAGGGCTGGTACGTGATCAAGCTGCCGTTCGATCTCGACGAATGGAGCCCGGGTGGGACGAGCCGGCCGGTGCGGTTTGCGAAGCCTTATAGCGGTGACAACTACGGGCATCACTTTCCGCTGATCGACGGGGCTGAGGTGGCAATCGTTTATACCGACGGCGATCCGAACCGGCCGGTGATCATCGGTGCGATGCACGACAGCGTGCATCCGGATCTGGTTAACAACCTGAACCATACGCGGAATCTTATTCGTACGGCTGCGCGGAATGAGTTGCGGATGGAGGATAAGGAGGGTGTCGAGCATATCCACCTGACTACTCCGTTTCAGACCAGTGAGCTGAATCTGGGGCACATGGTTGATGATGCCCGCAACGAACGAGGTCAGGGGGCCGAGCTACGTACCGACGGACATCTTGCGGCGCGCGGCCCGAAGGGCATGCTGCTGAGTACTGAAGCGCAGGTTGGCGCCGCGGGTCGCCAGCTCGACATGAAAGACGCCCGGGAGCAGTTGCAGCGGGCGATCGATCGCATGGAGTCGCTTTCGGAGGCAGTGCGAGCCGCAGAGGCGACCGTCGCCGAGCTGCAGCAACAGAAGTCGTTCTATGCGGAAGCGCTCGACGGCTTGAAACGCTCGGCAATTCTCGCGAGTGCGCCGTCAGGTATTGGGCTCACGTCCGGGGAGCATTTGCAGGTCAATGCGGACCGGAATCTGATTGCGACCGCCGGCGGGAATTTCGACATCGGAATCATGCGGAACTTCACCGTTGCGGCCGGAAGACAGGTGTCGCTCTTTGCGCAGGCACTGGGGGTGCGGGTCACCGCGGCCAAACAGGATGTTGTTGTCCAGGCCCGCACGGGGGCGATGGCGCTGTCGGCGTCGAAGAACATCAACTTCACCAGTACCGATGGTGAGATTCTTGCCGCCTCGCACGGCGCGCTTACGCTGACGAGCGGAGGCGCCTACCTCAAGATCGACGGCGGCAACATCGAACTCGGATGCCCGGGTGATATCACGCTCAAGTGCGGAAATTTCCACTGGACTGACCCTGCCTCGCTTTCGGTTCCACTGCCGAGCATGCCAATTGGGCCATGCAAGGAGTGTTTGCTCGATGCGCACCGCGGTGTCGAAGCAATGACGGAGGTCGCCTGATGACCGGAACCGAGCGTGTGATGTCAGCCGGCGACTCGGACGCGGCATGGGAGGTATGGCGCAATCGATTGTTGTCGCAGTTCGAAGCATTCGACGCAAGCGATGTTTCGGCGTACCTGTACGTACTCGCCGATGCACGCGCGAATCAGGATCTCGACAAGCTGCTGGTTCGGGTTCCAAGGCTGGAATGGCACTCGCTGTGGGACGGCACCGTCCTCGAGTCCTACACGGACATCGCGCCCTATCTGATTGCGATCGATCGTTTCGCATTTGATGATCCACGCGATCTGCAGAGCCGGCTCGTCCGGCGGTTCTGGAAAGAGTCGAGCGGGCAGCACATGCTGACCTGGATATGGTCTCCGTTCCCGACGCGGCTTCTGGTTGAGCACTTTCGAGCGTTCTGTCGTTACTCGACGCCGGACAGGCGCGCGTACTTCCTGCATTTCTACGACAACCGGATTCTTGCCCGGTTACGGGCAGTCTGGAGCGGAGAACAGGCCCAGGCGTTTCTCTCGCCGTGTGCCGAGATCTGGTATCGCGATCGCGAATCGAACGAGATCGTATGGCGGAACGATGCAGGTGTGACCGCTGGTGTCGTCGAGGGAGAGCGCGCAATGACCATCGAGCAGCACATGGCTTTGCTGCGACTCGGTAGCGCGGACAAGCTCGCGATGCAGTTGCGCACGATGTACGGGGCGATGCTCGACGATCTCACGGATTCGGCGCTTTACCGACGTGTTGCGGAACAGTTGGAGCGGGCGGGTCGATACGACATCAAGGATGCCGATGATCTCTTGAACTACGTTTCGAAGGGCATCGTCATTTCGCGTCGATTCGACGAGCACCCGGTGATTCATGAGCGATTGGTGCGCGCAATGAGCGGTGGGCAGACGTATCGGGACGCGCTGAGTTGCATCGATGCCGACGTTTTGTGCGAGGCGTCTGGCGTGGAGCCGGACGTCGAGGGGCCTGGAGGGTTCTCGCATGATTGAACGGTTTTTCATATCGCTGGCGGTGGTGCTGACACTGGCCGGTTGCGACGCGTTTTCATCTGAACCGACCTACAGCGGTATCAGCATCATGGGACTCAACTACACGCCATTCAATCTGAGCAGATTCACTATTCGTGACAAGTATGGCAACAGGGCGAGCGGCGGGGGCGATTTGCCGCCAAGTGCGGGCGCTGGCAGGCTGAGTTGTTGCTACAAACTGAAGGGAACGGATTTTACGGTCGACTGGGACGTGTATGACCAGGACGAATTCATGAAAGATCCGTATGCGCCAATCAAGAAGATACGCAAGACGACCGAAGTCAAGTTTCCGCCAACAAAGGTTACGGGTGGAGCCGGGGAGGTGGTGCTCGCGGTGCATTTCTATCCGGACGATCACATCGAGTTCGAATTTCGTAACGACATGAGCGGGACGAGGATCGACTACACGGAAGTGGATCACTGGCTTCAAACGAACTACGGGAAAGCGGCCAACCCGGATGATGACGACATGGCTGTTGCGTTTAGACGTACTGCGCGGATCGCATCACAGGGTTGGTTGAAGTATCGCCTGACTGACACGAAGGATCTGGAGCAGTACGTGTACTACATGCAGTTAGTCAATCCAAGATTTGATGAGCATCCGGCCGTGCAACGGATCTTGAAGGAGACGAAAGGCAAGCCGGGCGCGTTCGGTGCGGCGATGCAGAGCCTGCCGAATACCGTTGTTCAGGAGATCAGAGGAGGTCGGCTTGACTAGGCGTCATCTAGTGGTGAGTGGCGCTCGTCTGAGTCGGCACGGTTTTGATTCGAGCACGTTTCGGTCGCGAGATGAAGCTCATGCATCGGATCGAGTTCTTGCGTTGGGATGTTTCATCAATGATTAAACGAATCTTCATCTTGTGGGCTGTGACCCTGACATTGGTCGGTTGCGACGCGTTTTCACCAGAGCCAACCTACGGCGGTATCAGCATCATGGGACTCAACTACACGCCGTTCAATCTGAGCGAATTCACCATTCGTGACAAGTATGGAAACAGGGTGAGTGGTGGTGGCGATCTGCCGCCGAGCGCAGGCGCGGGTAGCTTGAGTTGCTGCTACAAACTGAAGGGAACGGATTTTACGGTCGACTGGGACGTGTATGACCAAGATGAGTTCATGAAAGATCCGTATGCGCCAATCAAGAAGATACACAAGACGACCGAGGTCAAGTTCCCGCCAACAAAGGTCACGGGTGGAGCGGGGGAGGTGGTGCTCGCGGTGCATTTCTATCCGGACGATCACGTCGAGTTCGAATTTCGTAACGACATGAGCGGGACGAGGATCGCCTATACGAAGGTGGATCACTGGCTTCAAACCAACTACGGAAAGGCCGCCAACCCGGATGATGACGACATGGCCGTGGCGTTTAGACGTACTGCGCGGATCGCATCACAGGGTTGGTTGAAGTATCGCCTGACTGACACGAAGGATCTGGAGCAGTACGTGTACTACACGCAGTTAGTCAATCCGAGATTTGATGAGCATCCGGCCGTGCAACAGATCTTGACGGAGACGAAAGGCCAGCCGGGCGCGTTCGGTGCAGCGATGCAGAGCCTGCCGGACGCAGTCGTCCGAGAAATCAAGAGTAATCGCTTTGAACGAGTTACGGTAAGAGGCCAACATGACTGATAAAACTCTTCTGGATCCAGCGGAGCGAACTCCGCCCGAAGTGCGTGCTGCAATCGGGGAGAATCAGAAGGCATATCCACATGATGCGTGTATTCCCTGCGGAGCCGTTATACACGTCGGTTTTTTTTTCGATGGGTTCGGTCGTCATCGAGACTACGATGATAAGACGAATTCTCGGTACTCGAATATCTGTCGACTCTGGGAAGCTCATCGAAATAACGAGGATCGACGTCGGGAACTGGAGCCAAACCACTTTTGGTATCGGCTCTACTATTCTGGACTCGGAACCGAGTTGAATAAGGAGGCTCGAGAGGGTCAGATTGTTTCTGCCGGATTTAAGCTTGGAAAACAAGGAGCCAAAGCAGCAGGCTCGATCGCAACTAGCGTCGGCAAGAACGTAACCGGTGTAAAACGACTTCCCGTCGACCCGGAAGACACTATCACGGAAGGACTCAAGAAGGGGCTCAAGGAATTTTCGTACCGTCCGATCGTGAAATCTTTCAAGGACTTGGTCGACTCTGTCGAATCCGCGCCGCGCAATATCGGTCGAATGTTGCAACTGCAGCGCGACAATCGCTGGCTTCGACGCGGTCGTGCCGCCACTCGCGCGATTCTTTACGACGCGAAGAAGAATTTTCCGTCAATTGCCTGGAGTACCGCCAAATCGGTGTTCTTTGGCGTCGTGATTGATTCGATCCCATGGTTTCGCGACAACCGCGCGATCGCCCGTGTATTTGGAACAGGCATCGAGGACCGGTTGGCGGCCGCGATGAACCAGTTTGAAAAATCGATCGACGACGTCAAGCAGAAAATGCCGAAGATCCAGCGGATCCAGGTATCCATCTTCGGTGCTGATCGTGGCTGTGTTCTGGCTCGGGCACTCGCGAACGAGCTGACTCAAAGGTACCAGCGCCCGAGCGACATGAAGCTGGTCTTTGTCGATCCGAAAGATCCTAACCAGACGGCTATTCCGATCGAAATCAAGTTCCTCGGACTGCTGGATGCCGTGTCTTCGTTAATGGAGGAAAACAAGCTACTAGGGATCGCGCCGGTCCTTGGCTTGCTCAAACAGAACTACGGGGACCGCGATCTATCGGTGCCGGCGTCGGTGCAGCGATGCGTGCATTTTGCTGCGGCTCACGAGCTGCGTTTCTATCAGCGACTTGATAGCCTTGAGAACACGCGCGGGCTTCAATACCTCTATCCCGGAACGAGCGAAGACATCACGGGCGGGGCGCCTCCAGGAACGCTTGGGGCACGCGCGGAACTTCAGCGTGTCGTTTACGCGACATGCTTAACGAGGCGGTCTCACATGGAGTCGTGCTCGATACGATGGAGGATCTGTTCAAGTTCAAGGGTGAAACGTTTGCTAAGTTTACCCTTGCAAATCCCATCTCCGACGGCAAAGCAACCTACAAAATCGGAGAACTGATTGACGCGTACCGTCAGATGGTTCCCTACGTCGCACGTCTGAATTTCCTTGAACACATGCAGGTGTTCTTGCGCTGGATGGCGGTTCGCTATCAATCGCCCGAGTTTCGCGCGACCGTGACGAGTCGATTCGACGGGCTCGCTTCGCGGCACCGGGAGCTTCTGAAAGAGCGCAACGACGCTGAGGCCGCGTATGTCGCACTGCGTAACCAGCGACCACCGGCCGATAGCGTGACGCTCGGAAAAGCTTTGGCACGTTGGCAGGATTCGCTCATGCCGGAAATGCTTTCCAGTCGTGACGCAGGCATCGAGAAAGCGCGCCCTTCCGTGGGCGTTTGGGAGCGTATCCAAAGCGAATCCGAAGAGCTGATGCGACGCGAATCCCAGCAAACCGGGTTGCAGAAATCGGCAAATGTCATACGTGAAATGGCTCAACACGGTGCGTTGCCATGGGACGCCGACCCGGAGTTCAGCGCAACGGCGATCGAAGCCTGGATGATGACGCCAGAACAGGAAGCGCTGATCCAGGCATGGAAGATGGGCCTGAGCGGCAAGAACCCGCTGCCGCCGAAAGTCATGGCGCTATTCGATCTGCTGGTTCACGACACGATGTTGACGAGTTGGCATGACCACGTGCTGTCGTCGAATCTGTACTTCCAGACACGCGCTATCGACACGTTCGGAAATAGCGACTATGTCGACGAGGAAAAAAAACGCAAGCGCGTCGAAAAGCATGGAGAACGCGTCAAGCGGACCAGCGAGGCGATGGCACCTGCTGCCCGGTTGCCGGGACGCTTGTAACGCAAGATCAATCGCTCACTGTCGAACTGCGGTGGCGATTCCAGTTTATTTCGGGGGGACATATGGCAGGCATCATTCGCGTCGGAGACAGCCACACCGGCGGTGGCAACGTAACGGCTGGTTCGGACAAGCGCTTTTTCATGGGCCGTCCGCTGGCCCGGCTCCACGATCCCGTGACCTGCCGGCGGCACGGTGACAACCATATCGCAACCGCAACCTCGGGTGCATTCGATGATGGTCGCGAAGTCGCGCAGCACGACGATGAGTGCGAGTGCGGCTGTCGTTTGCTTTCCTCTCTTCCGAACAGCGGGCGCTGCTAATCAATGGCGCTGGATTTCTCGTCCCTTCCGCCTGAAAAGCCGGTTCCCGACAAATCGCCATCGCGGCTTCTCTGGGGCGCGGTGTTCGCTGCGCTGACGTCGGCCGGCATATTTGCCGTACTGATGCTTTGGCCGAAAAGCGAACCGACCGACACGCCATGGTTCTGGATATGCGTGTCCGTATACCCGGCGGGTTTTTCCGCCTTCATCGTGTCCCGGCGCTATCGGGCATACGAACTCGAGCGCGCGAAAGTCCAGGCATGGAACGATGCAAGCAGGAAGTACAACGCGCAAGCTTTTGCGCGAGAGAGCGTGCCGATGCTTGTCCTGGGAGCGACCGCACGCGTAACCGCGGACGATACGGGAACTGGTGTCGACCAGATCGTCGATGGAACGATGAAGTTGCATGCCAAGGCTTCGGAGCAGAAAGCAAACGAATCGGTTTCGGCAAGATGGTTTGAGCCGATTGAAGCCCGCCTGGCAGCAGACGATGCGGAACGCCATGAGTCGGTTCTCGAATGGCTGTACGAGCGACTGCTGAACGACCTGAAGCAAACCCTGGCCGCGCTTCATCCGGATCTGCCGTTGCGCGTTTTGCTCGATCTTTCCGGTTATGCCGGAGCGGTCGACGCGGTCGAGTCCTGGCGGAGCGAATGGCGACGTCACGAGTTGCCATTCGCGAGAACGGACCGTGCTCCAGAGCCACTCGATCTGATGATGGTCGATTCCTGGCTCGACGATCAGAACGGACCGCTGGATCAGCATGCGGTGTTGCTCGTATCTATAACACTCAACAAAGTGATTGACGAGCCGCCGGCAAAGGGCTCAGCGGAAGCCGGGGTGGGATTGCTGCTGGTTTCCGAGGCGCTTGCGTCGCGCTTCGAATTGCAACCGGTTGCCGCGTTCCACCGACCCCGTCGAGCCGATCATGACAACCCCGAGCATGCGCTTACCTACGGGCTTCGTTGGGGCGGTGCCGCACCGGATGGCATTGGCGCGCTCTGGATGACCGGATTCGATAGCCAAGCAGCCGGTTCCGTGCGCACGGCGTTGAACGCAGGCAGTCCGGAAGGAGAGAACGACGAACCCGTACCGGAGTTTGAGCTCGATCGAATCGTTGGCAACGCGGGAACCTCGGCGGGATGGCTTGCCGCAGCTTGCGCAACGTACGTGGCCGGTCAATCGCCAAAGCCGCAGCTGGTCGCACACCGCGACGAAGCCGATATGTTCATCGCTGTCGTGACGAACCTGGATAACGCATCAACTACACACGCACTTCCGCATGAATCGGATATTCAAACTTGACCTGTTCGGGACCATTGTTTTCGTCGTCCTTCCCGGGCTGATCGTCTGGATGCGACCGCACTGGATTGGAATATCCGTGGCGGATCGGGGATTGGCGCTGGCCGCTTTATGCGTCATTTTCGTGGCGCTCTTGCTCATTTTCAGCTTCAGTGATTCGTCCCGGTCGGCCAATGGCTGGCGCGCCGTGAAGAAGTGGGTCGATGATCACGTTCGTCGTGCGCCGGCTCCGTCGGGAAACGGCCCGACGGGTAATGCCGCGATTCGAGCCGAATCGCTTAAGCAGGCCCGGATGGAGAGACACGGCTGGCGATGGCGCTATCGCGATCGCTGGGTGCTGGTTGCCGGTGACTATCCGCTTGTCCGGCGTCTCGCCCCTGGGTTGGCCGATACCGGCTACGCGATTCTCGGCAATACGATCGTGCTGTATGCGCGGCAAATTGACGACAAACTCGACACCGAATGGCTCGATCAGATTCGTCGTCTGCGCCGTTGTCGTCCGATCGACGCGATCGTCGCCGTCACGCGTCATCGAAGCTCTGGCGATGCATCGTTCGACGTCGACGAACTCGCCGCGCGGCTTGCTCGCCACGCACGCACGTTGCGCTGGGCTGCGCCGGCCTATCTTCTGGACGTGACGGATTTCGGCAGCGAACGGGCTAGTCCGGACGAAGCGATGGGTTTTACGTGGGCAAACACGCGCTTGAGTGATGAGGCGATTGACGAGTCGTTGCGAAATCTCGTCGACAATCTCTCGGACGCTGGTGTCGCGCGCCTCGCCTTGAATGCCGATGATCGCTACCCGGCCGAACTGTCGCAGCATGTTTCGAGGTTGCGCGGGGCATTGTCGGATCTGCTGCTTCGAACCGCAGAATCCACCGTTTCGAGACATGCGCTTCACGGGCTGATGTTCGCGCCTCTATTCAAGGCGCGGGATCGGGCGTCGCCAGATTCCGGTCTGCCGAGAGGCGATTCGATTAATGGCGACCTACCGCCCACTCCTCAACACCGAACCCTCTGGCAAACCATCGCCGACCACAGCCGCAAGGTTCACGGACGCCGCATCGGCTTTTCGCTGTCGCGCACGGCAGCCTGGATGGCGACCGCCCTGATCGGCTGCTGGCTCGCCGGCACGATGCTGTCCGGTTTCGCCAACCGCACAACGATCGGAAGCGCGACGGATTCGGTTGCGAAGCTCGCCGGGCCCCAAAGCCCTACGCGATCGCTGCAAACGCTCACCGATCTCGATCGGCAGATGGACACGCTCGAAATCCACCAGCGTACTGGCACGCCTTTGACCGCCCGCTTCGGCCTGAATCGCGACCACGCACTGCTCGATACCCTCTGGCCTTACTATGCCGATGCCGCAAACCGCATCCTCGTCGGTCCGATCCGCCAGAAGCTCGAAGCGAGACTGCATCAACTCGCGTCCCTGTCCGACGCGGAAATCGCCAGCGGCGGCGACGCCCAGGTACAGGCCGCTTACGACACGCTCAAGACCTACCTGATGCTCGCCAGGCCCGAGCAGGCCGTGGCCGCATTCCTGACGCCGCAACTTATCGCGACGTCCGCACCGGAACGCCCGGCCAGTTCGCAACTGTCGGCTGGGAAATGGGCAGACATTCGTCAGCACGCAATCACGTTCTTTGCCAATCACGTCGGGCGCGGAGCTGCGTCGCGCCGAACTGCCCTGACGATTGTCCCGGACGGAGCGCTGATCGCGTCGACTCGCCAGACAATCATCGGCGTTCGAGGCATCCAGAGCTCGGGCGACGCGATCTACCAGCAGATCATCGATGAAGCGTCACCGAAGTACCCGCCGCTATCACTCGCGACACTGCTCGGCGATGCAGCGTCGCAAGCCTCCGCCGGCGGCGCGACGAGCCGAGGTCTGTTCGGCACGACCGCAACGGTACCGGGCGTATTCACTCGCGCGGCGTGGGAAGAGCGAATTTCGAAGGCAATCGACGAAACCGGCGAACAACGCGATGTGGCAAGCGACTGGGTGCTCTCCGACACCAAGGTCGCCAACGCGTCTCCGTCGACATTGAAGGCCGAACTGCGCCAGCGCTACTTCGACGACTACACGCGGGCATGGGCGCTCTTCCTCAACAGCCTGCGCTGGCAATCAGCCGCGACGCTGTCGGCCACCGCAGACCAATTGACCTTGCTGGGTGATCCGCAACGCTCGCCGCTGGTCGCGTTGATGAATGCGATCGTCTATCAGGCGGGCACGGGAGCCAACGCACAGTCGCTGTCCGACACGCTGATCGGCAAGGCACAGCAACTGGTCGGCGCGGACGAAAAGGATCCGTCGAAACAGGTGAAGCTGCAGCTTGCGCCGCTCGCCGCCGCATTCGGCCCGATCGTGCGTCTGGCCGGTAGCGATCTCGGTTCTGGAGCACCGTCCGGCGGCAAGGTAGGCACACCGCCGTCAGCCACCGGCGATCTGAGCCTGGCACGCTATCTGGAGCGGATTGTAGCGATGCGCCTGAAGACATCGCAGATCGTTTCCAGTCCGGATCCGGACGCGATTGCACGTCTGGCTGCGCAATCCGTGCTTCAGGGCAAGACATCCGATATCGCCGACAGCCGCGACTATGCCAGCCGGGTCGCCGCGAGCCTCGGCGAGCAATGGTCCGGCTTCGGCGCACTGTTCCGGGCGCCGTTCGATCAGGCATGGCAGGTCATCGTGCAGCCGGCCGCGTCGAGCCTGAACGAGATCTGGCGCGCGGCGATCGTAGCCGACTGGAGCAAGTCGTTCGGCGGCCGCTATCCGTTCGCGGATTCGGACAACGATGCGTCGCTGCCCGAAATGGCGCGCTTCATGCGGCCCGATGGCGGCGTGATCACGCAATTCGTGACGACGCAGCTCGCCGGCGTCATCGAGCGGCAGGGTGACCGCTGGGTGCCCGCGCAGGGCACCGATTCCGGTGCGCTGACGATCGATCCGGGCTTCCTGAGCGGATTGAACAAACTCACGCGCATTTCGACGGTGCTGTTTCCGTCCGGCGATGCACGCTTGCGCTACGAGTTGCAGGCGGTACCGACGCCGGGTGTCACCGACATGCGATTCGTGTTGTCCGGCCGCGAATTGCACTACTTCAACCAGAAGCAGGAATGGACGCCGTTCGAATGGCCCGGCCAGTCGCTCGAAAACCTGTCGCATATCGAATGGCAGACGGAGCAGGGCGGCTTGCGGACGGCACTCGATTCGCAGGGGCGCTTCGGCCTGATTCGCCTGTTCGAGCGGGCGAAGGTCACGCAACAGGACAACGCACGTTACCTGCTGACCTGGACGCCGGATACGAGCCAGGGCATCCCGCTCAAGGTGCAACTGCGCAGCGAGGCGGGCGCCGGCCCGCTCGACGTTCTCCGGTTGCGCAACTTCGTGCTGCCGGCACGGATTTTCATGACCGGTGCGGTGAGCGCCGGGCCGAAGGTGTCGACGGCCAGTCCGCCGCCGTTGCCGGCTGCGGCGATTGCCGCAGCCAGGCACGCTGCCGTGCCGCTGCCACCAGGGCTGCCGGGTGCGATGACGTGGCCGGATGAAGCGATGCCGGCGGAGGCCAAGAAGGCATCCCGTCAGACGAGCGCGATAGCGGAAGCGCGACTGAGCACATCTGGCGAGAAACCGTCAAAGAGCGATCCGCGGATGGAGGTGTCTTCGCTGGCGACGACTTCGGCATCTTCCGATGCCTCCACCAGACCGTTCGGACACGCCCTCCGTTTGCTGGGCGACGCATTTGCGTTCTGAGACCTGCCATGACGCTTGCCAATTTCGTAAAGACACTCGTCGGCGGTCCTCGCGTCGATTCGCTGCAGGCATCCCGACAGACCACCTGGGCGGCATGGCTGGCCCCGATACCGGGCGAACACGCGTGCGGCCGCGATCCCGGCTACGAGGATGCGTTCTTCGAATTGAAGGACGAGGCGAACAAGCTGTCGGGAATCGACGACGGATTGATCGTCCGTACCTGCGAACAGTTGCTCAAGGAAACCGGGAAGGATCTGCGTCTGGTCGGCTACTACACGTTTGCGAGGTTGCGGCAGGACGGTTCGGCCGGCTTTGCCGACGGACTCGAACTGGCTGCTTCGCTAGTCGACCGGTTCGGCGAGGCCGTGCTGCCCGCGCGGGCCGAGGCGAAGCGGGCGGCGCTGGAAATGCTGGCGACGTCGCGCATGATCGAGACGCTGGACAACCGTGGCGACTTCGCGTCGGCCGATCTCGAACGTGCGCTTGCTGCGCTCGACGTGCTCGTCGAACAAACGGGAAACTGGCCGGAAGCCGCGCGACCGAATCTGCAGTCGCTGGTTGCCCGTTTCGAGCGCAAGGAGGAGCCAGTTCGGGGTGCGAATCCGGGCGCGGTCCCGCTGCAAAAGATCGCTTCGGTTTCCGCGTCGACCGGATCGATCGCCTCGACGCGCGATCTGCTCGATCAAGCGCGCGCGATGTCGGCGTGGCTGCGGGATCAGGACAACGGCTACTTGCCGTCGGTACGCCTCGTGCGCAGCGTTCGCTGGGACACGTTGCACGACGTGCCGCCGTCGGATGCCGCGTCGCACACGCGTCTGGCGCCCCCACGTGGCGAGTTGCGCCAGCAGATGAAGCGTCTCGTGCTGCAGAAGCACTGGCACGAATTGTTGGAGCGTGTCGAGGGCGCGTTCATGGAAGGCGTGAATCACCTGTGGTTCGACCTGCAGTACTTCCAGCACGTCGCGCTCGATCACGTCGGCACGCCATACAGCGCGTGGCGCGAACTGCTGCGCGCCGACTTTGCGCTGTTTCTCGAACGACTGCCGGGCATCGAACGACTGTCGTTCAGCGACGGCACGCCGTTCGCCGACGACACGACGCTCGAATGGATTGCCCGGCACGCGGTCGTGCGCGATCTGGAGGCGGGCGAGACGGTTGCGCCGTTGCCTGTCTCCGCCGATAGCAAAAGCGATGCCGCCGGCGACTGGCCGGAGATCGAAACCCAGGCCCGTGAACTGGTCGCACGCGAAGGCATCGAGACGGCCTTCGCATGGCTCGAAACGCTGCCGGGCGTGAAGACCGATCGCCATCGCTACTTGCAGCGGCTCGTGATGGCCCGTCTGGCCGACCATGCCGGCCGGCCCGATACGTCGCTCGCGCTGCTGGCCGAACTCGACGCGTCCGCCCGGTCGCTGCCGCTGATGCGCTGGGAGCCGGCGCTGGCGTTCGAAGTCAAGCAACAACTGGTGAAGGCACTGAAGGCGATGAGCAACCGGAAGGATGCCGACAAGCCGGCACTCGCGCGGCGCGTCGCCGAACTGCAGGCCGAGTTGACCGTACTCGATCCCGCCCGCGCATTGACCCTGTCGTAACGGATTCCCATGGACAACAACGATCCCATCCTGCGCTACTACGAAGCGGAAATGCGCTATTTGCGCGAATCCGGCAAGGAATTCGCGAAGGCGCATCCCGACCGTGCGCGCCTGCTCAATCTCGACCGCGTCGGCGATCGCGATCCGTACGTCGAACGTCTGTTCGAAGGTTTTGCGTTCCTGACCGGCAGGCTCAGGCAAAAACTCGACGACGAATTGCCCGAACTCACCGAGGGGCTTGTCAGCCTGTTGTGGCCGCACTATCTGCGGATGATCCCTTCGCTGTCGATCGTCGAACTGACGCCGTTCGCGGAGAAACTGCAGAAAACGGTAGTCGTGCCGGCCGGCGTGCCGGTGCGTTCCGCGCCGATCAACGTGTCTTCTCCGAGCGGCGCGGAAGGCGTGGCGCCGCGGACGGTGCAATGTCTGTATCGGACGACGCAGGCCGTTGCGCTGCAGCCGGTCTCGATCATGCATGCCGGGCCGGCCGTGCGTCACGACGGCCGCTCGGTGATCCGCCTCGGCTTCGCGTTGCAAGGATCGGCGCTGCGCAAGGAGACGGATCTGTCGCGGCTACGGCTGCACCTGAACGCCGATCTGCCGACCGCGTTCGCGATGCATCTCGCGTTGACGCGCCAGGTCGATTCAATTCATTGGCGCGTTCCGGAAATACGCGATGGCGAATCGGTGCCGCTCCCGGGCGTCACGATCGAGCCGGCGGGGTTTTCGACGGAAGAGCGGCTGTGGCCAAAGGCCGATGCGGCGTTTTCCGGATATCAGCTGCTGCTTGAATACTTCACGTTCCGCGAAAAATTCCTGTTCGTCGATTTGTGCGGACTGGAGATCACGAAGCTGCCCGAAAAATCGACCCGCTTCGAACTGGAGATCGTTCTGAAGGAGGTCTATCCGTCGGATCAGCGGTTCAACGCAGATAACGCGCGACTGTTCTGTTCGCCGGTGATCAACCTGTTCGAACTGGATGCCGAGCCGATCGAGATCGACCATCACGAAACGGAATATCGCGTCGTGCCGGCCGGTCATCAAGGAGAGCATGTCGAAACGTATTCGGTCGATGCGATCGCGACGTTCGACCACGATACGGCCGAGCGATACGAATACGTGCCGTTCGCGACGTTCCGGCACCGCGGCGGCATGCTGCGGCACGAGGCGCCGGAACGCTATTTCCACACACGCGTGCGTTCCGGTGTATCGGGGCTGCACGAAATGTGGGTGATTCTCGGCGGCCACGCGTGGGAAACGATGGATACGCTGCCGGAGGAAAGCCTATCGCTGCGCGTGACGGGCACGAACGGGTTGCTGCCGCGCAAGGGGCTACGCGAGGCGAGCCTCGATGAGTTGGCGGCCAGCACGCCGAACGTCGCGGGCGTGCGCAATCTCGTGTCGCCGACGTTGCCGTTGTACCCGCCAACGGAAGATCGTTTCCAGTGGCGTGTGCTGTCGCATCTTGCGCCGAATTTCCTGTCGATGATGAACGCGGAAGTGTTGCGCGGCGCATTGGCGCTGTACGACTGGACAAACGAAGAACTGAACCGGCGTCGGCTCGCCGGCATCCTGCATGTGTCGCAGCAAATGATCGAGGAGGTGTCGGGCGGCGCGGTCGAGCGCGGCGTGCTGATCGAGGTCACGCTCGATTCGCATGCATTCTCCGGCGAAGGCGACGTGATGCTGTTCGGCGAGCTGCTGCACCGGTTCTTCGGCGCATATGCGGAGATCAATCTGTTCACGACGCTGGCGATCGTCAGCCTGCCGTCCCGATCCCGGACGGAATGGCCGCGCAGCAAGGCACGGCGGGCACCGCTATGACGGCTTCGATCGATCGGATGGCGGCCGAAGCTGCCGCGTCGAACGGGCCGCCAACAGTTGCCGGGACGCTGTTCCAGCGGGCGCCGAAGATGACTTTCATGCAGTTCTGTCGTCTGCTGGAGGCATGTGCGCCTGAACGTCCCGGGTTGGGTATGCGCGATACGCCGGAACATGAGCCGGTGCGATTCCGGCCGCGTCCGAGGTTGGGGTTTCCGGCGGGCGAGGTGGCCGCTGTCGAATTCGACGACGAGCACCCCGATGTGCCGCCGACCGTACGCACGACTTTCTTGGGGCTTTACGGCGTCGATGCGGCCATGCCGTCGCACATGATCGACGAGATCGTGTTGCGGGAGGAGGGGCATGACGCGGTCGAGGCATTTCTCGATCCGTTCAATCACCGCGCGGCGACTCTGCTGTATCGCGCATGGAAGAAATATCGCTATCCGGAGCGTTTTCGCGCCGGCGGTGTCGACGATTATTCGCAGAGCCTGCTGTGTCTGGCGGGATTCGGATGGGGCGACAAGCCGTTGCGGGCGGGCTTGCCGAATTCCCGGATGCTTGCGTTGCTGGGTTTGCTGATCCAGCGCACGCGTACGTCGGAAGGGCTGGCCGGGGTGGTGGCGCTCGCGGCGCCTGCGGTCGATGTTCGCGTCGACGAGTTCTGGGCGGTGACGACGAGTACCGGGCGACCGACGCCGTTGACGTCGGCGAAGCCGGATACGGACGCGCTGTCGGACGGGAAGCGCAGCGGGCTCGGCGGCGGTTACGTGCTCGGCAGGCGCCTCACGTATCGCAGCCGAGCGGTGCGCGTGACATTGCGGCCGGTCGACGAGCGGCAGGCTCATGACCTGTTGCCCGGTGCGTGGCTGCATCGAGAGGTGATGGCATTCATCCAGCTGTATGTCGGCGTCAAGGCCGATGTGCATTTGCGGATGGAAGTGTCGTCGCGGTTCGTGCCGCACCCGACCGTCGGCGTCGAACATGCCGGCCCGGCGCCGCGTCTCGGCTGGACGACGGTGCTGCCGTCAGTCGATGAGTGTGTGATCGGCATCGCACTTGGCGTGTACGAGGCGTTTCCCGTACCGCAACCCAACCCGCACCTCGTGCCGCACACAATCTGATTCCGGAGTTCCCATGTTCCATCGAAGGAGCGCTGCCGCCGCTGTCGCCGTATTGCTGCTGTCAGGTTGCGGTGCCTGGCAGTCCGTGTCGGACGCGTCGTCGAATGCGTATCGCGCCGTATTTTTCAGGCAGGTGAAGGTGCTTGACGTCGATCTGTCCGCGCGCGCCGCATTGAACCCGGACGACGCGGGACGGCCGACATCGGTGGCCGTTCGCGTCTACCAGCTGAAGGACCGCAAGATGTTCGACGGGGCGTCGTACGAGGATTTGTTGAAGAATGACCGGACGGTGCTCGCCCAGGATCTGCAGGCAGACATGTCGACGGTCGTGAGCCCCGGGGCATCGGCAAGCCTGTCTCAGCCGATGCGGGCCGATACGCGATACGTTGCGGTTGTCGCGTTCTATCGCGTTCCGGGAAACGGCAATGGGTGGAAACGCGTCGTCGAAAAGAAGAAGCTCGACGCCGATAAGCCGCTCAAGCTCGAATTGTCGATGAACGAATTGGCGGGCGGTCGCGATTCCGGGGAGCGCGGGGCTAGCCGATAGCCGGCGGCGAAATTTCGAGGCGCCTTGAAATAGCCGGCTGGCGGGGCGGAGGAGATGGCCGGCCGCGCAAAAGCGGGGCACGAACATATCGACACATGCGGCCAAATCAAGTAGTTTCCGGAGATCGACGCGATTCGTCTGCGTAATGGACTTGTGAGCCTGGGGCTTGCGTGCCTGCGCAGCGAAGCGGTCTCGACGGAGAACAACAATCATGTCTTTCGAACAAGCGGGCCCCACGGAATCGACCGAACACGACGATCGCGCCAGCCTGCTGATGGCACTCGAAGCCGGCGGTTATCTCACCGAGGAACAGGCGGGGCGCGTCACGCAGCGTCGGAAGGACGCACCGGCCGAGCTTCCCGATACCGATTCCGCGCGCGCGCTGCTCGACTGGCTGATCGCCGAGGGCTACACGACATCGGAGGCCGAGGCGAAGGCGACGCAGGAACTGCTGGACGGTAATTTCGCGGACGTTCGCGCGAAACTCATCCTGATGAAAATGCTGGAGGAGATCGATCCGCCTCGCTTCGAGCAGCGTCTCAACGAAACGGTCGCATCGATCCAGCGCGAGCAGAAGAAGAAACAGGCGCTGATCGGCATCGGCGGCCTGGCTGCCGCGCTGGCCGTTGGTGCGTATCTGTTGTGGCCCGCGTCGACGCCCGCGTGCAGCGCATCGAGCACGGTCAAGACGCTGAACGCGTTGATGTTCGACGCGCGCATGGACATGATGCGCAAGAACCCGATGCAGATGCTCGACCAGGGCAGCAAAACCTATCCGCGCGTCGGCAACCACCGGGAAATCGGCTACGACGAGGCCAATCACTCGCGCGGCTGCCTGGCAGACCTGAGTGTCGCCGACGAGCACACGACGCTCGGCTATGTGGTCCGGCACGACGACAAGGACAAGAGCACCTTCGTCGTGCAGACGTTCCCGTCGGAATACGTGACGGCCCGCTATAGCGCACAAGGCCTCAATCCGAAACTCGGCGCGCCGCTCGGGCGCGATGTCATCAGCACGACCTTCATGGCGGGCGTCGCACAACTCGACAAGAATGTGTCGGAACGCTCGCCGAGCTACGGCAAGCCGCTGCCGGGCGACGACGAACCGGCGACGCTGACGAGCAGCGTACTGGGTGTCATGCCGGCCGCCGATTGCAAGCAGGTCGACGGCGACCATGTGTCGTGTCCGCTGCTGATTGACTATCGCGACAGGCTGCTCGGCGCGATCGGCGCGCCGTCGATGCTGCAGTTGAAGGGCGATTTCACGTTCGTCAAGGATGGCAGCGGCTGGAAGACCGCCGACGATTTCGACAAGACGTTGATGCAGGCGATCGTCGCACGACGCATCGCGAAGGTGTACGGCGACGAAGTGGCCGACAAGATGGATGCGCAGAAGTAACCGGCCCGACCTCGGGCAACGGCCGGCCGCGCGCGTGTGCGGCGACATGATCCACTGCTGCGGATGACGACGTGAAACGGGCGACCCGCGATGCAATCGCAGGTCGCCCGCGTGGTTTGTGGCCGAGGCCGCGTGGCCGCAGCCTTGCCGGCCGCTCGCTTAGCGATCGTCTTCCCGAACCGAAGACGGATGCCGGCACAGCGCCCGCACTTCCATCTCCATATACGGAAACAACGGCAGCTGGCTCAGCAGGTCATGCAGTTGCTGTACGCTCTCGACATCGAAAATGCTGACGTTCGCATAGCGCCCGGCGATCCGCCACAGATGCCGCCAGATCCCTTCGTTCATCAGCCGCTGGCACATCGCCTTTTCTTCCGCCTTCAGCGTTGCCGCCTTGACCGGATCCATGTCCACCGGCAGGCGGACGGTCATTTCCACATGAAACAGCATCCTGCACTCCTTGCGTTATCGGTTCGTCGAGCGGGAAGGCCGCTCAGGCCTGCGCGCGTGCCCGCTCGACTTCGCTTGCCGGCACGTCCTGCTTTTCCTTGAGCAGCGAAAAATCGAAGTCGATCAGCGCGAACTGTCCGTCGACACCGTACGGCTTGCCTTCCGCGCCTTCGGCCTGCTTGATCTTCGGGATCAGCCCTTCGCGCGTCGCGAAAGCGAAGTCGTCCCAGATATGCGGATCGCCTTCGATGTTGATCTGCGTCGTCAGCTTACGATAACCGTCCGCCGAAACGAAGAAGTGAATGTGCGCCGGACGATGGCCGTGGCGGCCGAGCTGGTCGAGCAACTGCTCGGTCTTGCTGCCCGGCGGCACGCTGTAGCCGACCGGCAGCACGCTGCGGAAGCTGTAGCGGCCTTCGGCATCGGTGCGGATCGAGCGGCGCAGGTTGAACGCGGGCTGCGATTGATCGAAATACGAGTAGTTGCCCAGATGGTTCGCGTGCCACACCTCGACCAGCGCATTCGCGACCGGCGCGCCGTCGTTGCCGAGCACCTGGCCGCGCATGATGAGCGTCTGGCCCGGATCGGTGCCGTCGTCGAGGCGCGCATGGCCGGCCGATTCCGGTGCGCCGGCGACATACAGCGGCCCTTCGATCGTGCGCGGCGTGCCACCCTGGATGCCTGCCTTCTCCTCGGCCTCGTCCATCCGCACGTCGAGGAAGCGCTCGAGGCCGAGGCCCGCGGCGATCAGCCCGAATTCGCGGCCGGCTTCGTTCAGGTAGTTGAGGGCCGTCCAGAACTCGCTCGGCTGCACGTCGAAGTCCTCGATCGTGTAGCAGATGTCCTTCACGATCCGGTTGACGATCGCGCGCACGCGCGGGTTGCCGGGCTTCTCGGCGGCGTCGTCGAAGGTCTTCAGCAGTGCGTCGATGGCTTGCTTGTTCATCTGTGTCTCCGGTTTCGGTTGTCGTGTGGGGATCAGCGGGCGTCGCGTCGCATCCGTTCGATGCGGGCCCAGTCGAAGGTGATGCCGAGGCCGGGCGTCGCCGGCAGGTGCAGCTTGAAATCCTGGTAGCGCAGCGGCTCGACGAGGATTTCCTCGGTGAGCAGCAGCGGGCCGAACAGCTCGGTGCCCCATTTCAGCGAGTCGAACGTGCTGAACAATTGCGCGGACGCCATCGTGCCGGCCGCACCCTCGAGCATCGTGCCGCCGTACAGTTCGATGCCGGCCGCCGCCGCGATCGACGCGACGCTCGCCGCGCCCTGCAGGCCGCCCGATTGCGCAATCTTCACCGCGAACACGTCGGCCGCGCGATCCTGCGCGAGCGCGAACGCATCGACGGGGCCGTGCAGCGCCTCGTCGGCCATGATCGGAACCTGCGCGAGCTGCGTGAGGCGTTTCAGCCCCGCGCGGTTGGTCGCGGCGATCGGCTGCTCGACCAGGCTCACGCCGGCTTCCGCGAGCCGCGCGCCGGCCCAGATCGCGTCGGTTTCGCTCCACGCCTGGTTCACGTCGATACGTACGTCGCCGCGCTCGCCGAGCGCGCGCTTGATCGCGATCACGTGTGCGACGTCGTCGGCGACCGCGTTCGAGCCGATCTTCAGCTTGAATGCACGATGGCGGCGTGCTTCGAGCATCGCCTCGGCTTCCGCGATGTCGCGCTGCGTGTCGCCGCTCGCGAGCGTCCATGCGACGTCCACCGCATCGGTCCGGCGGCCGCCGAACAGCTCGGACAGCGGCACGCCGAGACGCTGCGCCTGCGCGTCGAACAGCGCGGTCTCGATCGCGCACTTCGCGAAGCGGTTGCCCTGGAACAGCTTGCGCGCCCGCGCCATCGCGGCGCCCGGGCGCGTCGCGTCCATGCCCTGCAGCAGCGGCGCGAAGTAGGTGTCGATGTTGACCTTGATGCTTTCGGGGCTCTCCTCGCCGTACGCGAGACCGCCGATGGTCGTCGCCTCGCCGACGCCTTCGATACCGTCCGTGCATCGAACTCGGACCAGTACGAGGGTCTGGCAATTCATCGTGGCGACCGACAATTTGTGGGGCCGGATCGTCGGCACGTCGATGAGCAGCGTCTCGATGCGTTCGATGGTGGCGGCAGTTGCTATCATGCGATTCCTCCTGTTGGTGCACATGGTAGGAATTCCCGCCCCGCGTCGTCCAACACTCTTTCCGACTACTTCCATACCTTTGAGGCATGAAATGGAATTGCGTCAGCTCCGCTACTTCATCGCCGTCGCCGAGGAAATGAACATCACGCGGGCGGCCGAGCGGCTGCACATGACGCAGCCGCCGCTGAGTCGCCAGCTCCAGGCGATCGAGGACGAGATCGGGTTGCCGCTGTTCGAGCGCGGCGCGCGGCCGCTGAAGCTGACGGATGCGGGGCGCGTGTTCTATGCGCAGGCGAAGCGCGTCGTCGAGCAGGCCGACGAGCTCGGCCCGCTGACGCGGCGGCTCGCGCAACTGTCGGAGCGGATCGTGATCGGCTTCGTGCCGTCGACGCTGTACGGCGCGCTGCCGGACGTGATCCGTGCGTTTCGCGAGGCGCATCCGGATGTCGAGCTGTCGCTGATCGAAATGTTCACGCTCGAACAGCTCGGTGCGCTGAAGGGCGGGCGGATCGACGTGGGATTCGGCCGCCTGCGTTTCGACGACGACCAACTCGTGCGCGAGGCGCTGATCGAGGAAAAGCTGATCGCGGCGCTGCCGGTCGGGCATCCGCTCGCCGATCCCGAGCGGCCGCTCGCGCTCGCGGATATTGCGAACGAGACGATGATCGTCTATCCGAGCACGCCGCGGCCGAGCTTCGCCGATCAGCAGCTCTCCGCATTGCGCGACGGCGGGCTGGTGCCGGCAGCCGTCCATGAGGTGCGCGAATTGCAGACGGCGCTCGGGCTCGTCGCCGCGCAGGTCGGCGTGTCGCTGGTGCCGGAGAGCGTGGAGGGCGTGCGCGTGAGGGGTGTCGTCTACCGGCGGCTGCCGGAACCGGCCGCGACGTCGCCGATCATCATGAGCCGCCGGCTGCACGGCGAAAGTGCCGTGACGACCGCGTTCTGTGCGATTGCGCGGGAGATGATCGTGCCGGGGGCGGTGTAACGATCGTCGTTGCTTTATGAATCGCAACTAACGGTCGTTTTGGCGTGCGCCAGCGAATGCGGAAAGGGCGGCGCAATGTCATACCGCACCGTGCAAGGCCGCCACCGGCCGGCAAGCCGCCGGGCGCACCAGCGTACTCGTCGCTAACGCTTCCCGTCGAGCGTCTCCGATGGCGACTCGCCAAACTTTTCCCGATACGCGATCGCGAACCGGCCAAGGTGCGTGAACCCGCAGTCGAGCGCGACATCGGCGATCCGCTGCGGGAACGCCGCGCCGCGCAGCAGCTCGCGCGCATGGTCGAGCCGCGTCGCGCGCAGGTACTGCATCGGGCTCATCCCGCGGAATTGCAGGAAGGCGTCGCGCAGCGTTCGTTCCGGCACGTTGGCGGCGCGCACGATATCGGCGAGCTGCAGCGGCTGCGCGTAGTGCGCGTTCACGAACTCCTGCGCGCGCCGCACGAAGCCCGGCGCCGGGTCGCGGTGCGACGCGCGCAGCACGGATGGCGGATGGCCTTCGATCAGCAGGTCGATCAGCAGATGCTCGAGCTGCGACGCGACGCGCGGGTTCGCGTTCGCGCATTCGAGCAGTTCGGGCGAACGCGCAACGAGCATCAGTTGCTGGCGCCACGCGGCGAGCGCGGCATCGCTGATGTGCAGCACGGGGTCGAGCGTCGCGCGCGGGTCGCCGGTCAGCGAGCCGACGGTCGCCGCGTCGATGCGCAGCACGAACTGCTCGCAATCGGCGGACAGCACCGCGTCGAAGGGCTCGCCGGGTGCGCACAGCACGCCGGTCTGGCCGTCGACGCCGAGCTGCCGCCCCATCGCGCGCACCTCGGCCTGGCCGGACAGGCAGAACATCAGCAGGTAATAGCCGTCGACCGCGTCGACCTGCACGCGCATCGCGTCGCCGAACGCGATCGTGCCGATCCCGAGCCCGCCGAGCCTGACGAAATCCATGTGCGATGCTCCGTGCACGCGGCCGTTCGGCAGCAGCGCGTGCGGCTGCATCACGCGCGAGATCCGCTCGCGCGTCTCGTCGAGATCGCGGGATTCGAACAACCGGTGCGCGCGCAGCGCGAGCGGCTCGAACGACGTTGGGGACATGGGCATCAGCCTAATTGTGGACGGCGCGCTTCGATCCGACGAATGGGTCTCGATCAAGTGCCGCGTCGCGTGTGTCGTCATGCTAGCTCATAAATCCGCCGAAAGTGGATACTGCGCCGCCGCAATCGCACTTTCCGGATAGACGGCGAATATTAGCTTTTCAAAAATGGACTCCATCTTATTAATGCAACGGATCAACAAGGAGTCCGACATGGAGCAGACAGAATCGCCCGTCGTGTTCGCCGCGCGCGGCGACGCGTCCGACGTGAGCTTTCCGCACGACGACGGCTCGCGCGTGCCGTACAAGGTGTTCAGCTCGCAGGCCGTCTACGAGCGCGAGCAGGAACGCATCTTCCGCGGGCCGACGTGGAACTTCGTCGCGCTGGAAGCGGAAATCCCGAACGCCGGCGACTTCAAGAGCACGTTCGTCGGCGACACGCCGGTCGTCGTCACGCGCGCCGAGGACGGCACGCTCGCCGCGTGGGTGAACCGCTGCGCGCACCGCGGCGCGCAGGTGTGCCGCAAGTCGCGCGGCAACGCGAGCTCGCACACGTGCGTCTATCACCAGTGGAGCTTCGACAACACGGGCAACCTGCTCGGCGTGCCGTTCCGGCGCGGACAGAAGGGGATGACCGGGATGCCGGCCGACTTCGATCCGAAGCAGCACGGGCTGCGCAAGCTGCGCGTCGAAAGCTATCGCGGGCTCGTGTTCGCGACCTTCAGCGACGACGTGATGCCGCTGCCCGACTATCTCGGCGAGCAGATGCGCCCGTGGATCGACCGGATCTTCCACAAGCCGATCGAGTATCTCGGCTGCACGCGCCAGTATTCGAAGTCGAACTGGAAGCTGTACATGGAGAACGTGAAGGACCCGTATCACGCGAGCATGCTGCACCTGTTCCATACGACCTTCAACATCTTCCGTGTCGGGATGAAGGCGCGCTCGATTCCGGACGCGAACCACGGGCTGCACAGCATCATCACGGTGACGAAGACGAACGACGACACGTCGGCCGCGTACAAGCAGCAGAACATCCGCTCGTTCGACGAAGGTTTCCACCTCGAAGACGAATCGATCCTCGATCTCGTGTCGGAATACGACGAGGACTGCACGAACCATATCCAGCCGATCTTCCCGCAGCTCGTGATCCAGCAGATCCACAACACGCTGGTCGCGCGACAGATCCTGCCGAAGGGCCCCGACAACTTCGAGCTGATCTTCCACTTCTTCGGCTACGCGGACGATACGCCCGAGCTGCGCGCGCTGCGCATCAAGCAGGCGAACCTCGTCGGGCCGGCCGGCTATATCTCGATGGAGGACACGGAGGCGACCGAGCTCGTGCAGCGCGGCACGGTGCGCGACGGCGATGCGACGTCGGTGATCGAGATGTCGCGCGGCAATCCGGACCAGCAGGACACGGTGATCACCGAAAGCCTGATCCGCAGGTTCTGGGTCGGCTACCAGAAGCTGATGGGCTATTGAAGCGGGAGCGAGAAATGACGGAAGACATGAAGACGTGGTTCGAGATTTACATGCTCCAGAACCGCTATATCGGGCACCTCGACAACGACCGGCTCGAACACTGGCCGGAAATGTTCACCGAGGACTGCACGTACGAAATCGTGCCGAAGGAGAACGCCGATCTCGGGCTGCCGGTCGGGATCGTCCACTGCACGAACCAGCGGATGCTGCGCGACCGCGTGGTGTCGCTGCGGCACGCGAACATCTATGAAGAGCACACGTACCGGCACATGACGTCGGGCCTGACGATCGTCGCTGAACGCGACGGCGAGATCGACACCGAGAGCAACTACGTCGTCGTGCAGACGCGCAGCAACGGCGAGTCGAACGTGTACCAGGCCGGCAAGTACTACGACACGGTCGTGCGCACGCCCGACGGGCTGCGCTACAAGACCAAGCGCGTGATCTACGACACGTCGCGCGTGCAGACGCTGCTCGCGACCCCGATCTGACGAAGCAAGGAACCGACATGACCGAAACAACGCTCGCCGAGTGGCATCCGCTCGGCGCTTACGACGAATTCTCCGAAGACGAACCGGCGGCGCGCGTCGCCGGCCAGAAGCCGATCGCGGTGTTCCGGATCGGCGACGAACTGTTCGCGATGCACGACCTATGCACGCACGGCCATGCGCGGCTGTCCGAAGGTTATGTGGAGGACGGCTGCGTCGAATGCCCGCTGCACCAGGGGCTGATCGACATCCGCACCGGAGCGCCGAAATGCGCGCCGATCACGGAGCCGGTGCGGACCTATCCGATCCGCATCGTCGACGGGCAGGTGGAAGTCAATGTCGGCTGATCCGTTCGTGATCGTCGGCGCCGGCCACGCGGCGCGGCGCACGGCCGAAGCGCTGCGCGAACGCAATGCCGCCGCGCGCATCGTGATGATCGGCGCGGAGCGCGAGCTGCCGTACGACCGGCCCGCGCTGTCGAAGGATGCGCTGATGAGCGACGGTGGCGAGCAGCGCGCGTTCGTGCGCGACGCGGCGTGGTACGACACGCAGCGCATCGAGCTGCGGCTCGGCGCGCGCGTCGACGCGATCGAGCGCGGCGCGCAGCGCGTGCGGCTCGACGACGGCACGACGCTGCCGTACGCACGGCTCGTGCTCGCGACGGGTTCGCGGGTGCGCACGTTCGGCGGCGCGATCGACGAAGGTGTCGCGCCGCATTACGTCCGCACGATTGACGATGCGCGTGCGTTGCGCACGCAACTTGCGCCGGGCCGCCGCGTCGCGGTGCTCGGCGGCGGCTTCATCGGCCTCGAGGTCGCGGCTGCGGCGCGCCAGCTCGGTTGCGACGTGACGGTGATCGATCCGGCGCCCCGATTGCTGCAGCGCGCGTTGCCGGAAGTCGTCGGCGCGTATGCGCGTCAGTTGCATGACGCGCGCGGCGTGGTGTTTCAGATGGCCACGCTGCCGCGTGCGATTCGTCGTGCGCCGGCCGGCGGTGCGATCGTCGAGACCGATCGCGGCGACGTGCAGGCCGATATCGTCGTGGTCGGCATCGGTGTCGTACCCAATGTCGAACTTGCACAGGCGGCCGGGCTCGATGTCGACAACGGGATACGCGTCGACGCGGGCTGCCGCACGGCCGATCCCGCGATCTTCGCGGCGGGCGAGGTGACGATGCATTTCAATCCGCTGCTCGGGCGTCACGTGCGGATCGAATCGTGGCAGGTCGCCGAAAACCAGCCGGCCGTCGCGGCCGCGAACATGCTCGGCGCCGACGAGACCTATGCCGAGCTGCCGTGGTTGTGGTCCGATCAGTACGACTGCAACCTGCAGATGCTCGGGCTGTTCGGCAGCGAAAACACGACCGTCGTGCGCGGCGATCCGGCGAGCGGGCCGTTTGCGGTGTTCGGGCTGGGCGACGACGGCAAGATCGTCGCGGTGGCCGCGGCGAACCTGGGGCGCGACATCGGCGCATCGCGCCGGCTGATGGCGGCAGGGGCGGTGCCCGATCCGGTGAAACTCGCCGACCCGGCGGTGAACCTGAAGACGTTTCTGTAACGGCGGGAGGCGCGGCGAGTATGGCCGGCGCGGCGGACGGATTGCGTCGGCGATGACGTCGCCGGCCGCGCGCTTGCCGGTCGGTTGCGCGACGTGGCGGGTGACGTGATGCGCGGCGGCGGTCGCGCGGGCCCGTCGAGCATCATGCCGCGCGTTTGTCGGTTGACGCGAAATCGGGGATATTAGCGACATCTCCGATCCACCCGTCCTCCATGACGCCCGACAAAGCCCTCGAACTGAAACGAAGCAAGCGCCGCGCGCTGTGGCTGCTGCTGGCCGCGGTCGCGGTGTTCGTCACGACGATCCTGCTGCCGCGCGGCCCGTGGGTCGACGGCGTCAAGGCCGTGGCCGAGGCTGCGATGGTCGGTGCGCTTGCCGACTGGTTCGCGGTCGTCGCGCTGTTCCGCCGCGTGCCGATCCCGTTCGTGTCGCGCCACACCGAGATCATCCCGAAGAACAAGGACAAGATCGCCGACAACCTCGCGGTGTTCGTGCGCGAGAAGTTCCTCGGCCCCGACGCGCTCGCGGAGCAGATTCGTCAGCACGATCCCGCGCAGAAACTCGGCGCATGGCTCGGCGAGCCGGCGAACACCGACGCGCTGGGCGGCTATGTGACGAAGCTGATGAGCTTCGCGCTCGACATGACCGACGATGCGCGGATCCAGTCGTTCGTCCACGACGCGTTTCGCGCGGTGATCGACCGGGTCGACCTGTCGCAATCGGCCGGCGCGATCCTCGACACGCTGACGAAGGATGGCCGCCACCAGGCGCTGCTCGACGACGCGATCGAACAGGTGGTCGACGTGCTCGACAAGGAAGAGAACCGCGAGGTGATCGCGGGCTTCATCGTCGAATGGCTGAAGACGCAGTACCCGAAGGTCGAGAAGATCATGCCGACGCAGTGGTTCGGCGAGAACGGCGCGCGGATGCTCGCGAGTGCGGTGAGCCGCGTGCTCGAAGGCGTGGCGGCGGATCCCGAGCACGAGCTGCGGCAGCGCTTCGACCGGACGGTCGTGCGGCTGACCGAGCGGCTGAAGCACGATCCCGCGTTCATCGAAAAGGGCGAGGAGATCAAGCGCTACATTCGCGACGGCGATGCGTTCAACGAGTATGTGCGCGACTTGTGGGACCAGTTGCGCGCGTGGCTGAAGGCCGATCTCGCGCGCCCCGATTCGGCGCTGCACCGGCAGGCCGCGACGCTCGGCGGCTGGCTCGGCGCGCGGCTTGCCGAGAGCCCGGCGCTGCGCGCGTCGCTGAACGAGCACGTCGAGAAGGCCGTGCACGAGATGGCGCCGGATTTCGCCGATTTCCTGATGCGTCACATCCGCGACACGGTGCGCAACTGGGACGCGCGCGAGATGTCGCGGCAGATCGAGCTGAACATCGGCAAGGATCTGCAGTACATCCGCATCAACGGCACGCTGGTCGGCGGGCTGATCGGGCTCGGGTTGTATCTGGTGTCGCTGGTGCCGCGCTGGGCGGCCGGGTGGCTGCATTGACGCGGCCACGCCGACGAGCGGCGGCCTGGGTGCCTACGCGTGCGTGCGTTCGCGCGGTTCGACCTTGCGGTCGATCTCGCTGCGCGTCGGCAGTGTCTTGAGATCGTAAGCGGCCTGCAGGTTCAACCAGAATTCCGGCGACGTGTCGAAGTAGCGTGCGAGCCGGTAAGCGGTATCGGCCGTGATGCCGCGCCGTTCCTTGACGATTTCGTGCAAGCGTGTAGCCGGCACGTTCAACGCGAGCGCCAGCGCGTTGACGCTCATTTCCAGCGGCACGAGAAACTCTTCCCGCATGACCTCGCCCGGATGAATCGGGCGCATTCCATTCTTGAGCATGCGAATCCCCAGTCAGTGATAGTCGACGATCTCGACCTGGGTAGGCCCATCGTCGCTCCATTCGAAACAGATCCGCCATTGCTCGTTGATGCGGATGCCGTGCTGGCCTTCCCGATCGCCATGTAACGCTTCGAGCCGGTTGCCGGGCGGCGCCCGCAAATCGCGCAGTTCTTTCGCGGCGGCGACCATTTGCAGTTTCCGGGTAGCAACGGTTTCGATCACGCGAAAGCGCCGGGGCGATTCTCCGGCAAACAGCGACTGCGTGTCCTTGCAGCGGAAGGCAATGATCATGTCGGTCAGCGTATTACGTTAACCGTAATACGTCAATGGGAATGAAAAAGGGTCGGCTCGAGTGGATTCCGCAGTTCCGACTATAGGGTCGTCAGCGCGGCTACTGGCCGGTTTGGCCTTCCGGCCGACCCCTGCCGGGCGTCGGCCGACAGCGGGCCGCCGAAGTCGAAATTTCCCGAATCCGTCTACAATCAAAAACGTCTTTGCCGCCCGTGCGCGCCCGTCGCGCATGGGCGGGTCCGTTCGCTCCCCGGTATCCGGAAGCGCCGCCGCGCGTCGTGTATCGCACCTCGCACGGCGGGAAGTGCCGTGGTCTGTGTCCAGTAGGTAGAGCGTCCGCGTGCCGTAGGCCGGCGCGCGTCATGTACGCCGCGTGTCCGTAGGCCGGGCAGGCGGCATAACCGAGAGTCCCCCATGAAAGCATCGGATCTGTTCGTGAAGGCGCTGGAAGCCGAAGGCGTCGAGTACGTGTTCGGCATTCCCGGCGAGGAAAACCTCGATCTGCTCGAATCGCTGCGGCGATCCAGGATCAAGCTCGTGCTGACCCGGCACGAGCAGGCGGCCGGGTTCATGGCCGCCACCTACGGCCGCCTGACCGGCCGCACCGGCGTGTGTCTCGCGACGCTCGGGCCGGGCGCGACGAATTTCGTGACGGCCGCCGCGTATGCGCAGCTCGGCGGGATGCCGATGCTGATGATCACCGGGCAGAAGCCGATCAAGTCCAGCAAGCAGGGCCACTTCCAGATCGTCGACGTGGTCGACATGATGCAGCCGCTCACGAAGCTCACGCGGCAGATCGTGTCGATCGGCCACATCCCGTCGGCCGTGCGCGAGGCGTTCCGGCGCGCGGAGGAAGAGCGGCCCGGCGCGACCCACCTCGAACTGCCGGAGGACATCGCGCACGAGGAAGGGGACGGCAAGCCGATTCCCGCGAGCTACAGCCGGCGGCCCGTGGCCGAGGAGAAAGCGGTCGCGCACGCGGTCGACGCGATCCAGGCCGCGCGCCATCCGCTGCTGATGATCGGCGCGGGCGGCAACCGCAAGACGAGCTGCAAGATGCTGCTCGAATTCGTCGACAAGACAGGCATCCCGTTCTTCACGACGCAGATGGGCAAGGGCGTGATCGACGAAACGCATCCGCTGTGGCTCGGCAACGCGACGCTGTCCGACGGCGACTTCGTGCACCGCGCGATCGAGCATGCGGACTGCATCATCAACGTCGGCCACGACGTGATCGAGAAGCCGCCGTTCTTCATGCACGCGGACGACAAGACGGTCATCCACGTGAACTTCCTCGGCGCGCAGGTCGATCCCGTCTATTTCCCGCAGATCGAGGTGGTCGGCGACATCGCGAACGCGGTGTGGCAGATGAAGGAGGCGCTCACGCCGCAGCCGCACTGGGATTTCGCGCGCTTCGCGATGATCAAGGAGCATTTCGACGCGCACCTGCAGAAGGGCCAGCACGACCCGCGCTTCCCGATGTACCCGGTGCGGATCGTGAACGACCTGTACAACGCGTTGCCGGCCGACGGGATCGTCTGTCTCGACAACGGGATGTACAAGATCTGGTTCGCGCGCTACTGGCGCGCGCACGAGCCGAACTCGCTGTTGCTCGACAACGCGCTCGCATCGATGGGCGCGGGCCTGCCGTCGGCGATCGCGACGAAGATCGTGCATCCGCAGCGCAAGGTGATCGCCGTGTGCGGCGACGGCGGCTTCATGATGAATTCGCAGGAGCTCGAAACGGCCGTGCGGCTGAAGCTCGATATCGTCGTGATGATCCTGCGCGACGACGCATTCGGGATGATCCGCTGGAAGCAGGAGAACATGAATTTCCCCGATTTCGCGATGACGCTGCAGAACCCCGATTTCGTGTCGTATGCGCAAAGTTACGGCGCGCACGGGCATCGCGTCGAATCGGCCGACGATCTCGAGCCGCTGCTGCGCGAGTGCTTCTCGTCGCCGGGCGTGCACGTGATCGACGTGCCGATCGACTACTCGGACAACGAGCGCGTGCTGAACCGCGAGATCAAGCGCCTGTCGGCGCAACTCTGAATTCCCCGTTCACAGGAAGGAGTCGTTCCATGTTGAAGGAAACCTATCCGTACTACCTCGCCAACGAGGCCGTTTACGCGAACACCGATCTGGAAGTGACGGACAAGTTCAGCGGCAAGGTCGCGACGCGCGTCGCGCTGGCCGACGCGAAGGCGATCGATGCGGCGATCGGCGCGGCGGTCGACGCCGCGAAGCCGATGCGCGAGCTGCCGGCCTACAAGCGGCAGGCCGTGCTCGACCATTGCGTCGCGCGCTTTCGCGAGCGCTTCGACGAGCTGGCCGAGGCGCTGTGCATCGAGGCCGGCAAGCCGATCAACGATTCGAAGGGCGAGGTGACGCGGCTGATCGACACGTTCCGTGTCGCATCCGAGGAATCGGTGCGCATCGACGGCGAGATCATCAACCTCGAGATCTCCGCGCGTGCGCAGGGCTATACGGGCTACACGAAGCGCGTACCGGTCGGCCCGTGCTCGTTCATCTCGCCGTTCAACTTCCCGCTGAACCTCGCCGCGCACAAGGTTGCCCCGGCGCTCGCGGCCGGCTGTCCGTTCGTGCTGAAGCCCGCGAGCCGCACGCCGATCGGCGCACTGATCATTGGCGAGGTGCTCGCGGAAACCGACCTGCCGAAGGGCGCGTTCTCGGTGCTGCCCGCGCATCGCGACGGCGCCGATCTGTTCACGACCGACGAGCGCTTCAAGCTGCTGTCGTTCACGGGCTCGCCGGCGGTGGGCTGGGCGCTGAAGGAGAAGGCCGGCAAGAAGAAAGTCGTGCTGGAACTCGGCGGCAACGCGGCCGCGATCGTCGATGCGGACCAGCGCGAGCGGCTCGACTACGTGGTCGAGCGCCTCGCGTTCGGCGCGTACTACCAGTCGGGCCAGAGCTGTATCGGCGTGCAGCGGATCCTCGTGCATGCCGATCTGTACGATGCGCTGCGCGAGAAGCTGATCGCGAAGACGCGTTCGCTGAAGATGGGCGATCCGAAGGATCCGTCGACGTTCGTCGGCCCGATGATCTCCGAATCCGAATCGCGCCGGCTGTCGGGCTGGATGGACGCGGCCGTCGCGGCGGGCGCGAAGATCGTCGCGGGCGGCAAGGTCGACGGCGCGATGTTCGAGGCGACGCTGCTGGAAAACGTCGGGCATGAGCAGGACCTGTACCGGAAGGAGGCGTTCGGCCCCGTCGCGATCCTCGAGAAGTTCGACCGGTTCGACGACGCGCTCGCGCGCGTGAACGACAGCGACTTCGGGCTGCAGGCCGGCGTGTTCACCGATTCGCTCACGCATGCGCAGCGCGCGTGGGACGAGCTGGAGGTTGGTGGCGTCGTGATCAACGACGTGCCGTCGTTCCGCGTCGACAACATGCCGTACGGTGGCGTGAAGGATTCGGGCCTCGGCCGCGAAGGGATCCGCTACGCGATCGAGGACATGACCGAACCGCGGCTGATGGTCGTGCGGCGCCGGTAACGCGCAGGCGGGCAGCGCGGTGCCGCGACGGCACGCGGGCGGGCGATCGTGCCGGCCCGCGTGCCGTTTTTCATGGCGGCGCGCGCACCGGGCCGACATCGGGCCAGCACCGCGCGGCGGGCCGCGAACGCGCTCGACTGCGGGCCTCGCATCGTGATGTAATCGCGCCAAACTGCCGACCGGGGTACGACGCCGGAACGTGCGAATTCATTCTTCACGAGGTCGATTCATGTCTCCCGTCTCGGCATTCAAGCTGGTTTTGTTGTCATTCCTGGCGATCGTCGCGCTCGAATGCATCGCCAAGCGGCTGCGGCTGCCGCCCGCGGCCGCGCTGCTGATCGGCGGCATCGGCATCGCGTTCATCCCCGGCCTGCCGCCGATCAACCTCGATCCCGAACTGGTGCTGCTGGTATTCCTGCCGCCGCTGCTGATGGACGGCGCGTACTTCTCCGTGTGGGAGGAGTTCAAGCGCAACGTCGGCGGCATCCTGCTGCTCGCGATCGGCGCGGTCGTGTTCACGACGTTCGCGGTCGGCTTCGCGGTGCATTGGGTCGTGCCGGCGCTGCCGTGGGCCGCGTGCTTCGCGCTCGGCGCGATCGTGTCGCCGCCCGACGCGGTTGCCGCGAAAGCGGTGCTCGAACGCGTCGCGCTGCCGCGCCGGCTGATGGTGCTGCTCGAAGGCGAGAGCCTGCTGAACGACGCGGCCGGCCTCGTGCTGTTCCGCTTCGCGGTCGCCGCCGCGCTCACCGGTGCGTTCAGCCTCGAACATGCGGTCGTGCGCTTCGCGGAGCTCGGGCTCGGCGGCGTGGTGGTCGGCTTCGTGGTCGGCAAGCTCGTCGTGTGGTTCCTGAAGCTGCTCGACGACGACTATCTCGTGGTCACCGTCGCGGCGATCGCCGGCTGGATCGCGTACATCGCGGGCGAAATGGTCGAGGTGTCGGGCGTGATCGCGACCGTCACGGCCGGCATGATCATCGGCTGGCATCAGCACGAGGTGTTCTCGGCGGCCGTGCGCACGCGCGGCACCGCGTTCTGGCAGGTCATCGTGTTCCTGCTCGAAGCGCTGGTGTTCGTGCTGATCGGGCTGTCGCTGCGCGGCGCGATGCACCGGCTCGGCGGCTTCGAGCAGGTGCTCGGCACGATGGTGCCGCCGGTGCTTGCGGTGCTGGCGGCGGTGATCGTGTCGCGCTTCGTGTGGATCTACGCGGTCGAGGCGCTGAAGTGGCCGGTGCGCGGGATCGCGCGGCGCGGCGACGCGCCCGACTGGAAGGCCGCGACGATCATGAGCTGGGCCGGGATGCGCGGCGTCGTCACGCTCGCGATCGCGCTGTCGCTGCCCGAGGCGATGCCCGGCCGTGACGTGATCCTGGTCGCGTCGTTCGCGGTCATCCTCGTCACCGTGCTGCTGCAGGGCACGACGATCGGGCCGCTGATCCGGCTGCTGCGTTTGCCGCAACGCGAAGAGCGCGCCGCGCACCATCTGACCGAACCGCAGACGTGGGCGTACGTCGAGGCCGCGCAGCTCGCGGCGATCCAGTCGCTCGTGCGCGACGAGCATGGCGTGGTGATCCATCCACGCCTGCTCGAGCAATACACGTATCGCGCGGAAATGACCGAGCGGGCGAAGAACGAGCCCGCGTATCCGGCGGAAGTGCGCACCGCGCACTACGACGTGGTGCTGGCCGCGATCAAGGCCGGGCGCGCGGAACTGTTGCGTCTGCATCGTTCGGGCCGCATCCACGACGAGATGCTGCACATGCTCGAACGCGATCTCGACCTGCAGGAAGTATCCGCGCATCACGGGCGCGGGTAGGCGGCCGCACCCGCCATTACGCGGGCCGGCGTCCTGCCGGCCCGATGCGCGTGGGCCGATCCTCGCCCGGCGCGCCGTTTTTTTTTCCTTCCTCCGGCCGATTCGGTGCATTTGCATCAGGCCCCGATACGGCTCGCGACCGAGCCTTGCAGCGCATGCAAACCTCGCTACGCCGATCGCGCAAACGTTATCGTCTTTCGAATCCGGAAATGATCAGATTTATCTGATTCCGGCTCTTTCTGCATATTTGGCAAAACTAAACCGGAAGGAGATAGATGCTGTGTTCTAATTTCATTTAGAATCAGCCGGTTATGTTTATTGAGAGAAAGAATGCGGAGGTAATGCGGCCGTCGACGGGGAAAACTCGGCGCGCGGAGCCCCGCAAGGCAGTGCCGACAGGCCAAATCGGCGGAATCAGGCGGGTTTATCAACTGCCAATAAAAGATAGCGTCCAAGTCGGATAAACAACTCCTATGAAAGAATCGATTGGAGATTCGGCGTTTGAAACTGTATTTATGAAAGAATCGAGCAGTGATAATGCCCCGGATTGTCTTGAATCAGGGCTTTCGGTCCTCCTCGTCGACGATCAACCGTTCGTCGGCGAGGTGATCCGCCGCGCGTTGCGCAGCGAACACGACATCGACCTGCATGTGTGCACCGACGCACACCGTGCGATGGCTGTCGCGCGCGACGTGAAGCCGACGGTCATCCTGCAGGATCTCGTGATGCCGGACATCGACGGCCTCGATCTCGTTCGCGCGTGGCGCGCGGACGCCGGCACCGCACGCGTGCCGATCATCGTGCTGTCCGCGAAGGAGGAGCCGATCGTCAAGCGCGAGGCGTTCATCGCCGGCGCGAACGACTATCTCGTGAAGCTCCCCGACGCGATGGAGCTGACCGCGCGCATCCGCTATCACTCGAATTCGTACCTGATGTCGCGGCAGCGCGACGAGGCGCTCGATTTCCTGTCGCACGACATGCGTTCGCCGCAGACGTCGATCCTCGCGCTGCTCGACGTCTACCGGACCGAACACGGCGACATGCCGGCGATCATGGAGCGTATCGCCGGCCATGCGCGGCGCGCGCTCGCGCTCGCCGACGGCTTCATCCACCTGACCCGCGCGCAGTCCGAGCGGCGCGCGCACGAGGTCGTGTGTCTCAACGAGATCGTGCTCGATGCCGTCGACCAGCTGTGGGAGAAGGCGGCCGGGTGCGGCAGCCGGGTCGTCGCGCACGTGCCCGACACCGAGTGCGTGACGATGGGCGACCGCATGATGCTCACGCGCGCGGTCGCGAACCTGATCGACAACGGGCTGAAGTACGGCCCGGCCGGGACCGACGTGCACTGCACGCTGAGCGGCGAGGACGATGCCTGGCTGATCGGCGTCGAGGATACCGGCGCCGGCATCGCACCGGAGCAGCGTACGGCCGCGACCGAGTCGTTCGTGCAGCTCGAATCCGCGCATGGCGCGGCGCGCAGCGGCTTCGGCCTCGGGCTCGCGTTCGTCCGCGCGACGGCGGCGCGGCATCGCGGCCGGATTTTGATGCGCAATACGGCGCGCGGCTTCATGGTCGCGCTTCGTCTGCCGGCGCAAGCGGAGCGGTGATTTCGCGGCGCGGCCTGCCGGGGCCGCGTCGTCCGCCTCCGACCACGAGGCGCTCGTGGCGCGCCGTCCGGCGCGCCGGCGGGCGTGGATTTTTTCAACGCTGATTTTAGAAAGCCCATAACGAACATGGCCACCGTGACGCCCCGCGCAACCAATGAAAGCCTGCATCCGACGATCGGCGCTGCCCGGCTGACGCTCGGCAATCGCATCCTGCTCAGCTTCGGCGTGCTGTTCGTGCTGATGCTGGTGACAGCCGGCGTGTCCTACGAGCGCCTGCGCGCGATCAACACCGAAGCCGTCAGCATCGAGCGCGACTCGCTGCCCGGCGTCTACCTCGCGGCGTCGCTGCGCGCGTCGGTCAACGAATCGTTCGTGCTGCTGCAGCAGGCGACCTTCGTCGAGACCGATGCCGATATCGTGCAGCGCAATCTCGCGAAGATCTCGGACGTGACGAAGCAGGTCGATGCGCTGTCGGCCGACTATCAGGCCACGACGTTCCGCGACGACGATCGCCAGCGCTTCGCAACGTTCCTCGGTGCCTATGACCGCTACCTGCCGTTGCTGAACGATGCCGTGCAGAAACACCGCGGGTCCCGCGACGACGCGGTGGCAGCCTACATGAAGGTACAGCCCGTGTGGGCCGAGGTCGTGCAGAACGCGAACACGCTGGTGCAGGAAAACCGCAAGTTCGCCGACCAGTCCGCCAAGCTGATCCGCGAATCCGTGCAGGACACCGAGGTCGTGCTCGCGACCGCACTGGCGGTCATGCTGCTGTCCGCGCTCGCGCTCGGCTATTTGCTGTTCCGTTCGGTCACCGTACCGATGGCGCGGCTCGTCGAGGTGCACGACGTGATGCGCACCGGCAACCTGACGCGCCGCCTCGACCTGCGCCGCCGCGACGAATTCGGCACGCTCGAGACGGGCTTCAACCGGATGGCCGACGAACTGACCGAGCTGGTCTCGCGCGCGCAGCAGTCGTCGCTGCAGGTGACGACGTCCGTCGCCGAGATCGCGGCGACGTCGCGCGAGCAGCAGGCGACCGCGAACGAAACCGCGGCGACGACGACCGAGATCGGCGCGACCTCGCGCGAGATCTTCGCAACGTCGCGCGACCTGCTGCGCACGATGAACGAGGTGGCTGGCGTGGCCGAACAGTCGGCGACGCTCGCGGGCGTGAGCCAGAGCGGGCTCACGCGGATGGGCGAGACGATGCGCAGCGTGATGGACGCGGCCGGTTCGGTGAACGCGAAGCTCGCGATCCTCAACGAGAAGGCGCTGAACATCAACCAGGTGGTCGCGACGATCACCAAGGTGGCCGACCAGACCAACCTGCTGTCGCTGAACGCGGCGATCGAGGCCGAGAAGGCCGGCGAATACGGCCGCGGCTTCGCGGTCGTCGCGACCGAGATCCGCCGCCTTGCCGACCAGACGGCCGTGGCGACCTACGACATCGAGCAGACGGTGAAGGAAATCCAGTCGGCCGTGTCGGCGGGCGTGATGGGGATGGACAAGTTCTCCGAGGAAGTGCGCCGCGGAATGCTCGACGTGCAGCAGGTCGGCGGGCAGCTGTCGCAGATCATCGCCGAGGTGCAGACGCTCGCGCCGCGCTTCCAGATGGTCAACGAAGGGATGCAGACGCAGGCGAACGGCGCCGAGCAGATCACGCAGGCGCTGTCGCAACTGTCGGAAGCCGCGCAGCAGACCGCCGAGTCGCTGCGCCAGTCGTCGCAGGCGATCGACGACCTGACGCTCGTCGCGAACCAGTTGCGCACCAGCGTGTCGCGCTTCAAGGTCGACGCGTGACACGCGCCGACACGCAGAACGGTGCGCACGCGCTGTTCCTGATGTTCGAGCTCGACGGCGAGCGCTATGCGCTCGACGCGGCCGGCATCGAAGAGGTGCTGCCGCTCGCGATCACGAAAGCCGTGCCCGGCGCACCCGAATGGATCGCCGGGCTGCTGATGCGCGGCGGCCAGCCGGTGCCGGTGATCGACGTGCCGATGCTCGCGCTCGGGCGCCGCGCGCATGCGCTGCGCTCGACGCGGCTCGTGATGGTGCGCTACCGCGCGGGCCACGCCGACGGCGAGCGCGTGATCGGCCTGATCGTCGAGCGCGCGACACAGACGATGCGGATCGACCGCGCGGCGTTCCGCGCGAGCGGCATCTCGACCGCGCGCACGCGCTGGCTCGGGCTCGTCGCGAACTCGCCCGACGGCGTCGTGCAACAGGTGTCGGTATCCGACCTGATCGACGACGTTGCGCGCCTGTATCTGTTCGACGGCCTGCCGGGCCACGGGGAGGAGTCCGCATGAAAGAGTCCGAATCGCGATTTCGCGACTGGTTGCTGCGCGAGACCGGCATCGACCCCGATTCGCTCGGCAACGATTTTCTGACCCGTGCGCTGACGGAGCGCGTGCACGCGCTGCAAACGGACGGCGAGCGCCTGCCGTCGGCAGCGCGGCCACCCGTGACGCAGGAAGCGCTCGACGCTTACTGGCAGCAGCTCAACGCGTCGGCCGACGAGCGGCGTGCGCTGATCGAGCTGTTCGTCGTGCCCGAGACATGGTTCTTCCGCGACCGCGAGGCCTTCGCGACGCTCGCGCGGCTCGCGGCCGAACGGCTCGCCGCGACGCCCGGGCGCGTGATCCGCGTGCTGAGCGCGCCGTGCTCGACGGGCGAGGAACCGTATTCGGCGGCGATGGCGCTGCTCGACGCGGGGCTCGAACCGGCCAGCTTCACGATCGACGCGATCGACCTCAGCGCGCGCGCGATCGAGCAGGCGCGGCATGGCTGTTACGGGCGCAACGCGTTTCGCGGCACCGCGACGGAATTTCGCGCGCGCTACTTCGCGCCGGCCGCCGACGGCTGGTTGCTCGACGAGCGCGTGCGCGCGTGCGTGCAGTTCCGTCACGCGAACCTCGTCGAACCGATCGCCGATACGGGCATTCGCTACGATTTCGTGTTCTGCCGCAACGTGCTGATCTATTTCGACCGCGACGCGCAGGATCGCGTGATCCGATCGCTCGACGCGTGTCTCGCCGACGACGGCATGCTGTTCGTCGGGCCGGCCGAAACGGGTGTCGCGATGCGGCACGGGATGCGCTCGGCGCGCGTGCCGCTGGCGTTCGCGTTTCATCGCGAGCGTGCCGGTGCCGCGGCCGATGCAAGCGCGGCCCAGATGGCGCCGCTGTCCGCGGCAGCGGTGTGCCAGCGCGCGGAGCGCTTGACCGTTGCGCCGCTCGCGGCGACGCGCCCGGTGCTGGCCGTCGCGCCGCCGGCCTGGCTTGGCGACACGCTGCAGCCGTTCGCGGCGCCGGCGCCCGCCGTGCGCACGGCTGCGTTCGACGCACGGGCCGAGCTGTCGGTGGCGACGGCCGAAGCGGCCGCGCCGGTCGCCGAAGGCGTCGCGCCGACGCTCGAGGATGCGCAGGCGCTCGCGAACGCCGGCGCGTTCGACGAGGCCGAACGCGTGCTCGCGCAGTTCTCGGCGCGCGTCGGGCCGCATGCCGACGCGTTCTACCTGAATGGACTGATTGCGGATGCGCGCGGGCGCGCCGCGGAAGCCGGCGACTTCTACCGGAAGGCGTTGTACCTGAGGCCCACGCATCACGAGGCGCTGACGCATCTCGCGACGCTGCTCGACGTCGGCGGCGATCGCGCGGGCGCGCAATGGCTGCTCGAACGCGCGCGGCGCTCGGCCGGCTGACACGAATACGGGATTGGGACCGACACCGCGATGACCAGAGGAATCCATGAACCGCGCCGCCGCTGCCACTGACGATACGACGATCGACGTCGCCGTCGACGATTGCTGGAACCGGATCGGCACGCACGGCGACCGCTCGTGCGAGCGGCTGGCCGACTGCCAGCGCTGCCTGAACTGCCCGGTCTACGCGTATCACGCGGCGAAGCTGCTCGAGCGTCCGCTCGGCGACGCCGAGATGGCCGACGCGACGCGCCGGATCAGCGCGTTCGACACGACGCGCGTGCGCGACGACGACGGCGATACGCGCCACGCGGCGCTCGCGTTTCGCGTGGCCGACGAATGGCTCGCGCTGCCGATCGGCGTGCTGCGCGAGATCGCCGGCACGCGCCCGATCCATTCGCTGCCGCATCGCCGCAATTCGGCCGTGCGCGGCGTGGTCAACATCCGCGGCACGCTGCGCGTCGCGATCTCGATCGGCGCACTGCTCGGTCTCGCTGCCGCCAAGGGCGGCAATGGCGGTGGCAACGGCCGTTTCACGCGGCTGCTGGTGGCCGCGCACCAGGGCGAACCGGTCGTGTTTCCGGTCGACGAAGTCGAGGGCGTGCTGCGCTTCGGCGCCTCCGACTGGGTGCCCGTGCCGGCGACGGTCGGGCGCGCGAGCGCCGGCCTGTCGCGCGGCGTACTGTCGTGGCGCGGCAAGTCGGTGGGCCTGCTCGACGACGATCGTCTGTTCGACGCCGTGACACGGAGCATGCGATGAGCGGCGATGACGATCTGAGCCACCTGTCGCTGCTCGAGCTGTATCGCGAGGAGACGCGCACGCAGACCCAGGCGCTGTCCGAGCACTTGCTCGCGCTCGAATCGGGCGAGCCCGATTCCGTCGCGCTCGAGGCGTGCATGCGCGCCGCGCATTCGCTGAAGGGCGCCGCGCGCATCGTCGGCGTGCCGCTTGGCGTCGACATCGCGGGGCGGATGGAAGAGTGTTTCGTCGCCGCGCAGGCCGGCACGATCGCGCTGACGGCCACGCACGTCGACGTGCTGCTTGCCGGCGTCGACCTGCTGGTGCGCGTCGGCGATCCGCAGGGGCACCCCGTGTCGCCGACCGAGATCGACGTGTTCGCGGCGGCGCTGACGGGCGCCGACGGCGCGCAGACGATGCAGGCGCCGGCCGTCGTGCCGCCGCCGCCATCGGTCGTGCCGTATCGCGAGCACGACGGCGCGGCGAACGAGCCCGTCGGGGCCAGCGCCGCGGTGCCGCCGCTCGCCGTGTCGGGCACGGTGCCCGATCCGGCCCAGGCCGGGCGCCTGGCCGGCGCCGGCGCGATGCGCCGCGTGCGCGCCGATACGCTGAACCGGCTGCTGAGCTTGTCCGGCGAATCGCTGGTCGAATCGCGCTGGCTCAAGCCGTTCGCCGAATCGATGCTGCGCGTGAAGCGCGCGCAGCGCGACGCCGCCCGTTCGCTCGACTTGATGTACGAACAGTTCGCCGACGATCTCGACGCGGGCATGCTCGCGTCGATGAACGAAGTGCGGCACATGCTCAACGACCTGCAGCGGTCGCTCGCCGAGCGCATGGACGAATTCGACCGCTTCGAGCGGCGCAGCACGCATATCGCCGAGCAGCTTTACGACGAGGCGCTGCAATGCCGGATGCGGCCGTTCGGCGATGCGACGCGCGCGTATCCGCGCATCGTCCGCGATCTCGCGCGCTCGCTCGGCAAGCAGGTGCGCTTCTCGATCGTCGGCGAGGGCACGCAGGTCGACCGCGACATCCTCGACCTGCTCGACGCGCCGCTCGGCCATCTGCTGCGCAACGCGATCGACCACGGCGTCGAGTCGCCCGACGCGCGGCTCGCGCGCGGCAAGCAGGCCGAGGCGAGCGTGACGCTGGAGGCGCGCCATAGCGCCGGCTCGCTGCTCGTCAGCGTGATCGACGACGGGCCGGGCGTCGACATGGACGCGCTGCGCGCGGCCGTCGTGCGCCAGCGCCTGACCGACGACGAGACGGCCGCGCGGCTGTCCGATCCCGAACTGCTCGAATTCCTGCTGCTGCCGGGCTTCTCGATGCGCGACGCGGTAACCGACGTGTCGGGTCGCGGCGTCGGCCTCGACGCGGTGCAGGAGATGGTGCGCGGCGTGCGCGGCGCGGTGCGGATCTTCAACGAGCCGGGCGCGGGCATGCGCTTCGTGCTGCAGTTGCCGCTCACGCTGTCGGTGATCCGCAGCCTGATCGTCGAAGTCGGCGGCGAACCGTATGCGTTCCCGCTCGCGCACGTGCGCCGCACGCTCGAACTCGCGCACGACAATATCGACGTGCTCGAAGGGCAGCCGCATTTTCCGTTCGACGGCCGGCGCGCGGGCCTCGTCGCCGCGCACCAGTTGCTCGACGCGGGCGCACCCGACGCGGCGCGTGCGAGCACGGCGGTCGTGGTCGTCGGCGGCGAGCCCGAGCTTTACGGCGTCGCGGTCGATCGCTTCCTCGGCGAACGGATGCTCGTCGTGCAGCCGCTCGACAGCCGCCTGCACAAGATCCAGAACATCGCGGCCGGCGCGCTGCTCGAGAACGGCGACCCCGTGCTGATCGTCGACGTCGAGGACCTGATCCGCTCGGTCGACAAGCTCGTGCGCGGCGGGCAGCTCGCGCGGCTCACACGCGACCCGCAACTCGCGCTCGTCGACCGGCGCCGCCGCGTGCTGGTCGTCGACGATTCGCTGACGGTGCGCGAGCTCGAACGCAAGCTGCTGGAGAAGCGCGGCTACGACGTGACCGTTGCGGTCGACGGGATGGACGGCTGGAACGCGGTGCGCAGCGACGCGTTCGATCTCGTCGTCACGGATGTCGACATGCCGCGCATGGACGGCATCGAGCTCGTCACGCTGATCAAGAACGATCCGATGCTCAAGCGCGTGCCGGTGATGATCGTGTCGTACAAGGATCGCGACGAGGATCGCCGCCGCGGGCTCGATGCCGGCGCCGACTACTACCTCGCGAAGAGCAGCTTCCACGACGAGGCGCTGCTCGATGCCGTGCACGACCTGATCGGAGGCGCACGCGGATGAACATCGGCATCGTCAACGATCTGCCGCTGGCCGTAGAGGCGCTCCGCCGCGTGCTCGCGCTGCGCACGGACCACCGCGTGCTGTGGGTGGCGACCGACGGCGACGAGGCCGTGGATTTCTGCATCGCGCATCCGCCCGATCTCGTGCTGATGGATCTCGTGATGCCGAAGGTCGACGGCGTAGCGGCGACGCGGCAGATCATGGCGCGCGCGCCGTGCGCGATCCTGATCGTGACGGTCAGCGTCAGCGCGAACACGTCGTCGGTCTACGAGGCGATGGGCGCCGGCGCGCTCGATGCGGTCGACACGCCGACGCTCGCGCTCGGGCTGTCGACCGACGCGTCGGCGCAGGCGCTGCTCGCGAAGATCGACCAGATCGGCCGGCTGCTCGAAAGCCGCACCGCGGCGCTCGTGCCGCCGGGGCCGACGCCCGCGCGCGGCCAGCCGACGCTCGTCGCGATCGGTGCGTCGGCTGGCGGGCCGACCGCGCTCACCGCGCTGCTGCGCGCGCTGCCGGCCGATTTCCCGGCTGCGATCGTGATCGTCCAGCACGTCGACCAGGCGTTTGCGCTCGGGATGGCCGAATGGCTCGACGGCTATACGCGGCTGCCCGTGCGCGTCGCGCGGCAGGGCAGCGTGCCGCAGGCCGGCGAGGTGCTGCTCGCGGCGACCGACGATCACCTGTACCTGTCGCCGCGCGGCGTGCTCGGCTATACGCGGCATCCGGCCGAGACGCCGTACCGGCCGTCGATCGACGTGTTCTTCAACAGCGTCGCCGACGGCTGGCAGGGCGATGCGCTCGGCGTGCTGCTGACGGGCATGGGGCGCGATGGCGCGCTCGGCCTGAAGGCGATGCGCGCGAAAGGCTGCTACACGATCGCGCAGGACCAGGCGACCAGCGCCGTGTACGGGATGCCGAAGGCGGCCGCGGCGATCGGTGCGGCGTCGGCGATCCTGCCGCTCGAGCGGATCGCGCCCCAACTGATCTCGCGCATCGCGCGCGCGCCGCGCGACTGACGGCGCGCCGGGGGAGGGGCGCCGTCGTTTCCCGCAGCCCCGGCGTTCGCATTGCGTGCGTTGCGCGGCGTCGCGTACAATTGCGGCTTGCGGAGATGGCATGCCTCCCTGCGGTCGTTCCCGGCGCGTAGCGCGCGGTGCGGCCCTCAACCGCCGGTTTGCCCGGCTGATGATGCCTGCGTGTTCCTGGGTTGTCAGGAGGTCGCAGGCCGTCCATGCGGTATTCTGCCGCCCAGGTTTTGATGTTCCATCGAATCTGGAAATCATGTTTTTCACGACTTCTGCCGATCTTCTCGCGACCGTGCGCTACGTGTGCCGCTGGCTCGCGCTCTCGGCCCTGCTCGGCGCGCTGGCGGGCACGGCGTCCGCGCTGTTCCTGATCGCGCTCGACTGGGCGACCGGCACGCGCGTCGCGCATCCGTGGCTGCTGTGGGGGCTGCCGGCCGCCGGTTTCGCGACCGGGTGGATCTACCATCGTTTCGGCCAGTCGGTCGCGCGCGGCAACAACCTGCTGATCGACGAGATTCACGACCCGAAGGCGCTCGTGCCGAAGCGGATGGCGCCGCTCGTACTGGTCGCGACTGTCGTCACGCACCTGTTCGGCGGCTCGGCCGGCCGCGAGGGCACGGCCGTGCAGATGGGCGGCGCGCTCGCCGATCGCGTCACGCACGTGTTCCGTCTGGATCGCGAGCATCGCCGCGTGCTGCTGATGGGCGGCATCGCGGCCGGTTTCGCGTCGGTGTTCGGCACGCCGCTCGCGGGCGCCGTGTTCGGGCTCGAGGTGCTCGCGATCGGGCGCGTGCGGTACGACGCGCTGCTGACCTGCGTCGCGTCGGCGATCGTCGCGGACGTCGTGTGCCGCGCGTGGGGCGTGCATCACACGGCCTATGCGATTCCGTTCGTGCCGGCCGTATCGGCGACGGGGCTGGCCGTGACGGTCGTCGCGGGCATCGCGTTCGGCGTCGTCGGGCGGCTGTTCGCGTTTGCGACGCATGCGTTGACCGCGTGGTTCCGCGGTGTTGTCCGCTATGCACCTCTGCAGCCGGTGCTCGGCGGCCTGCTGGTCGCGGTGGCGGCCACCGTGCTGAACGTGCCGCAGTACCTCGGCCTCGGCATCCCGACGATCGAGGCCGCGTTTCACGGCCCGCTGCCGCTCTACGATTTCGCGGGCAAGTTCGCGTTCACCGTCGTTACGCTCGCGTCGGGGTTCAAGGGCGGTGAGGTGACGCCGCTGTTCTATATCGGCGCGACGCTCGGCAACGCGCTCGGCCAGGTGCTGGCGCTGCCGGTGCCCGTGCTCGCGGGGCTCGGCTTCGTCGCGGTGTTCGCGGGCGCGGCCAATACGCCGATCGCGTCGACGATCATGGCGATCGAACTGTTCGGCGCCGATATCGGCGTGTATGCGATTGTTGCGTGTGTCGTCGCGTATCTGTTTTCGGGGCACGCGGGGATTTATCGCGCGCAGCGCGTGGCGGTGGGGAAGGGGGCGCAGGCTGAGGCGGAGTGAGGCGGGCTCGTCGCGAATCTTCCGGGAACTTGAATCATGCGATGTCGGAGGTTGAACGTGTCGTTGCTTGCTCATCTCATCGGGCCGGGAGGCGCCGGCAAAACAACCGTTGGGGCAATCGTTGCGGATCGCTTGAACTGGCGGTTTCTCGATGTGGATCAATGCTTCCTGGCGTCGCACGGGAACATCGCCGACTTCATCCGGGACCACGGATATGTCGAATACGCAACGCACAACGTCCGGCTATACGAGCAACTCAAACGCGGTATTTCAGCGCCTGCGATTTGCGCGGTTTCGTCCGGGTTCATGCTGTATCCGGCGGATGTCACGCCGGCCTATTCGGCACTTCGCCGTTGCATCGAGGAGGATGCGCGGACGTCTCTCCTGTTACCCGCGTTCGATCTCGAGAGCTGCGCCAAACTTGTCGTGGATCGTCAAATGTCGAGACCGTATCTGAACGCCAATGAAGCAGACGAGATGCGCAAAATCCGCGATCGATTTCCCGCGTTCATGCGTTTGAGCTGCAATCGGTTTGCGAGCAACGGATCACCGGAACGACTTGCGGCGGACATTGAACGCTTTATCGTGGCGTCCTTGCCATCGATCGAATGCTCATGAGCGTTCGATCGACGCATCGTGGTTGCCCGCAATCCGGGGGGTGATTGCGAGCTACCCCTAAATTCGTCCTCTGGACGTTCGAGGAATCGGAACCGTGGGTCGAGGTGTTTGCCGACGGAAGCCGGTACTCGGTGATCCAGCGGATCACCTAGGAAACCGGCATCCGTTACTTCTTCGGCAGGCGCGCGACGTTGCGGGCCAGCAGTTCCTCGATATCGACGCCTTTTTCTGCCAGCAGCGTCGTGACGATGCCGGTCAATTCACCGAGCGTTTCCTTGACCGATTCCCGGATCGTATCGACGACGACCTGGGTGCTTCGCTCGATCTCGATGTTGACCTTGTCGTTGACGCCCTTCGCATCGAAGGTGGTTGCGCGTCGCGTTTCGGGAATCAGCCAGACTTCAAACCAGCCTTCATCGCGATTGACGTCCGAAACGGTGAGGCTGCAGCCGTTGATGGCGATATAGCCCTTTGCGAAAACATATCGTTTGAAATCGGCGGGCACGCCGATGCGAACCATCCGGTTGTGTTCGGACGACGCGATGTGCAGGATGGTCCCCGTGAAGTCGACATGGCCGGACAGCGGATGCCCGCCGATTTCCGCGCCGTCCTTCGCGGCCCGCTCCACGTTGATCCGCGCGCCTGTCGCCAGGTCGGCCAGCGTGGTGATTTTCAGGCTCGGCAACATCACGTCGAAGTCGATCAGCTCCGGCGAATGGATGGTCGTCACCGTCAGGCACACGCCGTCGACCGAGACGCTGGCGCCGATCTCGATGCCGTCGGTAAACCGCTCGGGAAATTCGATGCTGAACGTTCTCAGTTCGCCGTGATCCTTGATGGCCTTGATGGCGCCAACACCCTGGACAATTCCTGTAAACATGGTCGATCCCTCGTCGCAAATTTCCTGGTCGACATGATAAGTGATCCGGGGAAAGGCGACGCCGTGGCGCGCGGTTCAAGGGAGGCCGGCGATATGCGCGGACGCAAAAAACAGGCCGTGCACGTGGCACGGCCTCGATCCGAATCCGGTTGTGTCGACGCAGCCCGGCGGTGACGACCGTACCGCCGGGCTGCATCGCGACACGCTTGCGTTACGCCTCGGCCGGCTCGCCCAGCGGCCCGACATCATCGTCCGCCGTGCGCCGCGGCGAATCGATCAGCCCCTTCGCGAGCTCCAGCGCCTGCCGCTCGAACAGCCGGCGGTAGATGCCGCCGTCGATGCGGATCAGCGCGTCGTGGTTGCCTTCCTCGATCACCTTGCCGCGATCGAGCACGAGCAGCCGATCGAGCGCGCGCACGGTCGACAGCCGGTGCGCGACGACGAGCGTCGTGCGGCCGACCATCAGCCGCTCCATCGCCTGCTGGATCAGCAGCTCGCTTTCGCTGTCGAGGCTCGACGTCGCTTCGTCGAGGATCAGGATCGGCGCATCGGCGAGGAACGCGCGCGCGATCGCGACGCGCTGGCGCTCGCCGCCCGACAGCTTGATCCCGCGTTCGCCGACGAGCGTGTCATAACCGTCCGGCAGCGTCGCGATGAAGTCGTGCGCGCTGGCGAGCCGCGCGGCGCGCTCGATGTCCGCGCGGCTCGCGTCGGGGCGCGCATACGCGATGTTCTCCGCGAGCGTGCGGTGGAACAGCACGGGCTCCTGCTGGACGATCGCGATCTGGCTGCGCAGCGTATCCTGCCGCACGCGCGCGATGTCCTGGCCGTCGATCGTGATGCGGCCGTCCGACACGTCGTACAGGCGCTGGATCAGCTTGATGAACGTCGTCTTGCCGGACCCCGAGTGGCCGACGAGGCCCACGCGCTCGCCCGGCGCGATTCGCATCGAGAAATCGTCGTACAGCGGCACCGGATGGTTGCCGTAGCGGAACGTCACGTGCTCGAAGCGGATCTCGCCTTGCCCGATCCGGATGGCCGGCGCGCCGGGGCGATCGTCGATGCCGAGCGGCTGGCGTTCGAGCGCGACGAGTTCCTCCATGTCGTTCACCGAGCGCTGCAGGTTGCGGATATGCATGCCGACGTCGCGCAGGTAACCCTGCAGCATGAAGAACATCGTCAGCGCAAACGCGATGTCGCCGACGCTCGCCTCGTCGTTTGCCCACAGCCGCAACGCGACGCCGATCATCGCGGCCTGCATCGCGACGAGCATCGCGCCCTGCAACCCGCCGTTGAACGTGCCGCGCACCCACGTGCGGCGCGTGCGCTGCCGCCACTTGCCGATCACGCGTGCGAGCCGCGCTTCCTCGCGCGTTTCCGCACCGAATGCCTTGACGACCGCGTTGCAGCTCACCGCATCGGCGAGTGCGCCGCCCATGCGCGTATCCCACAGGTTGCCGAGCCGCGCGGCCGGCGCGACGATGCCGAGCGACACGGCGACCGTCACCGCGATGTACAGCAGCGAGCCCGCGCCGACGACGAGCCCCATCACGGGCCAGTGCGTGCCGAGCAGCACGGTTGCGCCGACCAGCATCGTGACCGATGGCAGCAGCGCGATCAGCACGGTGTCGTTCAGCAGGTCGAGCGCCCAGATGCCGCGCGTGATCTTGCGCACGGTCGAGCCGGCGAAGCTGTTCGCGTGCCAGTCGGTCGAGAAGCGCTGCACGCGATGGAACGACGCGGCGGCGATCTCGCTCATCATCTTCAGCGTGAGCGTGATGATGTTCAGGTAGACGCCTTGCCGCAGCACCGTCGCGCCGATGCCGAGCGCGGCGAGCGTGCCGAACGCGGCGACGGCGGAATGCCACGCGGCGGCGCGGTCGGTCAGGCCGGTCGACAGCGCGTCGACGAGGCGGCCGGCGAACAGCGGCGTGAGCACGTCGGCGAGCGCGGCGAGCAGCGCGAAGGTCGCGACCGTGGCGATGCGTGCCGGCTGCTTGCGCCAGTAGCGGATGGTGAAGCCGAAGACGGCCTTGAATGCGTGGCCGCCCAGATGGGAGGTTTTTCTGGTCATTTATCGTTGCCCGGCGCATCGCGCGACGGGACTTTCCGGTTCGGAGAACGTCGAAAACGCAACAGCCGGAGCCGCGTGGAAAACGCGGGCGGAACGAAACGGGCTGTCGGGAACAGCGCGGCTGACGGGTTAGCGGAAAACCCGGGAGCCGACGCGGACGGCGGGCTGGATCAGCTACGCCGTGGGACCACGTTCGGGAAGGTTGCTGGCATTCGGAACATCTGCACCTCCCCTGAAGTGAACGGTTGAAAGGACGCCGAAAAGACGTGTAAAGATTCTATCAGTAGTGTTCTGCACGCTGCAACGTCTGACGAATGCGGCGTTGCGGCGTCGATACGGTTAGTATTCAGGGTTTCGGCCCTTCTTTCGCGGGCTTTCCGCGAAGCGGTGGCGCATCCATTACACTTCGGCGTCCGAGGCACGTGACGGCGCGCGCGGCCCGGCACGACGAGCGGCCGGCCGACGCGGGCCTCGCAGATTTACCCCGATACACTCCTGAGGAAACGATGAGCGACGTTCAGCAAGGCATCCTGGCTCCGATCGACACGGCGGCCCGATACCTCACTTTCACGATTTCGAATGACGGCAATGTGGCGGCGGCACTGGCCGCGCTGCGCGAGATCGTCGACGGACGCGACACGGTCGTCGGTTTCGGACAGGCGCTGGCAGCGCACCTCGGGCGCCCGGTTTCGGGCCTGACCGACTACCCGGCGTTCGCGGTGAAGGACCGCACGCTGCCGGCGACGCCGGCCGACGTGTGGGTCTGGCTGCGCGCCGACGATCGCGGCGAGATCGTGCTGCGCGCGCGGGCGATCGAACGCGCGCTGGCGCCGGCGTTCGCGCTGCAGGACGCCGTCGACGGCTTCCGCTATTCGAACGATCGCGACCTGTCCGGTTACGAGGACGGCACCGAGAACCCGACCGGCGACGACGCGCTCGACGCGGCGATCGTGACGGGGCAGGGCGCGGGGCTCGACGGTTCGAGCTTCGTCGCAGTCCAGCAATGGCTGCACGACTTCGACCAGATGGAGCGCATTCCGTCGGGCGACATGGACAACATCATCGGGCGTCGCCGCTCGGACAACGAGGAGCTCGACGACGCACCCGAGTTCGCGCACGTGAAGCGCACCGCGCAGGAAAGCTTCGAGCCGGAGGCGTTCATGCTGCGCCGTTCGTCGCCGTGGTCGGACGCGCGCCGCGCGGGCCTCTACTTCGTCGCGTTCGGCTGCTCGTTCCGCGCGTTCGACGTGCAGATGCGCCGCATGAGCGGCGCGGACGACGGGATCGTCGACGGCCTGTTCCGCTTCACGCGGCCGCTGACGGGCGCGTATTTCTGGTGCCCGCCGATGAAGGGCGGCAAGCTGGATTTGTCGGCGCTCGGACTGTAAGCGCCTGACGGCACCAACGGACGGGCGGGCCGCGCATCGTGCGCGGCCCGCCCGTTTTGTTTGGTGGAGCGGCGATCGTGTGCCGCTTGCCGTGCGCCGCACGCGTCAGTTCAACGTCGTCTCGATCCGCGTGCCGCGCTTGATGAACTGCGTCACCGGCGTCTTCTCGCAGATCTCCGCGAGGCGCTGGCGTTGTGCGTCGTCGAGCGGGCCGTCGAGCGTCACGACGCGGCGCACGAATTGGTCGCCTTCGCGATCGGCATGCAGCTCGGTGCGCACGTCGATGCGCGCGGCCGGCCACGATTTGCGCTGCATATACATACGCAGCGTCGCGGCCGTGCATTGCGCGAGACCGGCCAGCACGAACTCGTACGGCGCCGGCCCGCGATCCTGGCCGCCTTCGCGCGGCGCTTCGTCGCCGGTCAGCGCGTGCGTGCCGGCCTGAAGCTGGACGACGTAGTCGGGCGCGTCGGCATCGAGGACGGCGGCGGCATGGATGAGCGACATGGCAAGTCTCCGATAAGCGGGAAGAAGGAGGCGGGCGCCGCGTGGCAGCGCGAAGCCGTCAGCATACCGTTTCGATCCTGACGGCGTACGCTGCGTGCCTACGCGTCGGCGACGCCGGCGCTGCTGCGCACGAGTGCGGCGATGCGTTCGCGCACCCACTGGTGCGCGCGATCGGTGTCGCGCGATTCGTGCCAGTACGCAAGCAGCGGGAACGGCTTGAGCCGCAGCGGCAGCGGCCGCACGACGATCGGCAGCAGCGCGGCCATCCGCAGCGCATAGGTGTGCGGCAGCGTGACCAGCAAGTTGCCGGTCGCGGCGATCTGGCACGCGGCGAAATAGTGCTGGCAGGTGAGCCGGATATCGCGGAAGCGGCCGTCGTTGCCGAGCAGTACATCGAGCGATTGCGGTTCGCCGAACGACGACACCGCGATATGTTGCGCTGCGAAATAGTCGCCGCGCCGCAGCGGGTCGCGCGCAAGCGGATGATCGCGGCGCAGCGCGACGACGAGCGAATCGTCGAGCAGGTGTTCGGTGGCAATGCGCGGGCCCGTCTGCACGCGACGATCGACGACCAGATCGAGATTGCCCGATGCGAGTTCGCGCTCGATGTCGGGCACCGCGATACGGCGGCTCACGAGCCGCAGGCCCGGCGCTTCGTCGGCGAACGCGGCGACGATTCGCGGCAGCGCGATCGATTCGAGCACGTCGCGAATGCCGACCGCGACACTCAGGTCGAGCGTCGCGGGATCGAATGCCGACGGATCGCGCGCGGTGCCTTGCAGGCCCTTCAGGTGCAACTGCACGTCCGCGATGATCGACCGCGTGCGTTCGGTCGGCACCACGCGGTTGCCCTGGCGCACGAACAGCGGATCGTCGAAATGCGCGCGCAGCCGGTTGAGCGCGTGCGTGACCGCAGGCTGCGTGAGATGCAGCGCGCGGGCGGCCGCGCCGATGCCGCCATGCACGTAGACGGCGTCGAGCACGCGAAACAGGTTCAGGTCGAGACGGTGATCGGCGGGCACAGGGCGCGGACGGCGTGGTGAACGGTGGATCGATTCTAAAGGATGCGCAGGCAACCGATGCGCGGGTCGTCGTGTGCGGCGATCGACGACGTTCAATGCACGTCGATGCCGTTCCGACCGATACGCGACCGCAGCTTCGTCAGATGCGCGACGCAACGAAACGAAACGCGTACATCGTGATGCATGACGGCCGCAATGATCGGCTGCATCGACAGGCACGATTCCATGCCGGCATACCAACGGTCCGCGACAGCCTGTAGTAATCCGCCATCATGCTGTCCCCGTCGGCCATTTCGCGCCAAAGGCGCTACCCGTTCGGCTAAGATGCCGTCGCTTCATATTTCGGGATAGCCGTCCTGTCGCACGCATTCAAACCAAATATAAGCCTGACAGTTCGACGGTATTAGAAGAAGTCGAAACAAGTCGGGGGCTTGGCCAGTGAATGCAGCAGATCAGAGGTGGGTCGTTATCTATTTGAGTACGGGGTTTTCGTTGGCCCAGGCCGCGCGTCTTGGCGAGGCTTTCAATCTGGCGAATCGCCTGCATGCGTTCAGTGCGGATTACCAGTTGAAGTACGTATCCGAAAGCGGGGGACTGTTGCAGTCGTCGTCCGGCGTGAGCGTCGCGGCCGATCCGCTCGGCGACGAGCACGGCCGCCGTGCGCTCGCGTTCTTTCATCTTCACGGCGACCGTGCGGCCGTCAACTGGGACGCTGCATTGCAGCGTCGCCTGACCGACATTCGCCGGCACGCGCGCTGGATCGTCGACGCGATGGACCTGCCGTCGCTCGCGGCCACGCAGCGGCCATCGGCGGCGATCCACGCGCGGCCCGGCAGGGCCGGGCGCCGTACCGCCGCGACGGTCGAACTGCAGGCCGGCGAGACCGATGTGTTCGCTGCCGCGCTCGACATGTTCCGCGTCGATCTCGGCGACAGCGCCGCGCAGGAGATCGCCAGCAACCTGCTGCGTCCGGTCGAGCAGCGCTTTGCGCAGTCGATGTGGGCGTTTCGCGAACTGAGCGCGAGCCCGTCGATCCGGATGTCGGCGCAGCGGCTGCGCGCGCAGAGCGTGAACCGCATCTCGATCGCGAACGCCGCGCAGGCCGCCGCGATGAGCGAGCGCAATTTCCTGCGGCGCTTCAAGAAGGAGATCGGCGTGACGCCGACCGAGTTCGTCCAGCACGTGCGGCTCGAGCGCGCGTGCCACATGCTGATCCATACGACGCTGCCGGCCGACAAGGTCGCGCGCCGCACGGGGTTCGGCAGCGGCGAGCGGCTCGCGAAGCTGTTTCGCCAGCGCCTGCTGATGTCGCCGACCGAGTTTCGCGTCGCCGAGCGGGAAAAGATCCTCAGCCACGGCGCCGCGTCGCCCGATGCGCGCGACGGGCCCGCCGCCGTGTTTTGCGAGGGCGACGCGGCGAGTTGCGACGCGTGTGCCGATGCGCGGGAGAAAACGGGGCGGATACCCGTAGAATCGTCCTGTCGCGATCTCGATCCCCGGTTTCCATGCCCTTCCTCCCCACTACCGCCACCGCCCCCTTCTGCCCGTCGGAAGTAAAGGGCAGCATCACGATCGATGCCGGCGCGTCGCGCTGGCAGAAGCTCAAGCGCTTTTTCGGCCCCGGCCTGCTCGTCGCGATCGGCTACATGGATCCCGGCAACTGGGCGACCGACATCCAGGCCGGCTCGCAGTTCGGCTATTCGCTGCTGTGGGTCGTCGCGTTCTCGAGCCTCGCGGCGATCTTCCTGCAGCTGCTCGCGGCCAGGCTCGGCCTCGTCGCGGGCAAGGATCTCGCGCAGGCCAGCTACGACCGCTACGGCCGGTTCGGCCGCGTCGTGCAGTGGGTGACCGCCGAAGTGTCGATCATCGCGTGCGACATCGCGGAAGTCCTCGGCTGCGCGCTCGCGTTCAAGCTGCTGCTCGGCGTGCCGCTCGCGTGGGGGATCGTGCTGACCGCGCTCGACACGGTGATCGTGCTCGGCCTGCAGGGCAAGGGCTTCCGGCAGATCGAGGCAATCGTGCTCGGGTTGATCGCGACGATGGCGTTCTGCTTCGTCGCGCAGGTCGCGATCACGCCGCCCGACTGGCACGCGGTGGTCGGCGGGCTCGTGCCCGGCGATCCGGGCCACGACCGCAAGGACGCGATCGTGCTCGCGCTCGGCATCGTCGGCGCAACGATCATGCCGCACAACCTGTATCTGCATTCGTCGGTCGTGCAGACGCGGCATGTCGTCGGCGGCGCGCGCGGCGTGGTTCGCGACACGCTCGCGCTGGTACGCATCGACACCTGCGTGTCGCTGTTCGTCGCGATGCTCGTCAATGCGGCGATCCTGATCATCGCGGGCGCGGCGTTCCACGCGACGGGCCAGCACAACGTGACCGACATCGAGCAGGCCTACAAGCTGATTACGCCGATCGCGGGCGGCGCGGCCGCGCTGCTGTTCGGCATCGCGCTGCTCGCGTCGGGCCAGAGCTCGACGCTGACCGGCACGATCGCCGGCCAGGTGATCATGGACGGCTTCCTGCATACGAAGATCCCGTGCTACCAGCGCCGGCTGATCACGCGCGGGCTCGCGCTCGTACCGGCGCTGATCGGCGTGCTGTGGCTCGGCGACGGGTCGGTCGGGCAACTGCTCGTCTGGAGCCAGGTGCTGCTGAGCCTGCAGTTGCCGTTCGCGATGTGGCCGCTGATCCGGTCGGTCAGCGATCGCGACACGATGGGCGAGCACGCGATCGGCCGCGGGATGCAGGTCGCCGCGTGGGCGCTGTTCGTCGTCATCTCCGGCACGAACCTGCTGCTGATTACCGGTGTCGCGGGCTGATACAGCCTGTCACAGGCTGACACAGACGCGGGGCGCGCATGCGGTAAACTGCGTCCTTTCGATAGCCGTCCGAAGTCCGTCATGTGGAGTGAAATCAGCAACATCGGCGATGCCGCGCTGACCTTGCCGATCGCGCTGACCTGCGCGGCGTGGCTGGCGCTGACCGACTGGCGCCTCGCCGTGCGCTGGATCGTGCTGCTGGCCGCCGGCATGGGCCTCGTCGGCGCCACCAAGATCCTGTATGCCGGGTGCGGCATCGAGATCCCCCAATTCGATTTTCGCGTGATCAGCGGCCATACGATGCTGTCGACGTCCGTGTGGACGGTCGCGCTGTCGATGCTGTGGCAGGCGTTCCGGCCGGGCAAGGCGCCCGGCGTCGCGGCCGGGCTCGCCGTCGGCGCGGTCACGGCCGTCGCGCGCGTGTTCGATCACTCGCACACGATTCCGGAAGTCGTCGTCGGCTGGATGCTCGGCGCGCTGGTCGCGCTGGTGTTCCTGCGCGGCTATGACGTCGCGCGGCAGCGCGCGTTCTCGCCGCGCATCGCGGCTGTCTGCCTGCTGCTCGTGTCGGGCATCGCTTACGGGAACCGTGCGCCGTTCCAGCAGATGATCGACACGCATTCGCCGCAACTCTGCGCGTTCGTGCGCGCGCCGTCGGGCGACGGATTCTGACGGTTGCCGATTGCGGCGGCCCGGCTTCCGGTGCTGCCGTGTTGCCGCCGGCAATCGCCCGGCGGCTGCCCGATTCCCCTTCCCGATCGTTTCCTGCCTGTCGTGGAACGGATCGCCCGCCATTCCCCGAGTCAACGAACCGGCCGGTCCGCAGGATCGGCCGCGCCGCTTTGCACATTGGCGCCGGCGCGCGAAGGTCATGAACAAAATTTATGACTGGACATAACGAATATTCATTTCATCGATAGGCGGCATTCGCGTACGCTGGCTGTCGTTCGACCGCGGCGGGCTGCCCGGCGCGCGTCACGCTCGTCTCGATATACTCGCGGAAACCGTGCGGCGCCTTATAACGCCGACGCGCCGTCAATCGGCATGCGTTGGCCGGAATGCGCACGGAAAACCCGTCGCGGCCGCGTTCCGCGACGACGATTCACGACAGGAGCAGCTCACATGACAGTCGTTACTCCGCGCCTCGCCGGCAAATGCGCATACATCACGGGCGCCGCGGGCGGCCTCGGCCGCGCGATCGCGCGCCGGATGGTCGAACAGGGCGCGCGCGTGTTCGTGACCGACATCGCCGAAGCGGCGGTGCTCGACGCGTTCGCGCAGGAACTCAACGCGGGCCACGCGATGCCGGTCGCGTTCGCCGCGACGCAGGACGTGCGCGACGAAGCGCGCTGGCAGGCGCTGCTCGCGCAGGCGAACGATGCGATGGGCGGGCTGTCGGTGCTCGTCAACAACGCGGGCGTCGGCTCGATCGGCTCGCCCGCGCAAATCGAGCTGGACGAATGGCGGCGCGTGATGGCGATCAACGTCGAGAGCATCGTGCTCGGCTGCAAGCATGCGCTGTCGTACCTGGGCGCGAGCCATCCCGCGTCGATCATCAACATCTCGTCGGTCGCCGCGTTCAAGGTCGAGCCGGATTTCACCGCGTACAACGCGTCGAAGGCGGCCGTCGCGTCGCTGACGAAGTCGGTCGCGATCGACTGCGCGCGCCGCGAGCTCGACGTGCGCTGCAACTCGATTCACCCGGCGTTCATCCGCACCGGGATCGTCGAGCCGCTGTTCCAGACGCTCGGCGAACGCGACGCGACGCGCAAGCTCGCGCGCGGCATTCCGCTGCGCCGGCTCGGCGAGCCGGACGACGTCGCGCATGCGGCCGTGTATCTTGCATCCGACGAAAGCCGCTTCGTCACGGCCGCCGAACTCGTGATCGACGGCGGCATGTGCGCGGTCTGACGCGTACCCGATACAACAACCGGAGGAGAACATCGTGTCGACACCCGTGAACCGCCAACTGCTGCTGAAGACGCGCCCGGAAGGGCGGGTCGGCCGCGAACACTTTTCGCTCGTCGAGACGCCGGTGCCGGCGCTCGCGGACGGCGAGGTGCTCGTGCGCGTGCTGTACCTGTCGATGGACCCGACCAACCGCGTGTGGATGAGCGACGTGCCGCAGTACCTGCCGCCCGTCGCGATCGGCGAGGTGATGCGCGCGCTCGGCATCGGGCGCGTGGTCGCGTCGCGCCATGCGGGTTTCGCTGAAGGCGATCTCGTGCAGGGGCTCGTCGGCTGGCAGGACTACGCGGCCGTGCCGGCCGACCAGGCCGCGCAGCTCGTGAAGCTGCCCGCGCAGTCGGGCCTGCCGCTGCCGACGCTGCTCGGCGCGTGCGGGATGAGCGGGCTGACCGCGTACTACGGGCTGACCGACATCGCGCCGGTGCAGCCTGGCGAAACGCTCGTCGTGTCGGCGGCGGCCGGGTCGGTCGGCTCGATCGCCGGGCAGATCGGCAAGATTCACGGCGCGCGTGTGGTCGGCATCGCGGGCGGCGCGGACAAGTGCCGCTACCTGACCGAGACGCTCGGCTTCGACGCGGCCGTCGACTACAAGGCCGACGATTTCCGTCAGCAACTGAAGGCGGCGACACCGGACGGCGTGCACGTGAACTTCGAGAATGTCGGCGGCGAGGTGATGCGCGCGGTGTTGTCGCGGATGGTGATCGGCGGGCGCGTCGCACTGTGCGGCGTGATCTCGAACTACAACAGCGGTCGCGCGGCCGACGACGTCGGCGTGCTGATCTCGAAGCGGCTGACGATGCGCGGCTTCCTGATCCTCGACTACCGCAAGAGCCGCGAAGCCGTGCAGACGCTCGCGGGCTGGTTGCGCGACGGCCGCCTCAAGGCCGAGGAGACCGTCGCCGACGGCCTTGAAAACGCGCCGGACGTACTGAATCGCCTGTTCGACGGCGACCATCGCGGCAAGCTCGTGCTGCGCGTCGATCCGGACGCGTGACCGGCTTGCGGCGTGGCGCGCGATCTCGATCACGCGTTGCCGCGATGCGTTGTCGAACGCGGTGAGTTCGATCAACCGGGCCTCAGTTTCGGACTTGTCCCATATATTGTCGCGGCCTCTCTCCCTAAAGTGATTGCCTGCAAACAGGCGGCGTGACCGACGCGTCACGCCGCCTGTTTTTCTGGTCACGCGGGAGAGGAGAGCGAACATGCGGAACAACGCGAAGCAGGCGGCATCGGTATCGGCAGCGATGCGCAATCGAACGGTCCGGTGCGCCGGTGCCGTGCGGATGATGGCGATCGGGCTGGGCGTCGTGCTGGCGATGTCGAATGCGGTGGCGGCCGGGCAGGCCAGGTCGGACGGCATCGTGCGGTTTACCGGCGCGCTTGTCGATCTCTACGACGTGACGTTCTACGCGCCGTCAGGCGCGGTTGTCGAAGGACGGGACGCGGCCGGCAACGGGGCGGCGGCGACGCTCCGGTTCGATGCGCATGGACGGCGTTTGCCGGGTGCGCAGGTGGCATGGGTCGGGCCGGATGGTACGCCGTTCGCGCCGGATGCCGGTTCGGGCGTGCGCGCAACGTGGCGCGATGCGCACGCCGGGCGAAGCGTGCCGCTGGAGTCGGGCCGCATTCATCGCGTGGGTCCGTATGGCGGCGTGATGACCGTCGCGGCGGATGAAGCGACGGGCGCCGTGGCGCCCGTCGTGATCAGGATTCGCCATCCGTGACGGAGGGCTTGTGCGTGCGGATGGCGCGGTGGCAGCCGGGGGCGACGCACGCGGCTACGTGCCGCGTCATTCGCCCTGTTCGGACCGTGCGTAGATGTCCCAGCTCGCCATGAACAGCGCGGCGACGAGCGGCCCGATCACGAAGCCGTTGATGCCGAACAGCGCCATCCCGCCGAGCGTCGATATCAGCACGACCCAGTCGGGCATCTTCGTGTCCTTGCCGACGAGGATCGGGCGCAGCAGGTTGTCGACGAGGCCGATCACGCCGACGCAGAACGCGACGAGGATCACGCATTTCCAGATCTCGCCGGTCGCCAGGAAGTAGAGCGCGGCCGGTATCCACACGAGGCTCGCGCCGATCGCGGGCAGCAGCGACAGGAACGCCATCAGCGCGCCCCACAGCACGACGCCCTGGATGCCGAGGATCCAGAAGATCAGCCCGCCGAGCGCGCCCTGCACGAGCGCGACCGCGACGTTGCCTTTCACGGTCGCGCGCACGACGGTCGTGAACTTCGCGAGCAGCAGGTTCTTGTGCTCGTCGTCGAGCGGCAGCGCGCGGCGCACGCGGCGGCCGATCTCGCCGCCGTCGCGCAGCAGGAAGAACACCATGTACAGCATCACGCCGAAGCTGACGATGAACTGGAACGTGTTCTGGCCGATGCTGAACGCCTGGGCTGCGGCGAACTGGCTGATCTGCGCGGCGCCGTCGGTCAGCTTCTTCTGGATGCCGGGGATGTTGGTCAGCCCGTATTTCGCGAGCAGGTGCTGGATCGACGACGGCAGCGCGTGGATGATGTCCTGGAAGTACTGCGAATAGTTCGGCTGCGCGGTCTTGATTTCCTGGTAGACGTAAGCGATTTCCTGAACGAGCGTCGCGGTGACGAACACGAGCGGCAGGATCACGATCAGGATGATCAGCGTCATCGTCACGAGCGCGGCCAGGTTGCGCCGCTTGCCGAAGCGCGCAGCGAGCCAGCGCTGCACGGGCTGGAACAGGATCGCGAGAATGGTGCCCCAGAACACGGCCCCGGAGAACGGCGCGAGAATCCCGCACATGCCGACGGTGACCGCGAACAGCAGGAAAATGAAGAATTTTTGGTGATCGTGTCCGCTATCCATGGGTGGCATTCGCGCAGATTGATGCTTGGTTTGACTGAATCTCGTTGCCCCGGGCGCGATCGGCTCGCAAACGTCACGGGTTCGCGGCGAAACGCGGCGCGGGGCGGCCCGAACCGGAGTATGCCCGCAAAGGTGCCGCCATCATAGCCGCTGCGCGCGACCCATGCGAAAACGCCGCGGCCGGGGCCGCGGCGCTGCCGGGAAGCGAGCACGGCCGAAGGCCGCGCGCCGCATCGTCAGATATTGAGCTTCGTGACCTTGGTGCCGTTCACCGACAGGTCGCCCATCAGGCCCGCGTTGGTCAGGACCAGCACCTCGACCGGCGCGGTGGCCGTGGTGGTGTCGACCGCGCCGTTCGCGCCGACCTTCACGACCGCGACCGATGCGTCGGCGCCGGCGGCCCAGCCGTCGGACTTGCGGAACGAGTCGAGCGCATCCTGCGTCATGAACAGGAACACGATCGCCTTCGACTGCGCGCCGGCCTGCAGGCCGACCGACAGCGACGACGTGTTGTAGTAGCCGACGGTGCTGCCGCCGACGCGCAGCGCGCCGTTGCCGGACTGGCCGCCGACAATGAAGCCGGCCTGCAGCACGTTCGGGAACACGAGCACGCCGCGCGATTTCGCGACGAGTTCACGCGAACCCGGCACCGTCGAGTAGAGGCGCGACAGCGTCGCGTTCACGCTCGCGTCGATCGACTGGCGCTTCGACGCGCTGGCCGATGCGGTTTCGGGTCTGTCGGGCGTGGTCGTGCAGCCGGCGAGTGCGAGGCTGCCGAGCATCACGGCGGCGGCGGCTTTCATGGCGAGGGACTTCTGCATGGCGGTTCTCCTTCGTTGTCTGATTGAGGACGGACGGTGCGGGCAGCGGGGCGGCCGGCGGTGCGGGCAGCCCCGTTCAACGGCGGGCAAGGAGCAGGCCCGCAACGAACGCGAGGCCCGCGACGACGCCGGCGGTCTGCCACGGGTTGTCGTGCACGACCTGCGACACGCGTTCGGCCGAATCGCGCAGCCGGGCGGCCGCGCTGCCCGACGCGTAGTCGAGCGCGCTGCGCGCTTCGTCAAGCCTCGACTGCACACGCTTGCGCAGCGCGGCGATATCGCCGTCGCCATCGTTTTTCAGCAGGTCTTCCAGTTCGTCGACCAGCCCGCGCAGATCGTCGGTGACGTCCGCATGCAGGTCGCGGGCGGCCGAGCGCGTCGTGCGTCCCACGCGCCGGCCGGTGCGACGGATGTCGGCCAGGCCGCGGTCCAGCTTGTGTTCGATCGAGTCGGTGAGTGCCATGGTGTTTATCCTCCTTCGATTCCAGGCCAATTTGAAGATAAGACGAATCCCAGCAATTGATGTGATTCACTTGCCCCAATTGAGTTTCGAGACAAATTTTCAATTTGTCGGCAGGATCGCCGCGAAGCCCCGTCGCGCGGGGCGGTGCGACGGTTGAAAAAATTTCGCAATCGGGCGAATCGGACAGCGGTGCGAAGCGAATGTCCGGTAAATATGGCGTCGCCAGCGGCGTCAGGTAAATAGTGCCGTTGCAGGCCTTGTGTTGATGCAAATGCACTAGTCGACGCTGTTTGGCGGAGCACGAGTTGTTCCCGAGCCGCGCGGCGGGCTGCCATCGCCAAGCGCGACATCGATGATGACGGGATCGTGGTCCGATGAGCGGTACGCGTCGGGTGCGTAATAAGACGATCGTTGCGCGGGCGTTTTGTAATCGGGCACGGGTTGCAGTGCAACCGGTTCGTCGGCGTTGATGTGCCACACGTGCACGGCTTTCACGCGTGCGGCGAGCGTCGACGTGGCGAGCGCGTGGTCGAGGTTGCCGGCTTCGCCGCGAAATACATAGCTGTACGCAGCATCACCGACGAAGCGGGCAACCAGGTTCGCATAGCCGCGCGATTCGAGCGCGCGGATCGGATCTTCCTTCGCATAGCTGTTCAGGTCGCCGATCAGCAGCACGCCGTCGGCCGCGGCGCCCGTCGGCGATGTGGCGAGCCAGCCGGCGATGCGCGCGGCCGCCCGCGTGCGTGCCGCATTCCAGCAACCCTGGCCGTCTGCCTGGTCGAGGTCGGCGCCGGTCGCGTTCGGGCAGTTCTTCGACTTCAGGTGATTGACCGCGACCGTGAACGCGCGCGTGCCGCCGATGCGCCGGAAGGTCTGCGCGAGCGGCGGGCGGTGCCGGCCGCCGAGCGCGACGGTGGCCGCGCGCCCGACCGGCTCCACCGTGCGGCTGTCGTACAGCAGCGCGACCGCGATCACGTCGCGGCCGAGCCGCGCGGTGCCGGGATCGACCGCGCGCCAGCCGTCGCCAAGTTGCGCAGCGAGACGCCGCACGGCGCTCGCGTCGCCGTGGCCGTTGTTTGCGATTTCCATCAGACCGATCACGTCGGCTCGCGGTGCACGCAACGCCGCGACGATCTTCGCTTCCTGCCGCACGAAGGCGGCGTGCGTTTTCGCGCCACGGTTGGCCGGCGCGTCGAATCCGCCGCCATGGCCATCGCCGTTGAAATAGTTGAATACGTTGAATGACGCGATGCGCACGTCGGCGTTCGCATGTCGGGCCGGCGCATCGGTACGCGGATTCGCGGCGGCATCGAACACGGGCGCCGCGCCGGCTGTCGGTTGCAATCGCCACGTGCCGTAGCGCAGTTCGAGCACGCCTTCGACGCCGCGCACCGTATAGCCCGCGCGCAGCGTGTTGGCGGCGCTCAGCGCGGGCGGCGGATAGCGGACGGTCGCGGGGTTCGAGCGGCTCGAGCCGTCGTCGAGCACGATGCGGTTGCGCGCGTTGGCCGCCGCGTGCACGGCGGCTTCGGCCGGCGGCGCGACGTGGGTCGGGATGCGCAGCCGGCCGTTGCTGAGCACGACGCTGCCGTAGCGGCCGAGTTCGTGCGTATCGCTGACCGTCAGCGTTTGTGGCAGGCGCACCAGCATGCCTTCGTGCGCGGCGAACACGGCCAGCGTGGCGACCGGCAGCGTGAGCGTCGCCGGCGTGACCGTCTGCCCGCGTGCGCAGACGGCGATGCCGCCCGACAGCACGAACTGCGTGCGGCCGTATTTGTCGTCGACCCTGCCCGTGAGATGGACGAGGTCGCCGGCGTTCGCGCGTGCGTCCGGCGCGTACACGAACAGGCCTTCCGGGATGCCCGGCCGATGCCGCCGCTGCGCGTCGGCCTGCTGGACGAAGAATCCGCCGAACCCGTCAGGTCCGGCGAACGTCGCGGTGACGACCGCCTCGATCGACGTCGTGTGCCCGGCCAGCGGCGACGGGCCGCGGGCGCTGCGGAGGTCGGCAATCGCCGTGGTCGTGCCGCCGCAGCCGGCGCTGACCGGCAGCGCGGCCGTGGCCGGCCGAACGGAGAGGGCGAACGATAGCGCAACGGCAAGCGATGGAAGCAGGCGTGACAGGGGACGGTCCACAGGAAGAAAATCCGACAGTTGGGGAACGCATCTTGACGGCAAAATGCCAGGAAGCGGCCGAATTGGCCGTCCGGCCAGTGCCGGTTGGCCAACGATGCAGGCAGGCCGCGCCGCCGCTGTTACGCTTTCGCACCGGGCGTTGCACGCCGATCGCGCAGTGAACGCTACCGCGCCCGGTCCCACCAGGAGAAGTCCATGTCTTACATGCTGTTGATTGTCGAACCGACCGACCAGCGCGCCGAACGCACGCTCGACGAAGGACAGGCGCTTTACGCGCGGATGGTCGATTTCGCCGAGACGTTGAAGGCGCGCGGCGTGCTGCGCGGCGTCGAGTCGCTGGAACGCTCCGAGCGCGGCACGCGCGTGCAGGTGCGCGACGGCGAGACGCGCCTGCTCGACGGCCCGTTCGCGGAGGCGAAGGAGATGGTCGGCGGCTTCTTCCTCGTCGACGTCGACACGCGTGAGGAAGCGATCGAGATCGCGCGCCAGTGCCCGGCCGCGCAATGGTGCACGGTCGAGGTACGCGCGGTCGGCCCGTGCTTCCTGTGAATGCAGTGACTCGGTATTTACCCTGATTTGTCGCGGCGCGCGTCGATTTGGCCGGGTCCCGCCCGTCGTCAGGACAAGGCGCCGATGAACGGGCGTCTCCTTTCACCGAAGACAAGGAGTGAACGATGCGATTCATGATCATGATCCGGGCGAACGCCGTCAGCGAATCCGACGCGTTGCCGGACAACCGGCTGGTCGAGGCCATGACCGTCTATCACGAGGAACTGGCCAACGCCGGCGTGCTGCTCGACGCGAACGGGCTGCGGCCGAGCGCACGCGGCTGGCGCGTGCGCTACACGGGCGGCAAGGGCACGGTGGTCGACGGCCCGTTCGCCGAAACGAAGGAGCTGATCGCCGGCTATACGCTGATCCAGGTGCGTTCGCGCGACGAGGCGCTCGAATGGACGCGCCGGTTCCCCGCGCCGTTCGGCGCGGAGATGGATTGCGAGATCGAAGTGCGGCCGCTGTTCGAGCTCGACGACCTCACGCCGAGCGACGCGGTCGAGCGGTTCCGCGAACTCCACGTTGGCCGCGGCAACGCCGCCTGAATCCAACCTCACCCGGAGCACCCGTCATGCACAAAATGGTTTTCATCAACCTGCCCGTGGCCGACCTGCCGCGCTCGAAGACGTTCTACCAGGCGCTCGGCTTCGAGGTCGTGCCGGCCTATACCAACGATCAGGCCGCCTGCATCCGCATCAGCGACACGATCTTCGCGATGCTGCTCGTGCGGCCGTTTTTCCAGACCTTTACCGACAAGACGATCGTCGATCCGGCGACGCACGTGCAGGTGTTGTCGTGCCTGTCTTGCGAAAGCCGGGCCGAAGTCGACGATACCGTTGCGAAGGCACGTGCGGCCGGCGGGGCCGCGCCGCGTCCGCCGCTGGAGTATCCGGGCATGTACGGCCACGGGTTCACTGATCCGGACGGCCACGCGTGGGAACTGATGTACATCGAGCAGGACGCGTCCGCGCAGGGGCAGGCGTCGTGACGCATGAGGCGACGCATCGTGCGATCGAAGCGGTCTGGCGGATCGAGGCGCCGAAGATCATCGCGCGCGCCGCGCGCGTGGTGCGCGACGTCGGCGTGGCCGAGGAGCTGGCGCAGGACACGCTCGTCGCGGCGCTCGAGCACTGGCCCGTCGACGGCGTGCCCGACAACCCGGCCGCATGGCTGATGACGGCCGTGAAGCGTCGCGCGCTCGACCGCATCCGGCAGGAGTCGCTCCATGCGGCGAAGCGCGACCAGCTCGGTCATGAGATGGACGCGCTCGAAGCGCATGTCGTCCCCGACATCGCCGATGCGCTCGCCGACGCGCGCGACGATGACATCGGCGACGACTTGCTGCGGCTGATCTTCACGTCGTGCCACCCGGTGCTGTCGACCGACGCGCGCGTCGCGCTGACGCTGCGGCTGCTCGGCGGGCTGACGACGGGCGAGATCGCGCGTGCGTTCCTGATGCCCGAGCCGACGATCGCGCAGCGGATCGTGCGCGCGAAGCGCACGCTCACGGCGGCGCGCGTGCCGTTCGAGGTGCCGGCTGCCGACGCGCGGCCTGCGCGGCTCGCGTCGGTGCTCGAAGTGATCTACCTGGTGTTCAACGAAGGCCATGCGGCGACCGCGGGCGACGACTGGATGCGTCCCGCGCTGTGCGACGAAGCGCTGCGGCTCGGCCGCGTGCTGGCCGGGCTCGCGCCAGACGAGAGCGAAGTGCTCGGGCTCGTCGCGCTGATGGAGTTGCAGGCATCGCGCATGCATGCGCGCACCGATGCGCAGGGCCGGCCCGTGCTGCTGCTCGACCAGGACCGCAGCCGCTGGGATCCATTGCTGATCCGGCGCGGCCTCGCGGCGCTCGAATGCGCGACGAAGCTCGGCGGCGTGCGCGGGCCGTATGCGCTGCAGGCCGCGCTGGCCGCCTGCCATGCGCGTGCACGGCACGCGTCGGAAACGGACTGGGCGCAGATCGTCGCGCTGTACGACGCGCTCGCCGAAGTCGCACCGTCGCCGGTCGTCGAGCTGAATCGCGCGGTGGCGGTGGGGATGGCGTTCGGGCCGGCGGCGGCGCTCGAACTCGTCGATGCGCTGCGCGACGATCCCGCGCTCGCGCGCTATCACTGGCTGCCGAGTGTACGCGGCGATCTGCTCGCGAAGCTCGGTCGCGCCGACGAGGCGAAAGCCGAATTCCGCCGCGCAGCGGAGTTGACCCGCAACGCGCGCGAGCGCGAATTGCTGCTCAAGCGTGCGATGGATGCGTGAGAGGAAGCTCGCGCCGTCGCGTCTCACCGGTTGGCGAAATACTTTCGAATCCGATTTATTCGGGTGCGACGACGATCACGGTTCGCAATCGGCCACCCGACGGGCAGCATGAAATCGGCGGGGATCGGCCATTCGAACCTATTCCGTCATTCGCACAATTCATTGCATCGCCCGGTGCGTCTTGCCATTCGGTCAAGCTCGCGCGTCGTTCCATGATGGCGAACCGACAGCTTGCCACGCCACACGAGCTGCGCGGCACGCGACGAGCCGATGCGCGCGAGTCGAGTCGTCTTGACGGGATTGGTCAATATTTTGATGAGTTAACTGATATGTCCTATTTGTCCCGTTAAAAAATAATGGGACAAGTACGAATTTAATTTCAAGACGTTGTTTTGAATTGAAATACGATAATTCGATTCCGCATAATCCGCGCTTGATTGACGTGTCGCTAGATTGGCGGGATTCGAGTGTTAAGGATAGTTAACAAAAATGGCGGCGAGCAGATCCAGTCCGCCGGTGTGCCGCGCGTAGCCGTATTCTCCGGTCGCGCGCTGTGCGCTGCGAGTCTGCTGGCGTTCGCCGTCGCCGCGGCAGCGCAGACGCCCGAGTCCGGCGCGCAGCCGCTGAGTGCGCAGCGCCACCAGGCGCAACAGCTCGACGAGCTCAGGCAGCAGATGCTCGACCGGCCGGACGTGCTGTCCGCGAAGCCGCCGAGCGAATCCGATGCGCTGCATTTCCCGGCAGAAACGCCGTGTTTCGATATTCACGCGATCGAGTGGCGGGGCGCCGATGCCTTCCCGTGGCTGCGAGACGCCGTCCCGATCGAGCGCGCGTGCATCGGCCGGAACGGGTTGAGCCTGCTGCGCGAATGGATCGGGCGGCGTCTCATCGCGCGCGGCTACATCACGTCGCTCGTCAGCATTCCGCCGCAGGATCTGTCGACCGGACGCCTGATCGTCGAGGTGCTGCCCGGCCGCATCGGCGCGATCGACGATGCGCGCGGCCGGATCGGCTGGACGCCCGTCGTGTTTCCGCGCGGCGCGCATGCATTGCTGAACGTGCGCGATCTCGATCAGGCACTCGAGAACGTGCGCCGCCTGCCTGGTCAGGCGGCCACCGCGTTTGATCTGGTTCCGGGCGCGTCGCTGGGCGACACCGACATCGTCGTCCGGCATCCGGACGATGTGCGCCGCGTTCGCTTCGTCGCGACGGCCGACAACGGCGGGCTGGATGCGACCGGCCGCAACCAGCTAGGCGCGATCGTCTCGATCGATTCGCCGCTGCGGCTCTACGACCAACTGATCGTCACCTACAACACCGACGCCGCGCTGCGCAACAAGTCGCTCGGCTCGCAGGCGAAAAGCGCCGCATGGAACGTGCCGATCGGTTATGCGTCGTTTTCGCTCGGCGTCAGCGAGTGGTCGAGCCGGCAGACGCTGGTGGCCGACCTGCCCGGCGTGGTCGTGCCGCCGTTTGGCCAGCGGACCCGTCGCTACGAAGCCGGCGTCGGCTACGTGCCGTATCGCTCCGGTCACGGCAAGACCACGCTCCGCTTCAAGCTCGCCCGCCGCGAGGACCGCTCGTGGTTCGGTCCGATCGAGCTCGATGTGTTCCGTCATGACATCGTCAGCTACGAAGTGAGCGCGGCGCATCGCGAGAAGTTCGCGCGCGCAACCGTCGACGCGAGCGTCGGCATGCGCGCAAGCCTCGCCGGGCTGAGCGCCTTCCCCGGGCGCGTCAACGGCCAGACCGCATGGGATGGCCGCTATCGCGTGTACACCGCGGCGCTCGGCGCCGACGCGCCGTTCCGGATCGGCGCGCGTCCATTCGGCTATCGCGGATTCCTCCAGTTCCAGTACGCGCCCGGCGCGCTGGCGTCGACCGAATACCTGCAGATCGGCGGCCGCTACACGGTGCGCGGCTTCGACGGCAACCAGACGCTCGCCGGCGACAGCGGCTGGTTCTGGCGCAACGAGCTGGCCACGCCGTGGTTCGGCGCGCACGAGGCCTATGTCGCGCTCGACGCCGGCGTGGTCACGGGCGCGGGCTCGCGCGAAGGCGCGGGCCGGGAAGGGCGCTCGCTGATCGGCGCCGCGCTCGGCGTGCGCGGCGGCTACCGGATGCTCGGCTACGACGTCGCGCTCGGCATGCCGCTTCGCAAGCCAGGGGCGCTGCGAACCGCGCAACCCACGTTCGATGTGTCGCTCACGAGCCGTTTCTGATCGCGGCGGGCGCGCCCGCGCCCGCCGAACGTCACGGAGGGAATCGCCATGTAAGTACGCACGCTCGTCCATCGGCCGATCGACGGACCGGCCCGACGTGGCTCGCGCCACGCCCGTCCTTTCATCTTCAGGAAACCGAGAAGACCATGAAACATCAACAACACCATCGCCCGCGCGCGGCGACGCCATCCGCGCGCACCACGCTCGCCGCGGCGCTGACGCTCGCGATGCCGATCCTCGCGGCGCAGCCCGTGTTTGCGCAACCGGGGCTCGTCGTCGATCCGAACGCGGCCAATCGTCCCGGTCTCGGCGCCGCGCCGAACGGCACACCGATCGTCGACATCAACGCGCCGGACGCCTCCGGCATTTCGACCAACCGGTTTACCGACTACAACGTCGGCTCGAAGGGTCTCGTGCTGAACAACAGCGTGAACCGCACGAACACGCAACTGGCGGGCAGCATCGACGGCAACGCGCAGCTCGGCGGCCGTTCGGCGCAGGTCATCCTGAACCAGGTGACGGGCGGCGACGCGTCGGTGCTGGCAGGGGCGACCGAAGTCGCGGGGCAGCAGGCACGCGTGATCGTCGCGAACCCGAACGGGATCAGCGTGAACGGCGCGAGCTTCATCAACGCGAGCCGCGTGTCGCTCGTCGCGGGCACGACGGAATTCGACGAGGACGGCCATGTCGCGCGATTCCGGACCGAGAACGGTCGCATCACGATCGACGGCGCCGGGCTCGACGCGCGCAATCTGGATCAGCTCGATCTCGTGTCGCGCAGCCTGAAGGTGAACGCCGCGTTGCACGCGAAGAAACTGGTCGCGGTCGCGCAGCAAGGGACGGCGGCCATCGAGAATCCTCAGGCGATGTCGTTCGATGCGTCGACGAGCGGGGAATTGCCGCGCGTCGCGATCGACGTGTCGCGACTCGGTAGCGTGCATGGAGAGGATTCGATCGTCATGCGCGGCACGTCTGCGGGCGTCGGCATCAATATCTCGGGCAAGGTCGAGGCATTCACGGGCTCGATGACGTTGCTGTCGGATGGCAGGGTCCAGGTCTCGAACGGCGGATCGCTGAGCGCGGGGACGCTCTCGGCTCCGTCCGGTCTGCAGTACGGCGGGAACTGGACGGACGATGACGAGGCGACGAAGCCGCCGGTTGCCCCGGAGCCGCCGGTAGCGGAGACGAAGCCGCCGGTCGATCCGGAGCCACCGGTAGCGGAGACAAAGCCGCCGGTCGACCCGGAACCGCCGGTAGCGGAGACGAAGCCGCCGGTCGACCCGGAGCCACCGGTAGCGGAGACAAAGCCGCCGGTTGCCCCGGAGCCGCCGGTAGCGGAGACGAAGCCGCCGGTCGATCCGGAGCCACCGGTAGCGGAGACAAAGCCGCCGGTTGCCCCGGAGCCGCCGGTAGCGGAGACGAAGCCGCCGGTCGATCCGGAGCCGCCGGTAGCGGAGACAAAGCCGCCGGTTGCCCCGGAGCCGCCGGTAGCGGAGACGAAGCCGCCGGTCGATCCGGAACCGCCGATCGCCGAAACGAACCCGAAACTCGTCGTCGATCCGAACGCGGCCAACCGCCCCGGTCTCGGCGCCGCGCCGAACGGCACGCCGATCGTCGACATCAACGCGCCGGACGCCTCCGGCATTTCCTCGAACCGCTTCCTCGATTACAACGTCGGCTCGAAGGGGCTCGTGCTGAACAACAGCGTGAACCGCACGAACACGCAACTGGCGGGCAGCATCGACGGCAACGCGCAGCTCGGCGGCCGTTCGGCGCAGGTCATCCTGAACCAGGTGACGGGCGGCAACGCGTCGGTGCTGGCAGGGGCGACCGAAGTCGCGGGGCAGCAGGCGCGCGTGATCGTCGCGAACCCGAACGGGATCAGCGTGAACGGCGCGAGCTTCATCAACGCGAGCCGTGTGTCGCTCGTCGCGGGCACGACGGAATTCGACGAGGACGGCCGTATCGCACGATTCCGGACCGAGAACGGCCGCATCGCGATCGAAGGCGCCGGGCTCGACGCGCGTAACGCGAACCAGCTCGATCTCGTGTCGCGCGGCCTGAAGGTCGATGCGGCGGTGCGCGCGAAGAAGCTGGTCGCGATCGCGCATCAGGGCACGGCGGCGATCGAGCAATCGAACCGGCAGACGCTCTCCGGTCCGGCAAGCGGCAAGGCGCCGGCCGCGGCGATCGACGTGGCCGAATCGGGCAGCCTGCGGGCGGATGAGATCGCGCTGATCGGCGCGTCGGCGAAAACCGGCGTCAGGATCGCCGGCACGGTCGACGCGTCGGCCGGCAGCGTGTCGCTCGCGTCGAGCGGCAAGGCGACGATCGAGTCGAGCGGGCGACTGCAAGCGCAGACGTTGTCGGTTCTGAGCGCACTCGACAATCACGGCACGGTCAGCGGAGGTACCGTCGACGTGGCCGGTCGCCTCGACAACGACGGTTCCGTGCAGGGGCGCAGCGTCAGGATTGCCGGCAACGTCACCAATGCCGGTACGCTGCATAGCGACGGCGCGCTCGAGATCGACGGCCGCCTGACCAACGACGGCGCCGACGGCGTCGTCAGCGGGCGCGACGTTCGGGTCATGGGCACCGTCGTCAACAAGGGGACGGTGAGCGGCGCCGAATCCCTGAAGCTGATGGGCGCGCTGAACAACAGCGGTACGCTCGAGGCCCGCGACGTTCAGGTCATGGGCAGCACGACCAACAACGGCACGCTGCGCGCGGAGAAGTTGCTCTCGGCGATGGGCAACGTGATCAACCGCGGCACGATCGAGGCCGGCGACGTCAAGGTCATGGGCAACGTGACCAACAACGGCACGTTGCACGGCGGCGATTCGGTCTTCGTGACGGGTCGCCTGTACAACGGGTTGTCGGGCGTCACGAGCAGCTACGGCAACGTGTCCAGCCTGGGGCGCGTGTCGGGGCCGGGGCGCATCGTCAGCTACATGGTGCGTCCGTCGCCTGCCGACGACGTTCGGTAAACGTCGTTTGCCCGGCCCGCACGCACCGGGCCGGGCGAGCGGGGCGTCGCGCGGTCGGTGACGCCTCGTGCAACACGCATCGCACCGGGGCATGATGTCATTGCCCCGGTGCGATGCGTTATCGGTTGCGCATCGTGTCGTGCGCACATTCGCACGATCGTTCGAGCGGCATCGCGACCGGCTGCTGAAGACCGACTTCAAGACCGGCCTCGGCACCGTGTCGTATCACGTGCCGTGCCATGCGCGCGTGCAGAACATCGGCCGCAAGACGGCCGATGCGCTGTCGCTCGTGCCCGATACGCGCGTGAATGTCGTCGAGCGCTGCTCGGGCCATGCGGGCACGTTCGGCGTGAAGAAGGAATTCCATGCGGACGCGATGCGGATCGGCGCGCCCGTGTTCAAGGCGATGGCCGGGCCGCGGCCGGATTTCGTGTCGTCAGACTGCGCGCTGGCCGGCGACCTGCGCTGACACGACCGCCGCGCGTCCCGCATGCGTCATTCCGCTTTCCGTTCCGACCCGAATCAGGTTTTCCGCGAGCGGCGCGGCGCGGCCGCTCGCCCGTCGCCGCGAAGATGTAACAGGTGTCCCGTGCTTGCGTGCGGGGAAACAATGTGCATCCCGCGTCACGGGGTTTTCATCACTCGCGGAGAAACAATAAAAAGATTGTGCACGAAGATAATTTAGTTGAACGGAAATTGAATGATTTACCGATTCGTGAATATCTTGTTACCGAATTTTCCCTGATTTACCGATTTTAGGCAGCGATTCCCGCAATTGTTTCGGGTAGGGGTCGGAACAGCCCGGAAAGGCCCATTGGAGGCCATTCTTCATGCCCTGCGGAGCCCCGCCGGACGGGCCTTTGCAGCGACGGGCATAAAGATCTCGCAAAAAAATTCATGCGTAAATGGATTACGTATCCTTGGCAGGTTGTTTCAGTGCGTAACATTAAGTCATTGTCATATTGAGATAAACCCTGAGGATGGTATGCTTCGTGCACAAAAATTCCCACATTGGAGTGAGACCGTGATTTGTGCGCCATTGCCGGGAATGCCGGCACCGTGAAAGTGCGGTGTCGGGCCGGCATGCACAACACCGGATAACCATAATGTGCAACCTGGCCGCCCCGCGACGCGATAAGTCGCGACGGCGCCGCCAATCGCAGCCCGGCCTGGCTGCGTGGAGAGATCTACTATGTTCTTCGATGAGCTTAACGATGAAGAGTGGTGTCGTCTTTCAACGCTGATCGCCGATGAACCCATCCGGCTGAATCGTCGTGGGCGTCCACGAGCCGAACCGCGCGTCGTTGCCAACGCGGTGCTCTGGATCCTGACGACCGGTGAAGCCTGGTCCAAGCTGCCCGGACGCTATCCGTCCGGGCCGACGTGCCGTCGTCGCTACGAGGAGTGGCTCGCGAGCGGCACGCTGTTGCAGATGATCGACGTGCTGACCCAGTTCAGCGGGCGCACGTTCGCGTATGTTCCGCCGCCGCCGGTACCGGTCGTGCCTGCGCGCCGTGCGGAGCCCGTGCCCGACAACGATCGTTTGCGCGGCGTGTTCTGGCAAAACCCCGAGTCGTGGCAATTGCCGGTTGCGCAGGCAAACGTTTGGGAGGGCGAAGGTGCGTCGGTGAGCGCGATGCCGGGCGACGAAGCGGCCGATCCGGCCGGCGCGTCGTTCGTGGTGCCCGGTACGCCGGCAGCGGAGCTGCGCCATGCGCGTGCGTCGTCGGCGCGCTTCGCCGCGTCCGAACCGCAAGTCGACGAGTATCGCGGCTATACGATCTGCGGCATCGCGCAGCCCGTGCAGAACCTGATGTATCGCGCGTGGGCCGAGATCTCGCAGGACGACCGGCGCGTCGAGCGCTCGGGCCTCATCGGTCCGCGTTTCACCGATGCCGAGGAAGCCGAGCAGTTCGCGCTCGACTGGGCACGCCAGTGGATCGATCGCCACGGTGCGAGCGACGAGCCGGCACGCGCACCGCAAAGCGAAGTGCTGGCCGGTTTGTCCGCGCTGGCGCGCGCCGAGTCGGACATCAAGCGCTTCATCGCCGAGCGTCACGCGGGTGCGCTGTCCGAAAGCCGCAACGATCCGGTGCAGTCGGAGCGCCGCGAATACGCGTACCGCGTAGGTTGAGCGCCGCTCCAATGCAACGCGCGGGCCGTCGTGTGCCACGACGCCCGCGCGGAAGTGTCGTCTGTCCATGCTTGCCGCGCCGGGAGCGCCGCTGTCGCAGCGGCGCTCCCGGCGCTTGTTGCGTCACTGCCGGCCGTAGGTATCGTCGAAGCGGACGATATCGTCCTCGCCGAGATACGCACCCGACTGCACTTCGATCAGTTCGAGCGGCATCTTGCCGGGGTTCTCCAGGCGGTGCGACACGCCGAGCGGGATGTACGTCGATTCGTTTTCGGACAGCAGGAACGTTTCGTCGCCGCGCGTGATGCGCGCGGTGCCGCGCACGACGATCCAGTGTTCGGCGCGATGGTGGTGCATCTGCAGCGACAGTCGCGCACCCGGTTTCACGACGATGCGTTTCACCTGGAAGCGCTCGCCCATGTCGACCGAGTCGTAGTGGCCCCACGGACGATGCACCTTGCGGTGATCGGTGGCTTCCGCGCCTTGTTGCGCCTTGATGCGGCTGACGATCTTCTTCACGTCCTGCACGCGCGACTTGTCCGCGACGAGCACGGCGTCGGGCGTTTCGACGACGACGAGGTTCTGCGTGCCGACGCAGGCGACGAGCCGGCTTTCCGAATGCGCGAAGGTCGATTCGGCGCCTTCGAACAGCACGTTGCCGCGGCCGACGTTCCTGGCCTTGTCCTTCGACGAGATCTGCCAGATCGCGTCCCACGAGCCGACGTCCGACCAGCCCGCGTCGAGCGGCACGACGACGCTCTCGCACAGTTGCGGCAGGCTCGCGAGCGGCTCCATCACCGCGTAGTCGATCGAGTTCGACGGCGATGCGGCGAATGCTTCGCGATCGACGCGGAAGAAGTCGCCATCGGCCTTGCCCTGCGCGACGGCCTGTTCGCAGGACGCGTAGATCGCCGGTTCGAGCTGGCGGATCGCCTTCAGCCACACCGACGCGCGGACGATGAAGATCCCGCTGTTCCACCAGTACTCGCCGGACGCGACGTACTGCTGCGCGAGTTCGAGGTGCGGCTTCTCGACGAAACGGTCGAGGCGGCGCACGTCGAGGTCGCCCGTCGCGGCGTCGCCGAGCGGCGCGCCGACGCGGATGTAGCCGTAGCCGGTTTCCGCGTGCGTGGGCACGATGCCCATCGTCGCGATCCTGCCTTGCGCCGCGCAATGCACGCCGGCCGCGACGGCCGCGTGGAAGCGGGGCAGGTCGGCGACCGCATGGTCGGCCGGCATCACGGTCATCACCGCATCGTTGCCGTCGGCGACGAGCCGCAACGCGGCGAGCGTCAGCGCGGGCGCGGTGTCGCGGCCGAGCGGCTCGAGCATGATCGTTGCGGGCTTGGCCGTCAGGCGCAGTTGTTCGGCGGTCGTGAAGCGGTGATCCTCGCCGCACACGATCAGCACGTCGTCGTTCAGCGGGTGGTCGGCCGTCAGGCCGTCGAGGCGCAGCGCGGTCGACTGCAGCAGCGAATGCTCGCCGAGCAGGCCGATGAGCTGTTTCGGAAAACGTTCGCGCGACATCGGCCACAGGCGTGTGCCGGAACCGCCGGCAAGAATCACCGGCTGCACGGCGAGGCGCGTGCCGGCGGCGGGGGCGGCGGAAGAAGATTGGCGCGTTTCGGCTGCCACGGCCGGAGCATTCATGATGACACTCTCCACGGTTGAAGTCAGTGCCTGTCGTTGTAGCATGAAGTAAATCGACAATAAAACCGGATCCATTGCCTGATATTCGGCAGGCATTCACCTGGAAAAATTTTCCGCGATAGTATCGGATGCAAATAAAAAAATAAGAAATAATTCCGGAAATTGTCGGCAATCCAATGCCTGCAAAGGGCGCGAGACGAACACAAAATTTCCGAAAACTTCTCGATTCCCGATCGATTCGGGAAAACGTGCCGAATTAATTCAAAAATTTCACGGCAAAATTTTCCGATTATTTTTCGAAATACTTGTGCGCTTGAGGGGCGAATTTCTTGTCGCTTCAATAGCGTCATGCAACGTTTGAATCGAATGTGCGGCACGGGCTGCACGAGGAGCTGTTCGGCAAACGCCTGTTCAAAGAGGAAGCAGACATGTTGAGCGTGCTGGCGAGAGTCATCGATATCGCGATGGTCGTGGCGGGGGCGCTGATCGCCGCCGCGCTGCACGACGGCAGCGTCTGGCTCAACGACCTGCAGCGCACGACGGTGCTGTTCGACTGCCTGCTGGTCGTGGTGTTCTTTCCGGCCATCGGCATCTACCAGTCGTGGCGCGGCAAGCGTCTCGTCGCGCTGATGGGGCGTGTCGCGTTCGCGTGGCTCGTGGTCGAGCTCGCGGGCATCCTGATGAGCTTCAGTTTTCACCAGTCGGGCGACCTGTCGCGGCTGTGGCTCGGGTACTGGGCGCTTGTGACGATGGCGTTGCTCGCCGGCTCGAAGGCCTGCGTGCACGTCGTGCTGCGGCAATTGCGCCGCGGCGGCTACAACCTGAAGGCGGTCGCGATCGTCGGCGGTACGCCGGCGGCGCGGCGGCTGATCGCGCAGATGCGCGCGCGGCCGGAAGCAGGCTTCAACCCCGTGTGCGTGTACGACGAAAGCGAGGCGCCGGGCGATGTCGCACTCGACGACGTGCGCATCGAGCGGCAGTTCGAATCGCTGGTGTGGCTCGTGCGCAGCCGCGCGATCCGCGAGCTGTGGCTCACGCTGCCGATCTCGGAGGAACCGAGGATTCACCAGATCGTGACGGTGTTCCGCCACGACTTCGTGAACATCCGTTTCATTCCGGACGTGCGCACGCTGTCGTTCTTCAACCAGGAAGTGGTCGAGGTGCTCGGCGTGCCGGCGATCAACCTCGCGGCGTCGCCGATCACCGACGTGCGGATCCTGCCGAAGTTCGTGTTCGACCGGCTGTTCGCGCTGGCGGCGCTCACCGCGCTCGCGCCGGTGATGCTGCTGATCGCGGGCCTGATCAAGCTGACGTCGCGCGGCCCGGTGTTCTTCCGCCAGAAACGCAAGGGCATCGATGGGCACGAGTTCGAGATCTACAAGTTCCGCTCGATGAAGGTGCACCAGGAAGCGGCGGGCACGGTGACGCAGGCGACCAAGCACGACACGCGCGTGACGCCGGTCGGCCGGTTCCTGCGCCGCACGAGCCTCGACGAGCTGCCGCAGTTCATCAACGTGCTGAAGGGCGAGATGTCGGTCGTCGGCCCGCGCCCGCATGCGCTCGCGCACGACGACATCTACAAGGATCTGGTCAAGGGCTACATGTTCCGCTACCGGATCAAGCCCGGCATCACCGGGTGGGCGCAGATCAACGGCTTTCGCGGCGAGACCGACCAGATCGAGAAGATGATGGGCCGCGTGAAACTCGATCTGTACTACATGCAGAACTGGTCGTTCTGGCTCGACATCAAGATCGTCGCGCTGACGCTCTGGAAAGGCTTCACCGGCAGCAACGCTTACTGACGCACTCCCGCGCAGGCATTCCGCTTTTACGAATTTCGAATCATTGGTCACGAGGTCCGACACATCATGAATCTGACTATCATCGGCAGCGGTTACGTAGGTCTTGTCACCGGCGCCTGTCTCGCCGACATCGGGCACGACGTGTTCTGTCTCGACGTCGACCAGGCAAAGATCGACATCCTGAACAACGGCGGCGTGCCGATCCACGAGCCGGGCCTCAAGGAAGTCATCGCGCGCAACCGCTCGGCCGGCCGCCTGCGTTTCTCGACCGACGTCGAGGCCGCGGTCGCGCACGGCGACGTGCAGTTCATCGCGGTCGGCACGCCGCCCGACGAGGACGGCTCGGCCGACCTGCAATACGTGCTCGCGGCGGCGCGCAACATCGGCCGCACCATGACGGGCTTCAAGGTGATCGTCGACAAGTCGACGGTGCCGGTCGGCACGGCCGAGCGCGTGCGCGCGGCGGTCGCCGAGGAGCTCGCGAAGCGCGGCGGCGACCAGATGTTCTCGGTCGTGTCGAATCCGGAGTTCCTGAAGGAAGGCGCGGCGGTCGACGATTTCACGCGGCCGGACCGCATCGTGATCGGCTGCGACGACGACGTGCCGGGCGAACGCGCCCGCGAGCTGATGAAGAAGCTGTACGCGCCGTTCAACCGCAACCACGAACGCACGCTGTACATGGACGTGCGCTCGGCCGAGTTCACGAAATACGCGGCGAACGCGATGCTCGCGACGCGCATCTCGTTCATGAACGAACTGGCGAACCTCGCCGACCGCTTTGGCGCGGACATCGAGGCCGTGCGCCGCGGGATCGGCTCCGACCCGCGCATCGGCTATCACTTCCTGTATGCCGGCTGCGGCTACGGCGGCTCGTGCTTCCCGAAGGACGTCGAGGCGCTGATCCGCACGGCCGACGAGCACGGGCAATCGCTGCAGATCCTGAAGGCCGTGTCGTCGGTCAACGCGACGCAAAAGCGCGTGCTCGCCGACAAGATCGTTGCGCGTTTCGGCGAGGACCTGACCGGCCGCACGTTCGCGATCTGGGGCCTCGCATTCAAGCCGAACACCGACGACATGCGCGAAGCGCCGAGCCGCGAGCTGATCGCCGAGCTGCTGTCGCGCGGCGCGCGCGTCGCCGCGTACGACCCGGTCGCGCAGCAGGAAGCGCGCCGCGTGATCGCGCTCGATCTCGCCGATCACCCGAGCTGGCTCGAGCGCCTGAGCTTCGTCGACGATGAAGCGCAAGCCGCGCGCGACGCCGATGCGCTCGTGATCGTCACCGAATGGAAGGCATTCAAGAGCCCCGACTTCGTCGCGCTCGGCCGCCTGTGGAAAGCGCCGGTGATTTTCGACGGCCGCAACCTGTACGAGCCGGAGACGATGAGCGAGCAGGGCATCGAGTACCACCCGATCGGCCGGCCGGGCTCGCGCCAGGCCGTCGCCGCCCGCGTGCCGGGCACCGCGCGCGCGAGCGCATAACCCGTTTCACGTCACACGTTACGAGACGCCATGTTCCGGAACATCCTGATCGTCTGCCACGCGAACGTCTGCCGCAGCCCGGCGGCGGAAATGCTGTTCAAGTCGCACGCCGCGTCGCGCGGCGGCCCGCGTCCGACGTTTCACTCGGCCGGCGTTCATGCGAACGACGGCGACGGCATCGATCCGGTGATGCGGCAGTTGCTCGCGGAGCGCGGCGTCGATGCGACGACCCACCGCTCGCGGCGGCTGTCGCGCCGGTTCGTGCGCGACGCCGACCTGATTCTCGTCAGCGAGCGCGGACAGATTGCGGCCGTCGAAGCGGTCGATCCGTTCGCGCGCGGCAAGGTCCACCTGCTCGGCAAGTGGGAAGGGGCCGAAATTGCCGATCCGCACGGCGGCCCCGAGGCCGATTACCGCGAGAGCTACTCACTGATCGAACGTCTGGTTCAAGGATGGCTACAGAAACTATGCTGAAACGCCCGATGCGCCCGGTGGCGCTTGCCGTCGCGCTGACGACTTTCCTGTCAGCCTGCGCAACCGCACCCGGCAACTATCTCGACTCGTCGAACCTGAAGGACGAAGGCCGCCAGGAAGCGGCCGAGACCTATCCGGTTCATTACATCGACGCCAAAGTGGTGATGGACCAGCTGCAGAAGCAGCAGGTCGAGCATCCGCTGCCGCCTGCGCGCTATACCGATCCGTCGCAGTACGTGTACCGCGTCGGCCCGCAGGACATCCTCGGCGTCACCGTCTGGGACCACCCCGAGCTGACGACGCCGCAGGGCCAGTCGTTCTCGAGCGGCGGCAACACGACGCAGACGATCGCGGGCGCGCTGCAGCAGCCCTATTCGTCGTCGCTGCCGGGCCAGGCCGATCCTTACGGCCAGACGGTGGCCGCCGACGGCACGATCTTCTTCCCGTTCGTCGGCCGCATCCACGTGGCGGGCAAGACGATCGCGCAGACCCGTGACGAGCTGGCCACGCGTCTCGCGCGCTATGTGAAGAATCCGCAGCTCGACGTGCGCGTGCTGTCGTTCCGCAGCCAGAAGGTGCAGGTGACGGGCGAAGTGAAGACACCGGGCCCGCTCGCGATGAGCGACGTGCCGCTGACGCTGGTCGACGCGATCTCGCGCTCGGGCGGCTCGACCACCGACGCCGACCTGCAGCGCGTGCGCCTGACGCGCGACGGCAAGCTCTACACGCTCGACGCGAACGGCGTGCTCGACCGCGGCGAAGTGCGGCAGAACGTGATGCTGCAGCAGGGCGACATCGTCAACGTGCCGGACCGCAGCGACAGCCGCGTGTTCATCATGGGCGAGGTCAAGACGCCGGTCACGGTGCCGATGCTCAAGGGCAAGCTGACCATCGCCGACGCGCTGACGGCCGGCGGCGGCATTCTCGACACCGATGCGAACCCGCGCAAGATCTACGTGATGCGCGGGATGCGCGACAACCCGACGAAGCCTGAAGTGTTCCGTCTCGACATGACGCAGCCCGATGCGCTGATGCTGTCGAGCCGCTTCCCGCTTCAGCCGCTCGATGTGGTCTACGTCAGCACGGCCAGCTCGGTGCAGTTCAACCGGGTGCTGCAGCAGGTGCTGCCGACGATCCAGACGATCTTCTACATGCGGCAAATCACGCGCTGATAGCCCGCCGGGGCGGCGCCTCCGCCCCGGCACCACTCAAGCGGGAACGAATGGTGAACACGCAAGCGAAACACTCCTACGCGGATCTGTCCGTGAAAACCGAGGAAGAGGACGTCGTCCTCGGCCAGTTGCTCCAGGTGATCATGGACGACATCTGGCTGCTGCTCGGCATCGCGGTGACGGTCGTCGCGCTCGCCGGCCTCTACTGCTACATCGCGAAGCCGGTGTATCAGGCCGACGTGCACGTGCGGGTCGAGGGCAACGACAACACGTCGCAGGCGCTCACGCAGACGCAGACGGGCGCGTCGATCAACAGCGGCCCGCAGCAGGCGCCGACCGATGCGGAAATCGAGATCATCAAGAGCCGCGGCGTCGTCGCGCCGGTCGTCGAGCAGTTCAAGCTGAACTTCTCGGTCGTGCCGAAGACGCTGCCGGTGATCGGCAGCCTCGCCGCGCGCGTCGCGACGCCGGGCACGCCGGCGCGGCCGTGGCTCGGCCTGAAATCGTATGCGTGGGGCGGGGAAGTCGCCGACATCGATTCGATCAGCGTCGTGCCCGCGCTCGAAGGCAAGAAGCTGACGCTGACGGCCGGCCCGAACGATACCTATTCGCTCGTCAATGAGAACGGCACCCGGCTGCTGTCGGGCCAGGTCGGCGAGTCGGCACAGGGCGGCGGCGTGACGCTGCTTGTGAAGAAACTCGTCGCGCGCCCCGGCACGCAGTTCACGGTGGTTCGCTACAACGATCTCGACGCGATCAGCGGCTTCCAGACCGGCATCCAGGTGACCGAGCAGGGCAAGCAGACGGGCGTCGTGCAGATCTCGCTCGAAGGCAAGGATCCGGACCAGACCGCCGCGATCGCGAACGCGCTCGCGCAGTCGTACCTGAACCAGCACGTGGTTGCGAAGCAGGCCGAAGCGACCAAGATGCTCGACTTCCTGAAGGGCGAGGAACCGCGCCTGAAGGCCGACCTCGAGCACGCGGAAGCCGCGCTGACGCAATACCAGCGCACGTCGGGCTCGATCAACGCGAGCGACGAGGCGAAGGTCTACCTCGAGGGCAGCGTGCAGTACGAGCAGCAGATCGCCGCGCAGCGCCTGCAGCTCGCGTCGCTCGCGCAGCGCTTCACCGATTCGCACCCGATGGTGATCGCCGCGAAGCAGCAGCTCGCCGAGCTCGAAGGCGAGAAGGACAAGTACGCGAACCGCTTCCGCAGCCTGCCGGCGACCGAAGTGAAGGCCGTCCAGCTCCAGCGCGACGCGAAGGTCGCCGAGGACATCTACGTGCTGCTGCTGAACCGCGTGCAGGAACTGTCGGTGCAGAAGGCCGGCACGGGCGGCAACATCCACCTCGTCGATTCGGCACTGCGTCCCGGCGACCCGGTCAAGCCGAAGAAGGTGCTGATCCTGTCGGCCGCCGTGTTCCTGGGCCTGATTCTCGGCACGGGCGTCGTGTTCCTGCGCCGCAACATGTTCCAGGGTATCGAGGATCCCGATCGCATCGAGCGCGCGTTCAACCTGCCGCTGTACGGGCTGGTGCCGCAAAGCGCCGAGCAGGTGAAGCTCGATGCCGCGGCCGAAAAGGGCGGCGGCCGTGCGCGGCCGATCCTCGCGAGCCTGCGTCCGAAGGATCTCAGCGTCGAGAGCCTGCGCAGCCTGCGCACCGCGATGCAGTTCGCGATGATGGATGCGAAGAACCGCGTGATCGTGCTGACGGGCCCGACGCCCGGTATCGGCAAGAGTTTCCTGGCGGTCAACCTCGCGGTGCTGCTCGCGCATTCGGGCAAGCGCGTGCTGCTGATCGACGCCGACATGCGTCGCGGCCTGCTCGACCGCTACTTCGGCCTCACCGTGCAGCCGGGCCTGTCCGAGCTGTTGAGCGACCAGTCGGCGCTCGAGGATGCCGTGCGTGAAACGCCGGTGCAGGGCCTGTCGTTCATCGCGGCCGGCACGCGTCCGCCGAATCCGTCGGAACTGCTGATGTCGACGCGCCTGCCGCAATACCTCGAAGGACTCAGCAAGCGCTACGACGTCGTGCTGATCGATTCGCCGCCGGTGCTGGCGGTGACCGACGCGACCATCATCGGCCGCATGGCCGGCTCGACGTTCCTCGTGCTGCGCTCGGGCATGCACACCGAAGGCGAGATCGCCGACGCGATCAAGCGCCTGCGTACCGCGGGCGTCGATCTGGAAGGCGGGATCTTCAACGGCGTGCCGCCGAAGGCGCGCGGCTACGGCCGCGGTTATGCAGCCGTGCACGAATACCTGAGCGCCTGACCGCAGTGCGCGAAACCGGGCCGGCGCGACGCGCGCCCGCCCGGCCGACTGGAGAACCATCGATGAAAATTTCCGTGCTCGTTCCGACCTATCGGCGTCCCGCCGACCTCGCGCGCTGCCTGCTGGCGCTGCAGCGCCAGCAGCGGCTGCCCGACGAGGTGATCGTCGTCGCGCGCCCGGAGGACGACGCCACGCACGAACGGCTCGCCGATCCGGCGGTCGGCGGCGCGCTGCCGCTGCGCATCGTGCCGGTCGATGTGCCGGGGCAGGTCGCCGCGCTGAACAAGGGGCTCGACTCGGCGAACGGCGACATCGTCGCGATCACCGACGACGATGCGGCGCCGCACCCCGACTGGCTCGTGCGCGTCGAGTCGGTATTCCAGGCCGATCCGCGCGTGGGTGCGGTCGGCGGGCGCGACTGGGTGCACGAGAAAGGCCGCGTGCTCGACGAATCGCGCGAACTCGTCGGCCAGCTCACGCTGTCCGGCAAGATCGTCGGCAATCATCACCTCGGCGTCGGCGGCGCGCGCGAAGTCGACATGCTGAAAGGCGCGAACATGAGCTACCGCCGCACCGCGATCGAACGGGTGCGCTTCGACACGCGGCTGCGCGGCGCCGGTGCGCAGGTGCACAACGACATGGGCTTCAGCATGCACGTGCAGCGCGCCGGCTGGAAGCTCGTCTACGACCCGGCGATCGCGGTCGATCATTTCCCGGCCGAGCGCTTCGACGACGACCGGCGCGATGCCGCGTCGCTGAATGCGATCAGCAACGGCGCGTACAACCTGCATCTGATCCTGCGCGAGCATCTGCCGCCGCTGCGGCGCGAGATCGCGTGGTGGTGGTGGACGCTGGTTGGTACGCGCGTCTATCCGGGTTTCGCGCACGTGCTGCTGTCGCTGCATACGGCGAAGCGCAACCGGATCCGCGAGCACTGGCGCGCGGTGCGCCGCGGCGCACGCGATGCGCGCCGCGCGAACCTTGCCCCCCACCGTGCGGCGATGCCGCCGGTGACGTCTTGAACGGGCTGCGCGCATCGCGCGCGGCCACCCCCGGAGGGCTCGAAATGAAACAACCCCCACGCTTGCTTTGCGCGCTGCCCCCCGAGGGGGCGGTCAGCCTCCTCGGGGCGGCCCGGCGGAGGTTGACATGACTACAACGAACGTTCACGTCCACCTGTTTTACGGCGCCGATCCGCGTACCTACCGGAAAGGCGAGAACATCGGCTGCCTGTACGGCTATCACCACGCCGAATCCGACGAATTCCGGCTGACGTATTCGCAGGACGGCGGCGAGAACCGTATCGCCAGCCTCGCGCGCCGCGCGCTGAAGGCGGCGCTCGGCTTCGACGTCGTGCATGCGTGGCGCAACCGCGCCGCGCTGCTGAACACTGATGTGATCTGGACGCACACCGAGCAGGAGCATCTTGCCGCTTCGCTGATCCTGAAGCTCGCCGGCGCGCAGGGCAAGCGCCCGCTGCTGCTCGCGCAGAGCGTGTGGTTGTTCGACAAGTGGGGCAGCTTCGGCGGCCCGCGCCGCTGGCTGTACCGCAAGCTGCTCGCGCGTGCCGACGCGCTGACCACGCTCGCCCGCGACAACGCCGAGCTGTGCCGCCGCTACCTCGGTCGCGATGCCGAGTTCGTCTACTACGGGCTGAACACGCAGGATTTCCCGCTTACCGAGCCGCAGCAGTGGAAGCCGAACCGGCCGCTGCGGATCGCGGCGATCGGCAACGACCGCGATCGCGACTGGCGCACGTTTCTCGCCGCGTTCGGCGGCGACGAACGCTACGACGTGCGGCTCGCGACGCGGCGTCGCGTGCCGCGCGAGTGGCATGCGCCGAACGTGAAGATCGGCTCCGCGTCGGGGCTCGCGAAGCAGCACGAACTGTACGCCTGGGCCGACGTGATCGTCGTGCCGCTGCGGCCGAACTTCCACGCGTCGGGCATCACCGTGATGCTCGAGGCGGCAGCCGTCGGCAAGCCGATGATCGTGTCCGACGTCGGCGGGCTCAGCGACTACTTCCCGCACGATACGGCCGCCTATGTGCCGGCGTTCGACGCGCAGGCGATGCGTCAGGCCGCCGACCGCTTCGTCGCCGATCCGGTTGCGGCGCTCGGCTGCGCGCGGGCCGCCGCCGCGTGCCTGCGCGAGCGCGACCTGACCACCCAGGCGTTCGCCGAGCAGCACGTGCGGATCACGCGCGACATGCTGCGCCGGCGTCGCACGCCGGCGGCCGCGGGCCTGGCGATGCCGCTTGCGGATTCGCGTCCGTCGTCGCGGTGAGAGCGGATCGATGAGTACGATTGCCGCCGAACGCGCACCGTCGCGCAACCGCAGCTGGTTTGCCGAACCGAAGCACTGGATCGGGCAGGCCGGACTGTGGTCGTTCACCGCCGCGCTGATCGCCATTCACCAGGGCAAGGTGCTGACGCTCGCGTTTCCGGTGCTGGCCATCGCGGTCGGCATCTGGCTGTATTTCAAGAGCCCGGCGCGCTATGTCGGCTTCATGTGGTGGGTGTGGTTCCTGAGCCCGGAAGTGCGGCGTCTCGCCGACTGGTCGAAGGGCGCTTTCACGCCGACGAGCCTGATCCAGGTTGCCCCGCTCGCGGTGACGATGATCGCCGGCCTCGGGCTGATCCGGCATTACCGCGTGCTCGCGCAGCGGCGCGGGATACCGGTGCTGCTGATGCTGTTCGGGCTCACGTACGCGTACCTCGTCGGGATCGTGTCGAGCGGTGTGATGGCCGCGACCTACGACCTGGCGAACTGGGTGTACCCGGTGCTGATCGGCTTTCACATCATGGTCAACGCGCGCGACTATCCCGAGTACCGCGACGTGCTGCTGTCCACGTTCATGTGGGGCATGCTCGTGATGGGCGTGTACGGCGTCGTGCAGTACTTCGTGATGCCGCAGTGGGACGTGCTGTGGATGATCGGTTCGGACATGGGTTCGCAGGGCGAGCCGGTGCCGTACGGCGTGCGGGTATTCAGCACGATGAACTCGTCGGGGCCGTTCGCGTTCGCGATGATGGGCGCGCTGGTGTTCGTGCTCGCGGCACCGCAGAAGATCCGCTGGTTCGCGGGGGCGGCCGGCTTCGTATCGTTCGCGCTGTGTCTCGTGCGTTCGACGTGGGGCGGCTGGGTGATCGCACTCGCGATCCAGCTCGCGCAGTCGAACAACCGCGTGCGGATGCGGATCCTCATCAGCGGCGTCGTGCTGGTCGGGTTATGCGTGCCGCTGCTGACCGTCGGGCCGGTGGCCGACCGTCTCGGCCAGCGTCTCCAGTCGATCACGAACCTGAAGGACGACCGCAGCTACGACGATCGCAACAAGTTTTACGCAACCTTCGCGCAGACGGCGTTTACCGACGTCGCCGGCGAAGGGATGGGCGCGACGGGCGCATCGACGAAGCTGTCGAGCGACAGCGGCGAGCTCGGCAAGTACGGCAGCTTCGACAGCGGCGTGATGAACGTGCCGTTCGTGCTCGGCTGGCCCGGCACGCTGCTGTATCTCGCCGGTGTCGTGATGCTGTTCGGCCGCACGCTGCGCGCGGCGTTCAAGCTGCGCAAGGACAAGTTCGTCGGTGCGTGCCTGAGCCTGTGCCTGTCGACGTTCGCGATGCTCGTGTTCACGAACTCGCTGATCGGCACGGGCGGCCTGCTGATGTTTACAGCCATTTTTTCGATACTTTCCGCGGCGCACTGGCAGAAGGCGCAACGCTTGCTGGCCGCCGCGCGTTCACGGGGAGGCGACCTTTGAGAATCGCGATCGTCACGCATGTCGTGCGACATAACGACGGGCAGGGCCGCGTCAATTACGAAATCGCGCGCGCGGCGCTGGCCGAGCACTACGAGGTCACGCTGGTCGCGTCGCACGTCGCGCCCGAGCTGCTGGCCGACCCGCGCGTGCGCTGGGTGCCCGTGAAGGTCGGGCGTTTCTGGCCGTCGAATCTCGTCAGGCAGCAGGTGTTCGCGCTGAAGAGCGCGTGGTGGCTGCGCGCGCATCGCAGCGAGTACGACGTGCTGCACGTGAACGGCTTCATCTCGTGGATCAAGGCCGACGTGAATACCGCTCACTTCGTGCACGGCGGCTGGTTCAGGAGCCCGTATTATCCGTTCGGGCTCACGAAGGGGATGTGGTCCGCTTACCAGTACGTCTATACGCGCGTGAATACCGCGCTCGAGCGCTGGGCCTACCGGCGTTCGCGTGCGATCACCGCCGTGTCGCAGAAGGTGGCCGACGAGATCGCCGCGCTCGGCATCGACAGCCGCAAGATCAGCGTGATCTACAACGGCGTCGACGGCAGCGCGTTCGCGGGCGCGCAGGCCGACCGCGCGGCGTTCGAGCTGCCGGACGACGCGTTCCTGCTGCTGTTCGTCGGCGACCTGCGCACGCCGCGCAAGAACCTCGGCACCGTGCTGAAGGCGCTGACGAAGCTGCCGGCGAACGTCCATCTGGCGGTGGCCGGCTATCTGCCGGGCAGCCCGTACCCGGAAGAAGCGCGCGCGCTCGGCATCGAATCGCGCGTGCATTTCCTCGGCCTCGTGAAAAACATGCCGACGCTGATGCGCTCGGTCGACGCCTATGTGTTTCCGTCGCGCTACGAAGCGATGAGCCTGTCGCTGCTCGAGGCGATGGCGGCCGGGCTGCCGGTCGTCACCGCTCGTACCGCGGGCGGCGCGGAAATCATCACGCGCGAATGCGGGATCGTGCTGGAGGATCCGGACGATCCGGCCGCCCTTGCACAGGCGATCGGTTCGCTCGCGGCGTCGCGCGACACCTGCCGCGCGATGGGCGACGCGGCCCGCGAACTGATGACCCGTTTCGGCTGGGCGCACATGGGTGCCCAGTACGTCGCGCTCTACCGGCGCATCGGCCAACCCACGCAGCCGTCCGCTTTCGAGCGGGTCGAGCATGCAGTCACGCAGGAGCAATCGTGATGTCCCACTCTTCCCGGCCGATCAAATCGTTGCAGATCGGCATGCACTGGTTCCCCGAACGTGCGGGCGGCCTCGACCGGATGTACTACTCGCTCGTCGGCGCGTTGCCGGGCGCGGGCGTCGAGGTGCGCGGGCTCGTCGCGGGCTCGCCGAAGGTCGCCGACGACACGGGCGGCGCGATCCAGGGCTTCGGACCCGCGTCGCAGACGCTCGCGCGCCGGATGCTCGCCGCGCGGCGCGCGCTGCGCGAGGAGGTCCGCAGCGAGCGGCCGGACGTGATTTCGTCGCACTTCGCGCTGTACACGTTCCCGGGCCTCGACGTGACGCGCGGGATTCCGCAGGTGTCGCACTTCCAGGGGCCGTGGGCCGACGAAAGCCAGGTCGAGGGCGCCGCGACGCTCGGGCAGCGCGCGAAGCGCTATCTCGAACAGGCCGTCTATACGCGCTCGTCGCGGCTGATCGTGCTGTCGCAGGCGTTCGGCCAGATCCTGACGAACCGCTACGGAATCGAACCGTCGCGTGTGCGCGTGATTCCCGGCTGCGTCGATACCGCGCAGTTCGACACGCCGCTCTCGCCCGGCGAGGCGCGGCACAAGCTGCAACTGCCGCAGGACCGGCCGATCGTGCTGGCCGTGCGCCGGCTCGTGCGGCGCATGGGGCTGGAGGACCTGATCGACGCGATCGGCCTCGTCAGGCACCGTCACCCGGACGTGCTGCTGCTGATCGCCGGCAAGGGCAAGATCGGCGAGGAACTGCAGCAGCGCATCGACGCGGCGGGGCTGCAGGACAACGTGAAGCTGCTCGGCTTCGTGCCCGACCATCATCTCGCGGCGCTGTACCGCGCAGCGACGGTCAGCGTCGTGCCGACGGTCGCGCTCGAAGGCTTCGGGCTGATCACCGTCGAATCGCTCGCGTCCGGCACGCCCGTGCTGGTCACGCCGGTCGGCGGGCTGCCGGAGGCGGTCGCCGGGCTGTCCAACGATCTCGTGCTGCCGGCGACCGGCGCGGATGCGATCGCGGAAGGGCTCGGTGCCGCGCTGTCGGGCGCGATCGTGCTGCCCGACGAGGCCGCGTGCAAGCGTTATGCGCGCGAGCATTTCGACAACGCGGTGATCGCGCGACGTGTCGCCGGCGTGTACGAAGAGGCGATCCAGGCGGCAGGCTGAGCGCCCGCGGCGCGCACCGTGCGCGCCGAACCGAAGGTCGAACCGGCGCGCGCGTGCGGCCGGTTCGCGCGTCGGCCGCCCGCTGCGGGCGAGCCGGTTTTCCCCATTCGATCCGCATGGCCGGCACGCGTCACGCGCGCCTGAGCGTCGCGGCCCACACGCCGAGCGCGGCAACGCTCACGACCGCACCGAGCGCGCAGACGCCGGTCCATCCGGCGCGCGCATACATCATCGTCGACGCGATCGCACCGAGCCCGCTGCCGGCCGAGTAGAACAGCATGTAGCAGCCGACGAGGCGCGCATGCGCGTCGGGCCGCGTGCCGAGAATCATGCTCTGGTTGACGACGTGGACGGCCTGTCCGCCGACGTCGAGCAGCACGATGCCGACGATCAGCAGCGCAATCGACGTATTGCCGAACGCGAGCGGCAGCCACGAGCACGCGAGCAGCGCGAGCGCGGCGCCGGTCGTCGCTTCGCCGCGCCCGCGATCGGCAAGCCGGCCCGCGCGCGTGGCGGCCGCCGCGCCGAGTGCGCCGACCAGACCGAATGCGCCGATCTGCGTATGCGACATCGAATGCGGCGGTGCGCTCAGCGGCAGCACGAGCGCGCTCCAGAAGATGCTGAACGCCGCGAACATCAGCAACGCGATCGCGCCGCGCACGCGCAGCACGCGTTCGTCGCACAGCAGCGACACCATCGATCGCAACAGCGCCGCGTAACCGATGCGTTCGCGCGATCCGTTCGTGTCGGGCAACAGCCGTGACAGCGCGACGAGCATCGCGATCGCGAGGGCGCCGGAGACGAGATAGACCGCACGCCAGCCGGCGATATCGGTGACGACGCCGGCCAGCGAACGCGCGGCCAGCAGCCCGATCACGACGCCGCCCTGCGCGGCGCCCACCACGCGCCCGCGCTCGCCGGCGCCCGCAAGCGCGGCCGAGCATGCGATCAGCCCTTGCGTCATCGCGGTGCCGAGCAGCCCGACCGCAACCATCCCCGCCAGCAGCGCGAAGCGCGTCGACGACACGGCCACGCCGATGCAGGCCGCCGTCAGCAGCAGAAGCTGCACGGCGATCAGCCGCTTGCGGTTCAGCAGGTCGCCGAGCGGCACGACGAACAGCAGCGCGAGCGCACAGCCGAGCTGCGTGGCCGTGATGACGCCGCCGACGGCCGCCTGCGACACGCCGAAATCCCGCGCGATCGAATCGAGCAGCGGCTGCGCGTAGTAGACGTTTGCGACGCTCGCCGCGCAGCAGACTGCCAGCAGCGCGACGCTTGCCGTGGACAGGCGGCCGTCGCCGGCCGGATGCGATGCATTCGGTGCGTTCGACGTAGTGGTGCTTGAATGACAGGAAGACGCCATGGGTTTCCTCGTGCAAAGTAGTTGCAATTTGAAACTAGTGTGAGTGTAGGAAAAGTAGTTTTAAAATGCAACTTGTTGTGCGGCGGGCGACGGACCCGCGCACGGATGGCCGGCGCTGCCGTGAAGGCGGCCGACACGACTGCGGAGAGGAACATGGCCAGGCAGAAAAGTCTTGCGGATTCGCCGTGCCCGGTGGCGCGGGCGACTGATATCGTCGGCGATCGCTGGGCGTTGCTGATCGTGCGCGATGCGTTCGACGGCGTGCGCCGCTTCGGCGATTTCCGCGCAAGCCTCGGCGTCGCGAGCAACATCCTGTCCGACCGGCTCAGGATGCTGGTGGAGGCCGGCGTGTTCGACGTCGTGCCGGCGTCGGACGGCACCGCGTATCAGGAGTACGCGCTGACCAAAAAGGGCGAAGGACTGTTTCCGGTCATCGTGATGCTGCGGCAGTGGGGCGAGGCGCACCTGTTCGCGCGCGGCGAGCCGCATTCGGTGCTGGTCGATCGCGACACGGGGCGCGCGATCCGCAGGCTCGCGCTGCGGCACGACGATGGCCGGCCCGTGAAGGCGGCCGAGACGGTCGTGAGGAAGGTCGGCGACGAAGCGGGCGCGACGCGGCGGTGAGTGTCATGCACGGCGTTTTTCCGTGGCGTCACCTGATTCAGCGCGACCCCGGCGAAGCGTGACCGCGCGAGGTCAGTCGACGGCCGGCACTGCCTGACGTGCGGGCGATGCACCGCGATGCGCATCGGGCCGGACCCGCGTCGCGAGCAGCGCGGCCGTGACCAGCAGCGCGACCGACACGGCCGTTTCGATCCGCAACCCGTCGACGACCTGCCACGCACGGCCGCCGCCCGCGAGCGCGCCGAAAGCTGCGACCCCCATCGCGCCGCCGGCCTGCCGCGCGGTATTCAGCACGGCCGACGCGATGCCGGCCCGCGCGGGCGCGACCGACGCGAGCACGGCCGTCGTCATTGCCGGCACCGCGAAACCCATGCCCGACGGAATCAGCAGGAACGGCACGAGCAGGAAGGGCAGCGGCGTCGACGCGTCGACGAAATGCAGCGACCCGTAGCCGAGCGCGGCGACGAGTGCGCCCGCGAGCATCGGCGCACGCGGGCCGTGACGCGCAACGACCCGGCCGCTCGCGAGATTCGACAGCAGGAAGCCCCCCGTCAGCGGCAGGAACGCGAGTCCCGCCTGCAACGCCGATTCGCCGCGCGCGCGCTGCAGGTACAGCGCGAGCACGAACACGGTGCCGTAGTACGTGAGGTTCACGCAGATCCCGAACAGCACGGCCGCGCTGAACGTGCGATGACGAAACAGCGACAGCGGCAGCATCGGCGTGGCCGTCCGCGATTCGACCGCGACGAACGCGAGCGCGGCGAGCGCCGCCAGCGCGAAGCCGCCGGCGACGACCGGATGCGCGAAGCCGAGCGGCCGCCATTCGATCACGGCGCCGGTCAGCGCGGTGAGCATCGCGATCGCGATGAGCTGGCCGCGCAGGTCGAGAGTGCGGATGGAACGGGGTTGCGCGGCCGGCGCAGCCTTCGCGCGGCGCGCGGGCACCCACGCAAAGGCGGCCGCGAGCCCTGCCGCGCACAGCGGCAGGTTCACGAGGAAGATGCCGCGCCAGCCCCACGCCGCGATCAGCAGACCGCCGACGACCGGGCCGGCCGCGATCGAGATCGAGCCGGCCGCCGTCCACCAGCCGACGGCCCGCGCACGCAGGTGCGGGTCGTGCCGGCACGCGTCGTTGAGCAGTGCGAGCGAATTGGGCAGCATCGCCGCGGCGCCGACGCCCTGCAGCGCGCGGGCCGCGATCAGCATCGCGGGCGAGTTCGCGGCGCCGCACGCGAGCGACGCGAGCGCGAACAGCACGAGGCCTGCGACATACAGGCGGCGCGCGCCGAAGCGGTCGCCGAGCGCGCCGCCCGACAGCATCAGTACCGCGAACGCGAGCGTGTACGCATCGACGACCCACTGCAGGCCGGCGACCGGCAGGCGAAGGTCGGCAGCGAGATGCGCGAGCGCGATGTTGACGATCGTCACGTCGAGCTGCGTGACGACGAAACCGGTGCTGACGGTCGCGACGACGCGTGCAAGCGCGGGCGGGAAGGTGGGGGAGGGCGTGGTCGTATCCATGCGCCCATCGTAGGACGCGACGGGTGGGCGATGTTTCAGCGGGACGTGAAGCGTCGATACGCGCGATGCGATACAGCCGGGCTGCGAACGGGAAAGAAGCGGGGGCGACGAAGGCCGCGACCGGGCCGGCGCGGACGCGGTTTGCCGAACCGTGCCGCTACGTGGATCGACGCGTGTTCGGGCGGACGGATTCGCTCAATGTCGCTCGCCGCGCCAGCGTCCCGGCGCGACGCCGAAACGCTTCGTGAACGCATGCGTGAACGTGCTTTGATCCGCGAAGCCGACCATGCCCGCGATGTCGACGAGCGGATAGCGGCCGTCGGCGAGCAGCACGACCGCCGCGTCGAGCCGCAGCCGCTGCAGGTAGCGATGCGGCGTTTCGCCGAACGCGTCGACGAACAGTTGATGAAACCGGCGCATCCCGTAGCCGCAGTGCGCGGCGAGGTCGGCGATGCGCAGCGGCTCGGCGAGCCGTGCGCGCAGCCAGCGGTCGATGCGCGCGAAATCGAGGCCCGACGCGGGCGCGGCGATGCCGGCATCGTCGAGCAGCGCGCCGCACAGGCGCGCGGCGGCTTGCCACTGGAAACGGTGCGCGTCGCCGGCCGCTGCATCGAGCTGCGCGGCGGCCGCCGCGACCTGCGCGACGAGCGACGTGAGGGCCGGATCGATCGACACGGCGCGTGCGCGGTCGAACAGCCGCTGCGGCACCGCGAGCGATGCCGCGGGCAGGTCGATCACGAGCTGGCGATTGTCGCCGAGGCCCGCATAGTCGTGGCGCGCGCCGGCCGGAATCAGCCAGGCCGCGTGCCGGTCGATGCGCCGGCCGATCCCGTCCACCGCCATCACCATCGCGCCATCGACACCGAGCACGACCTGGTGGAAGTCGTGCACGTCCGACGCTTCGCACGTGTCGTAGCGGCGCAGCGCGATGGCGGGGGAGGCGATGCGTTCCATCGGAAGGAAACGGCCGATTGCGTCGTCAGACGTCGAGCAGTTCGACTTCGAACACGAGCGTCGCATTCGGCGGAATCACGCCGCCTGCGCCGCGCGGGCCGTAGCCGAGTTGCGGCGGAATCGTCAGGCGACGCACGCCGCCGACCTTCATGCCCTGCACGCCTTCGTCCCAGCCCTTGATGACCATGCCGCCGCCGAGCACGAACGCGAACGGGTCGTTGCGGTCCTTGCTCGAATCGAATTTCTGACCGTCGGTCAGCCAGCCCGTGTAGTGGACGCTGACGGTCTTGCCGGCTTGCGCTTCCGCGCCGGTGCCTTCGGTCAGGTCTTCGTATTTGAGGCCCGATTCGGTCGTGATGACAGACATGACTTCTCCTGAAAGAGGGTTGCGTAAAACCGCTATTGTAGGCGAGCGCGCAACGGGCCGTCGCACGTGGCTTTCACCCGCTGGCACGCGTGTCGCTGGCGCCTGCGGGACGCCGCGCCCGCGAGTGCCGGAAACGCAAATGGAACGCGCGTTTGAATTTATCGCGGGCCATACGACCGCGGTTGCACCGCGCGAGTGCGCCGCGCGTATGAATCGGTGCTACCGGGGCAGTATTGCGCATCCCGCGTACCGCCGCCGGATTCCTCGATACGCCCGTCGAACGGGGCTTTCGCACCGATGTCGGGATGCCGTGCCGACCGCCTCGCGTTGCTCGCAGGCCGGCGAGCGCGTTCGAATCGCGGCCCGTCCGGGTGCCGTTCGAGCGCCGCTTTTTCCGCCGTTTCGACCGTGCCCTGTTTGGAAGCGCGCATCTACCGCGCGGCTTGCGCATGCCGGCGCGGGCGGCCTATCTTTACATCTGTCGATGTCAAGATTTTGGCGGTGCGCGATGCACCGCCCGGGCCTGCGCCGGCCGCGTCGGATGACGCGCCGGGCCGCTCCGGAACAAGGAGAACGATGAACATGAAGTCAGCCGCTTCCGCCACCGCAGCCGGGATCATGCCGGTGCGCCGCGACCTGCGCTTCGACCTGCCGGTCGAACGCGCGAAGGACTGGCATGGCCTCGGGTCGCACGTGACCCATTTCTTCAACGCGCTGTCGCTGCTGTTTCCGGCCGGCGAGCGCTTCTTCATGGATTCGGTGCGCAATTACCGCGACCGGATCGACGATCCCGTGCTGAAGCAGCAGGTGCTCGGCTTCATCGGCCAGGAAGCGATGCATACGCGCGAGCACGTCGAATACAACGAGTTGATGCAGGCGAACCATTTGCCCGCGCGCAAGCTCGACAAACGCGTGTGGACGGTGCTCGGCTACATGAAGCGCAAGCTGCCGCATTCGGTGCAGCTCGCGCACACGGTCGCGGCGGAACACTACACGGCGATGCTCGCCGACTGGCTGCTGCGCGACCCGACGCGTCTCGAAGGCTCGGTCGAAGGCTACCGGCAGATGTGGATATGGCACGCGCTCGAGGAAACCGAGCACAAGGCCGTGTCGTTCGACGTGTGGAATGCGGCGATGAAGCCGGGGCTGCGCCGTTACCTGATCCGCATCGGCGTGTATCTGCTGACGACGCTGACATTCTGGCCGACCGTGTTCCTGATGCACGCGACGCTGCTGTGGCGCGATCGCGGCGCCGGACATCACGTGCGCGGGACGCTGCGGATGATCGCGTTCCTGTACGGGCCGCGCCGCGGGCTGTTCCCGCGCATCGCGGGCGAATGGCTGAGCTTTTTCCGGCCGGGCTTCCATCCGTGGGACCACGACAACCATCACCATCTCGCGCGGGTCGACGCGCTCGTCGACACCTACGGCGAACACGGCGGCACGCCGGCCGGCCGCGGCCGCGCGAACGCGCTGGCGCCGGTCGCGTCGGGCCGCTGACGCAATCCGACGCGCCGCCGTGCGCGGTATCGCACCGCGCATGTTGCGTTCCTGCATCAACCGGCTTCCTTTGGCGATTGGCGGAAATCAGTCGGAATCGGTTGCGCCGGCATTTGGCTGCCCGCGCAACCGGTCGCGCGCGCATCTGCCGGCGAACCGATTCCGCGTGCGCCGCATCGCACGAGAACGCCGCGCGCCAGCGCCGGCGCGGCTTTGCGCGCAGCGCGCCCGCCCGTTCCGGGTTCGCGCCGCGCACGCCACCGGGATAACACCCATCTAGCCGCGGGCCGGCCGCGTCGATATACCGTTCATGACAATATCCACCTCGTGCGCGATTCATGCGCAGGGGGATTTTATTCGGACCGAAATGCGGCCAATATGTCGGTTCAGTCGTGGTCCGTCGTACGCGGCGGCGAGTCGGCGCGATACCAACGCCAAGCGGGGAACAACGATGGTTGCAAGGTCACCTGACGCAAACGGGCAGGCGGCGCCCGAGCTGACGCACGTGTCCGTCACGGCTCCCGAGGCCGGCCGCAAGCTGTTCGTGATCATGCGTACGCCCGACGAGCCGCTGCTTGCGCAACTGCGCGAGTTCGGCTGGGAAATCACCGTCGCGAAGACGGCCGGCGCCGCGCAGAACATGACGTCCGGCGTGAGCGTTGCCGCCGGGCTGGTCGATTTCACGGGGTTCACGTCGCGCGACTATCCGGCGCTGAAGGCGTGCCTGAGCCAGCCGGCGATCGGCTGGATTTCCATCGCGCAGGCCGGCATCACGATCGGTCCCGCCGTGCGCGAACTGATCCGCAGCTACTGTTTCGATTACGTGACACTGCCGCTTCCCTACGAATGGATTTCGCACGTGCTCGGCCATGCGCGCGGGATGGCCGCGCTCGATCGCGTCGACGGCGCGGCCTATGCGGCGTCGATCGGCGAACACGGGATGATCGGCAACTGCGAGGCGATGCAGCAGCTGTTCAGCACGATCCGCAAGGTCGCGAAGACCGACGCGAGCGTATTCATCTCCGGCGAGTCGGGCACCGGCAAGGAACTGACGGCGCTCGCGATTCACGAGCGTTCCGGCCGCGGCAAGGGGCCGTTCGTCGCGATCAATTGCGGTGCGATTCCGCATCACCTGCTGCAGTCGGAGCTGTTCGGCTATGAGCGCGGCGCGTTCACCGGCGCGAGCCAGCGGCGCGCGGGCCGGATCGAATCGGCGAACGGCGGCACGCTGTTTCTCGACGAGATCGGCGACATGCCGGTCGAAAGCCAGGCGAGCCTGCTGCGCTTCCTGCAGGAAGGGAAGATCGAGCGGCTCGGCGGACAGGAATCGATCGCGGTCGACGTGCGGATCATCTCGGCCACGCACGTGGATCTCGACGGCGCGGTCGAGACCGGGCGCTTCCGCGCGGATCTCTATCACCGCCTGTGCGTGCTGCGCATCCACGAGCCGCCGCTGCGCGCGCGCGGCAAGGACATCGACATCCTCGCGCACTACGTGCTGCAGAAGTTCAAGGCCGACAGCGGCCGCAAGATCAGCGGTTTCACGTCGGCCGCGCTTGATGCGATGCGGCGCTACGAGTGGCCCGGCAATGTGCGCGAGCTGATCAACCGCGTGCGGCGCGCGATCGTGATGGCCGAGAGCCGGCTGCTGACGCCGCACGATCTCGGGCTCGAGACGCCGGGCGAAACCGAACCCGTGACGCTCGAACAGGCGAGGGCGCTCGCCGAACGCACCGCGATCGAGAACGCGCTGTTGCGCAACGATCACCGGATCAACAAGGCCGCCGCCGAACTCGGCATCTCGCGCGTGACGCTCTACCGGATGATGATCGAGCACGGGCTGAACGATCACGACAACAACGGCGACAACGGCGGGCACGACGGCGCGCCGTCCGGCGACGCGGGGCATCAGCGCGTCGGCTGAGCCGCGCGCGATGCGCGTGAACCGGTTCGGCGTCAGGGCTCGGCGATAGGTCCAAGCGCCGGTTCAGCCCGCGCACGACCAGCGGCCCCGATGTCGTCGAAGGCATGTAAAGCGCATGAAACATTTCGCGCCGGCAACCGGGCGAATTTCCGCGGCGAATCGGGCCGACCGGAAGGGTGTCGGTCGGTAAAAATCCCGTGCTCCATTGTTCAGCCTTATCCCGCAAGGCTCGGCCTCCACGCGGTCGGCGCGTGCCGTGCGCCGCATGTTTCAGTTTCGCAACTTCCGGCATTCCGCACCCGTTCCGGCTGCCACCCCGCGCGCCCAACCCCTTGTGCGGATGGGCTCACGCGAAGCTGGCCCGCTCCTTGCGGGTGTGAACGTACGAAAGTCGACGACGCGAGGTCCGGCCGGTTCTGCAGCGAACCCTGTCAGTACCGGCCAGGATGGAGTCCGCGGGGATGCGGCGGCGGAGCGCGGCGCAGCAGCCGCGCTCCGGCGAGCACGGAACGTCGTCGCCTGATCGTCGGGGCACCGGCCTTGTGTCCGGCTGCCGGAACCAGCATCAGACCGAAACGGGGTAGAAAAATGATCGATCGCCACACGCAGCGGCCGGCCGGCCGCGATCGCAGTGATTCGGGGCACCGCCGGTCGAACGTCGTTCTCGCAGCCGGCCGGCATGCCTCGACAGGCCATCTCTCCGCGCCCGGTGCGAGGCGGATCCGGCTGATTGCCGGTCATCCGCGCCGGGTCGGGACTTTCCTGCACGCGGACCCGATACGAAAGGGCATGTGCGCACGGGCGCCGGTATCGCGACGCCCGATCTTCGCCTACTGAATTCGCACGATATCCGTTCGCGTTGCCGTTACCCATCGTTCACGCGAACGACTGCAATTGTTCTGCAATCCGAATCAGGTTTGAAGCGTTGCGCTGCGCGCGCGACGGAGGAAGCATTCGATGCGGCGGCGAACGGCGCAATGCCGTCGCCGTCCGGTGGTGAGGGGAGGGGCGGTCGGACGCGCGCGACGGGAGTGAGTGGCGCCCGTACGCGCGCGACACCGTTTCAGCCGCCGTAAATGTCGAAGTCGAAGTACTTCGACGCGAGCCGCTTGTAGGTGCCGTCCTTGACCATGTCGACGATCGCGCGGTCGATCTTTGCCTTCAGGTCGGTGTCCTCCTTGCGCAGCCCGATGCCGGCGCCGATGCCGAGCACCTTCTCGTCGACGAGCTCCGGCCCGACGAACTGGTAGTTCGCGCCGCGCGGCGATTTCAGGAACCCGATCGCGGCCTGCACTTCATCCTGGAGCGCCGCGTCGAGGCGGCCCGAGGTCAGGTCCGCATACACGCCGTCCTGGTTCTGGTACGACACGACGTTCGCGCCTTGCTTGCCCCAGTACGCCTTCGCATACGTTTCCTGCGTCGTGCCCTGCTCGACGCCGATCGACTTGCCCTTCAGCGATTCGGCCGTCGGCAGCAGCGGCGAGCCCTTCTTCACGACGAGCCGCGTCGGCTGGTTGTAGATCTTCGTCGTGAAGCCGATCTGCTCCGCGCGCTGCGGCGTGATCGACATCGACGACAGCACCGCGTCGAACTTCTTCGCCTTCAGCGCCGGAATCATCCCGTCGAAATCGTTCTCGAGCCACACGCACTTCGCCTTCAGGCGCGTGCAGATCTCGTTGCCGAGGTCGATGTCGAAGCCGACGAGCTTGCCGTCGGGCGCCTTCGACTCGAACGGCGCGTAGCTGGCATCGGTGCCGAAGCGGATCGTGGTCCAGTCCTTCGCGACGGCGGGGCCTGCGGATACCGCGAGCAGGGCGATCGAAACAGCGGCAATCAGTCTCTTCATGGTGCGTTTCCTTGGCGGGGTGCTTCCGGTTTCTGTGCGACACGGTTCCACGGACACGAACCGCGTCTGCGCGCGGTGTCCGCATGGCCATTAACGCAGAAAATAAAATTAGAGTCCAGAATGGACAAAAAATATCGTTTTGTCGGAAGAGCTGGCCGATCGTCGGGTGTCGACCCTTGCAAAAATGCGAAAATGGACTAATCTTGTTAGTAGATTCATTTCGAGACTAACGATCATGTCACAGCCCGCCTACGATTCGCATTCCGCCCCGCCGCAGGCTTCGGTCGCGCAAATGTCGGCGGCCGGCCTGCGTGCGTTTTTCAACATCGCGCGCGACTGGGCGCTGACGATCGACGAGCAGATCGTGCTGCTCGGGTCGCCCGGCCGTTCGACGTTCTTCAAGTGGAAGGCCGCGCCGGAATCGGCGCGGCTGCCGCGCGATACGCTCGAGCGGCTATCGCTGCTGCTCGGCATCTACAAGGCGCTGCAGATCCTGCTGCCGCAGCCGGCCGCGGCCGACGCATGGGTCAAGCGGCCCAACGACGCGGCGCCGTTCGGCGGCAAGCGCGCACTCGACCGGATGCTGGCCGGCAATGTCGGCGATCTGGTCGCCGTCCGGCAATATCTCGACGCGATGCGAGGTGGCTGGGCGTGACGATGCCGATCGAAGCAAAACAATGGCCCACGACCGCCGTCGACTGGGCACCTGCCTATCGCGTGATCCCCACCCGTTTTCCGGCAATCAACCTGTTCGACCGCGTCGCGTCGGCGGACGATTTCGATGCGCTATACGCGCTCGAATCGCTGACCAACGACCGCATCCGCAACGAAGTCGGCACGCTCGACCTCGTGCCGCCCGCCGAGCGCCGCTACGGGCTGGGCTGGGGGCCGATCATGGCCGCGTTCACGCACCTGAATCCGCAGGGCAGCCGCTTTTCCGACGGCAGCTACGGCGTGTTCTATTGCGCCCGCTCGCGCGACACGGCGATCGCCGAAACGCGCTATCACGGCGCGCTGTTCCTGGCCGCGACGAAGGAGCCGCCGATGCGCCAGCAGATGCGGCTCTACACGGTGTTCGCGCAGGGTGACGTGGTCGACGTGCGCACGTGGCCGCGGCGCGATCCGGCGTTGCTGCATCCGCTCGATTACAGCGCGGGTCAGGCGCTCGGCCGCGCGGTGCGCAACGCGGGCGGTGCGGGGATCGTCTATCCGTCGGTGCGCGACCCGCGCGGCGAATGTCTGGCGGCGTTCCGCACCGCGCTGCTGCGCGACTGCCATCACGCGGCCTACCTCGAATACAACTGGAACGGCTCGGCTGTCGACGCGGTGTTCGAACTGAACCAGGTCGGCTAGCGTTCGCGCGCGGGCCGCCGCCGGTGCGAGGGCGCGAGGGTATCAGGGCAACGGCCAGTCGCCCGCGTGGCGTTCGCGCGCCTCGGCCTGCGTCATCGACCAGGTACTGCCGGTGCGCGGCTCGGCGAGCGTGAGCCGCCCGGACGGCGCGAACGCGCCGGTGTCGATGAACCACTGCGCGCCGATCCGCTGCGGTGCGCGCACGGGCGTGTGTCCGGTGCAGGTCAGCGACAGCCCGGCCTGTCGCGCCGGATCGGCGAGCCCCTGGACCAGATCGCGGCCCCAGATCAGCCGCTCGCGCACGTCGTGCGAATAGCTGCCCGTGTCGAGGTCGGCGTCCGAGCCGAAGAACTCCGCATGCAGCACGTTGAAGCGCCCGGGGCCGTCGCCGATCACGCGCACCAGCGGCAGCGCGTCGACGCGTGCCGCATGCGCGTGCAGCCGTTCCGGCGGCAGGTCGGCGCCCCAGTCGCCGCCGATCCCGCGCCACGCGTCGGGCGACAGCTTGCCGCGCGACACGAGGCTCAGCACTTCCTCGTGATTGCCGCGCACGACGTGGCACCACGGGCGGTCGAGCAGGTCGAGCGTGGTTTCGGAGGCGGGGCCGCGGTCGACGAGATCGCCGACCGAGAACAGGCGGTCGCGGGCTGGATCGAAGCGGATGTCGTGCAGCAGCGCACGCAGCACGTCCACGCAGCCGTGCAGGTCGCCGACGACGAAGTCGCGGCCGGCCGTGTTCGCGGGGTGGCGGCAGAGGGGGGCGGTGGCAGTCATCCCAATATCTTAGGCGCTCGTGCCCATCGCCACGTCACGATGGAATGGCGATAATCGGGGGCGGTACCCGCCGGCGCGGCGCAGCGGGCCGTTTCCCGCGCCGCTCGGACCCTTTCCATCCGCTTTCGGAATTTCACGATGACGTTTTATCCGCAGGTATTACGCAACCGGCCGCGCATGGTCGCGGCGTTCGTCGCGGGCTTGCTGTGCGCGGTGCTGCTGCCGTTTCCGCTGCGTCCGACCGTGCGTGCGCTGATCGGCTGGGATTGCGCGATCTGGCTGTATCTCGCGCTGATGTGGGTGCGCATGGTCACCGCGCACCATCACAAGGTGCGCGAAATCGCGATCCGCGAGGACGAGAATGCGACGACCGTGCTGACGGTCGTCTGCCTCGCGACGGTCGCGAGCGTGGCCGCGATCGCGATCGAGCTGGCGACGGCGAAGGGCGTCGGGTTTCGCGCGGGGCTCGGCCATTACGCGGTGACGGGCGCGACGCTGTTCGGCGCGTGGTTCCTGATCCCGACGATCTTCACGCTGCACTACGCGCGGCTCTATTACGGCTCGCCGAGCAGCGACCGCGCGCTTCGCTTCCCGGACCAGCACCCCGAACCGGATTACTGGGATTTCCTGTATTTCGCGTTCACGCTCGCGGTCGCGTCGCAGACCGCCGATGTCTCGCTGGCGAACCGCTCCGCGCGGCGCTCGGTGCTCGCGCAGTCGATCCTGTCGTTCTACTTCAACATGGCCGTGCTCGGGCTGTCGATCAACGTCGCGGCGGGGTTGCTGAGTTGACGCGGGTTACTTGAGCAGGTCGTACGGGCCGCCGCGTTCCAGCGCCCGCCGGTACGCCGGCCGCGCGTGGATCGTGTCGAGAAAGCGCGCGATTGCCGGATACTGGCCGCCGCTCCCGCGCGCGGTCGCGGCTTCGAGCGGAAAGCTCATCTGGATGTCGGCCGCGCTGAAGCCGTCGCCGACGAACCAGCCCGTGCGATTCAGCGCACCGTCGATATGGCCGAGATGCAGCGCGATCTGCTGATCGACGAAGCCGGACTGCAGCGTGTCGGCGATCTTGCGCGCGATCGACCGTGCGAAGAACGGCATGGGCGCATGCGCGATCCGCAGCGCGACGAGCTTGAGCAGCAGCGGCGGCATCGCGGACCCTTCCGCGTAGTGGAGCCAGTAGGTGTAGTCGTGCCGCTCGGGCGTGCCGGGCGGCGGCGCGAGGCGCCCGTTGCCGTAGCGTTCGACCAGGTACTCGATGATCGCCCCCGATTCGGCGAACGTGCGGCCGTCGTCGGTGACGATGGGCGACTTGCCGAGCGGATGGATCGCGCGCAGCGCGGACGGCGCGAGCATCGTTTTCGGATCGCGCTCGTAGCGCACGATCTCGTACGGCACATCCAGTTCTTCGAGCAGCCAGAGCACGCGCTGCGAGCGCGAGTTGTTCAGGTGATGGACGGTGAGCATGTCGAGGCCGGAAGGGGGCGGAACGACATCATACCTAGGGTCTGTTTACATATGGAACGCACATGCGAATGCCCGAAATCGCTCGTAGGGCAAGAAGTGAGGAGCGCCGTTTGGCCTTGCCAAACGCCCCGCAGGAAGTCCCCTTGGGGGACAAGCGACGAGCGACGCCGCCATACGGGCGATTTCGGACATTCCCGTGACATGAATTTTTTAATTTGGGGTTGCCACGAGAACGGCCGCTCGCCGCGTTGCACTCCTTGGCGATACGTCAGTATTCGCGGTGTCGCGCGCCTCGCGAGCGGCCGTTCTCGTGGCAACGCATGCGCGTTCCATATGTAAACAGACCCTAGCGCATGCGGCGTGTACGCGAATCGCATCGCCAGCCATTTCGAGCCGCTTCGAGCCGTTATGCGCGCCGCATCGCGATCCACGCGCCCCAGAACAGGCTCGCGAAAAAGCGCAGCGGCGCGTCGAAGCCCGCATCGCGCAGCAGGTCGAACACGGCCTCCTCGGACGCGGGCGGATCGGCGCCCTGCAGGATCTTCGCGAGTTGCGCGTGCACGGCATCGGGCGTGGCGCCCTTCATCCGCCAGCGTTGCTGCCATGCGTCGAGCAGGCGCGGGTGGTCCGTGTAGCGGCGATGATTGCCGGCGAGCACGAGCGGCGCGCCGGGCTTCAGGCGCCGCGCGATCGCGTGCAGCAGCGCGGCCTTCGCATCGTCGCCCGGGACATGATGCAGCACGCCGATCAGCGTGGCGCCGTCGAACGCGGGTGGGTCGGGCAGTGCCTCGACGTTGTCCTCGACGAACGTCGTGCGCGTGCCGAAGCCCGCGGCTTCGACGTTCGAGCGCGCGAGCGCGAGCATCGGCGCGGACGGGTCGACGGCCGTGAACCGCCAGCCCGGTTCGAGCGCGGCCGACACGCAGATTTCCTGCCCCGTGCCGCCCGCGCCCGCGACGAGTACCCGTGCATCGGGCACACCGATCGCCGCCGCGAGCATGCACGCGGTCAGTTCGTGGCAGGCGTCGTAGCCGGCGAGCGCGATGCGGGATTGCTCGGCGTATTCGTGTGCACGTGCCGGATCGAATTTCGCGGCGCTGGCGGGAAGCGACATGGCGGGTTCCTCGGGTCGGGCGCGGACGACGGGTCCGCAAGCATCGCGCAGAGCGTAAGCGCGCGTGGTCGACGCAACAAGGCGAGCGGTCATTCCGGTATGCCGACTACCCGACTCGGCAAGCGTCCGGCTGCCGGTTTTCCGGGGGTCGATTCGTATTTAAAAATGTCCAACCACGGTGCATCGCGGTGGCGAATCCGGCGCATACTCGTTTCTCTCCCCCCGCCTGGCCGTCGCATGCCGGGCCTCGATGCGCCGCGCCACGGGCGCGGCCATGCCGCTCGGCACGCACGAGGAGCGCATGATGTCCGATTGTCCGCACGATCCGTACGCGCAGCACTACATTCATTGTTTGCCGTTTGGTGCGCAGCCCTGCGGCGCGTTGTGCGCGACACCGCGCACGCATTTTCGCGTGTGGGCGCCGGGCAGCACGCAGGTCCAGCTCGAACTCGATACCGGCTTCGGCCCGGCACTCGTCCCGATGATGGCCGCGGGCCCGAACTGGTTCGAAGTCTTCGCCGATTGCGGCGCAGGCACGCGGTACCGCTATCGCCTCGACGATACCGTGTCGATTCCCGATCCCGCGTCGCGCTCGCAACCCGAAGGGCTCAACGGCCCGAGCGAGGTCGTCGATCCGCGCGCGTTCACATGGCGCAACACGTTCTGGCGCGGGCGCGCGTGGGAAGACATGGCGCTTTACGCAATTCGCCCGCACGCCGTCGGCGGCTTCGACGGCGTGCGTCGCCGCTTGCCGCAACTCGCGCGCCTCGGCGTGACCGCGCTGGAACTGCTCGCATCGCCGCACGACAGCCTGCCATTCGCGCCGCTTGCGGCCGAAGGCGGCCCCGACGCGCTGAAGGCGCTGATCGACGACGCGCACGGCTACGGTTTCGCGGTGCTGCTGGAACTCGACTACGCGCGCTTCGGCAGCGGCACCGACGCGCTGCGCCATTTCGCGACCCCGTTCTTCCATACGCGCGACGATCCGCTGCAGGCGCCGCCGCTTGCGCTCGATCATCCCGAGGTGTGCGATTTCTTCTGCGACAACGCGCTGTACTGGATCGACGAATACCGTTGCGACGGGCTGCGCCTGCGCGAAGCCGACCGGATCGGCGTGTCGTGGCTGCGCGAGATCGCGGACCGCGTGCGCGCGGCCGTGCCGGCCGACCGGCTCATCCATCTCGTGCTCGGCAGCGAGCGGCATCCGGCGCATCTCGCCGATACCCATTTCGATGCGCAATGGAACGGTTGCGGCGAACGCGCGCTGCACCGGCTGACGGGGCGCGACACGTCAGCTCACGAAGGCATTTCCACGCACCAGTCGATCCACACGCTTGCGCGCGCGCTGACCGCGGCCGGCGCGGCGTTCCAGCCGGCCGCGTCCAGCGACGGCATGGCCGCCGAAACCGGGCTGTCGGTGACGTCGCTGGTGTTGTCCGATGGCGCGTGGCGCGACTGCGGCCAGGGCGACCGCGGGAACGAGGCCGGGCTCGCCGCGCTCGCGCTGTCGCTGCTCACGCCGCAGATCCCGCTGATCTTCGACGAAACCGCGCGCGACGCCGATCGTGCGCATTTCGTGCAGTCAGCACTTGCAGTGCGCGCGAAGCTGATCGCGCCGCGCTTGTCCGATTGCCGGCCGCAGGACGCGCATGCGCTGAAGGCGAACGGCGACGGCGATGCCGACGCGCTGCTCGCGTCATGGCGCCTTGCGGACGACGAGACGCTGACGATCGCGTTGAACCTGTCGCCCGATGCGGTGCCGTTCGACGCGCCGAGAGGGCAGGTCGTGTTCGAGACGCCGGCGCGTGCGCGCGACCGGGTCGATGAAGGGGAATTGCCGTCGTATTCGCTCGTCGCGTGGCTGACGGGCGATGTCAACCGGTACGCGCTCACGCACGACGTGCGTCTCATCGACGACGGCTCGTGGCGTGGAGCGCGACCGAACCTGAACGCGTGAAGAACGCCTGAGCGCGTGAGCGCGTGACAGTCCGAACGGCCTGGCGCTTCCGCGCCCGGCTGCACTGCCGGAACGCCCCGGGTTACCAGAACCCGCGAATGCCCGCGATGCCGTACGCGCCGTGACGGCGCGCATCGTCGAGATGCGCGCGCGTCATTCCGCCGAGCGCATAGACGGGCATCGCGGCCTGCGCGGCCAGCGCGTCGAACTGCGTCCAGCCGAGCGTTGGCGCACCGGGATGGCTGAGCGTCGGCAACACGGGTGACAGCGTGACGAAATCCGCGCCGGCGCGCGCGGCCAGCAGCAGATCGTCTCGGGTGTGGCAGGCGGCGGACACCCATCGTCCGGCCGGCAACGGCCGCTGCGCGGCGGCGCGCAACGCCGTGCCGTCGAGATGCCAGCCGGCGCCGTCGAGCCGCATCACGCCGGCCGCATCGATCGGGCCGTTCAGCATCAGGTGCGCGCCGGCTGCATCGCAGCACGCGAGCGCTGCGGCGGCAAGCCGCGCGAACGCGGCCGCGTCGAACGATTTCACGCGCAATTGCACGAGCGTCTCGCCGCGCGCGAGCACGGCCGACAGCCGCTCGAGGAACGCATCGCAATCGGCCGCCGACGCGGACGCCGGCTCCGGCGTGATCACGCAGCAGCGCGGCAGCGTCGCGTTCATCGCGTGCGGCGACGACAACGAGAGGCCGTCATTCGTCGGCCTCCTTCACGATCTTAGGATAGACGCGCACGAGCACGATGCGCGGCCCGTTCATCTTCTTCACGACGACGTCGAAGCGGTCGAACGACACGCGCTGCCCTTCGGTCGGCAGGTCGCTGAGTGCCTGGATCACGAGGCCGCCGACCGATTCCGCGCGGCCTTCGTCGATGTCGATGCCGAGCGCCTGCTCGAGCGACACGACGGGCAGGCTGCCTTTGCCCATCAGCGTGCCGTCGTCGAGGCGGCTCCAGTCGGCGTCTCCCTGGCGGAACTCGTCGTGGATCTGGCCGACCAGCGCGCCGAGCAGGTTGTCGAGCGTCAGGAAGCCGATCGGCTTCTCGCCCTTGTTGCCGACCAGCGCGAAGTGCGGCGCGCCCTTGCGGAAGCGGCGGAACAGCTCGAGCGCCGGGGTGTCGGGCCTTACGTACTGCACCGGGCGCACGTAATCGGACAGGTCTTCGAGCGCGGCACCGGCGTGACGCGCGAGCAGCAGGTCCTTCAGGTGGATCAGCCCGCTCACCTGTTCGCGCGACGCATCCTCGAACAGCGGATAGCGGCTGAAGCGGTGCCGCGCGACGATCTCCATGTTGTCGGGCAGCGGCAGGTCGCGCCGCAGGCCGATCATTTCATGGGCCGGCCGCATCAGGTCCGACACGGTCATCGACGAAAAATCGAGCGAATGCGCGAGCGTGTTCCACTCGTCGTTGCTGTACGTGCCGCGCGCCGGCTGTGCCGCGTTGCCGGCCGTGCTGCGGCGGCTGCGCAGGATCAGCTTCAGCTCGTCGGTCGAGTAGTGCGCGTCGCCGCCATGGTCGGCCGACAGCCCCGCGAGCCGCAGCACCGCGTTGGCGCTGTTGTTGAGCACCCAGATCGCCGGATACATCGCCCAGTAGAACGCATAGAGCGGCAGCGCGACCCACAGGCCGACCTTCTCGGACTGGCGGATCGCCATCGATTTCGGCGCAAGTTCGCCGACGACGATGTGCAGGAACGAGATCAGCGAGAACGCGAACACGAGCGAGATCAGGTGCACGACGCGTTCGGACTGCACGCCGATCAGGTCGAGCAGCGGGCCGAGCAGTTGCGCGAAGGCCGGTTCGCCGACCCAGCCGAGGCCGAGCGACGCGAGCGTGATGCCGAGCTGGCACGCGGAAAGATACGCGTCGAGCCGGCCGTGCACGATGCCGAGGATGCGCCCGCGCAGGCCGTGCTTGCGGGCCAGGGTCTTGACGCGCGTCGCGCGCAGTTTGACGAGGCCGAATTCGGCCGCAACGAAGAACCCGTTCAGGGCCACCAGGAACAACGCGCCGATGAGCGCGAAGATCTGTAACAAAGAATCGCTCCGGTTATGACAGGCCCATCAGTATAGAGCCGGAAAGGAATTTGTAATGTCTCGCGCACCGATTGCTTACACCGGCGCCTCGCAGGGCACGGCGAACGTGATGGCGGCGGTCGCGCCGTCGGCGAACGCGGTATGCGAGAACGTGCCGCCGTGCGCGAGTGCAACGCGCTGGCTCAGCGCGAGCGTCCATGCGATCCGCTTCGCATCGCGCTCGCGCAGCATCTCGCGCCGCGCGAACGATTCGAACGCATGCGGCTGCGCGGGATCGGCGAGCGCGTCGGCGCTCACGGTGCAGGTGGCGCGCGCGACAAACTGCGCGCCGTCGCGCGTGCACGCGAACGTCACGCGGCTGCCGGCGGCGCTGGCCTCGACGGCCGCCGTCAGCATGGTCCAGAGCGCCTGCGCGATGCGTTCGCGGTCGGCCGACAGCGACGGCTCGCCGTCCGGCAGCGTTGCGTCGAGCGCGACTTGCCGTGCGTCGGCGAGCGCGAAACGGACGAGCGCGATCGTGTCGTCGAGCAGCGCGCGCAGCGCGACCGGCCGCGGCGCGATCGCGAGCGTGCGCGTTTCGGCACGCGGCGCGTCGAGCACGTCGTCGATCAGCGTGACCTGCTGGTCGATGCCCGTGCGGATGCCCGCGAGCGCGCGCTGCAGGTTCGGATCGGCATTGGCGAGCTGGCGCTCGAGCACGTACGCCCAGCTATGCATCGCATTCAGCGGGCTGCGCAGGTCGTGCGACGCGGTGGAGAGCGCCTGGTCGCGCAGGAACAGCGCCGCCTGGGTGGCGTAGTGCGCTGCGCGTTCGCGCAGCAGGTCGGCGGCGGGATCGACGGAAGTGGACGTCACGGAGCAGGCCTGTCGGAAGCGGTTGGCGTGGAAGTCACGCGAACCGCCATTATAGGGACGGTGCGTGTCACGCCGGCAGCGCGTCCTCGTCCTTTTTCCGTGCGTCGCCGTTCGGCAGCAACTGGCACGCGAGCAGGCCGGCCAGCATCAGCGCGCAGCCGAACAGCGCGCGCAGCGTCAGCGTTTCGCCGAGCGCGGCCCAGCCGGCGATCGCCGCGAACACGCCTTCCATGCTGAAGATCACGGCCGCGTGCGCGGGCGCCGCGTCGCGTTGCGCGACGACCTGCAGCGTATAGCCGACGCCGACCGATAGCAGCCCGCCGTACAGCAGCGTCGGCAGCGCGCCGCGCAGCATCGCGACGCTGACCGGCTCGACGGCGAGACCGACCGCGAGGCACGCCACGCCGCAGACGACGAACTGCAGGAACGCCAGCACGAGCGGATCGTGGCGCTTCGCGAGATGGCCGACGGCCATCACGTGCGCGGCGATGATGACGGCGCCCGCGAGCTGGAACCAGTCGCCGTAGAGCACCGAGAAATGCTCGTCGATGCTGAGGAAATACAGGCCGATCGCCGCGAGCAGCGCGCCGAACCACGTGCCCGCGCCGATCCGGTGGCGCGCGAACACGCCCATCAGCGGCACGATCACGACGTACAGCGAGCTGATGAAGCCCGCGTTCGCGACCCGCGTGTACTGCAGGCCGAACTGCTGCAGCGAGATCGACACGGCGAGCAGCCCGCCGAGCGCGAGGCCCGGCATCAGCAGCGCCGGCTCGCGGCGGATCGCCGCGAGTTGCGCGCGCGACGCCGTGTTGAGCATCAGCAGCGGAACCAGCACGAGCGCGCCGAGCAGGAAGCGCAGCCCCGTGAACAGGAACGGCCCGATCACGTCGAGACTCAGTCGTTGCGCGACGAAGGCCGAGCCCCAGATCGCGGCGGCGGCGAGCATCAGCAGGTTGGCGCGGAGGTGCTTGCGGGCTTCGGGCTTCATTTGAATTCTTCTGGAGATTGCGGGCGGCGAAACCCGATAGTTTACGCCGAGATTGCAAGGCTGTCGGCGAACCTGCGCAGCGCGGCGGCCGCACGTGCGTCGCGCACGCGCGAATACAGCACGACCTGCGACTGCGGCAGCGGCGGCAGGCCGAATTTCGCGCCGACGTCGACCAGCGTGCGCGGCGCGACACGCCGCGCGAGCGGACAGACGGCGAGCCCCGCCGCGGCGGCGGCCGTGACCGCCGCGACACCGCCGCCCGTGAAGCGCTCGCGCCACGGCCGCCCTGCGTGGTCGAGCGCGCGCAGCGCGGCGGCCCGCACGCCGCACGGGCCGGCCAGCACCGCGAGCGGCAGCGGCTCGCCCGCGCGCGGCGCCCAGTCCGGTGCGGCCAGCCAGGCCAGCGGTTCGGCAAACAGCAGCGTGCCGTCGTCGCGCGGCGGGTCTTCGCCGGGCTCGTGCCGCACGATCGCCGCGTCGAGCCGGCGTTCGTCGTATTGCGCGAGCAGGCCCGCCGACATCCCGAGATGCATTTCCAGCGACAGCCCCGGATCCTGCCGATGCAGGCTCGTGAGCACGGCCGGCAGGTCGGGCACCGCGACGTGTTCGCTGACGCCGAGCGACAGGCGGTGCGTGCCGGCCGAGATCGCGCCGAGCGCGTGGTCGTGCGCGTCGAGCAGCGCACGGGCCGCAGGCAGGAAGTTCTCGCCGTCGGCGGCGAGCTTCACGACGCGCGGCGTGCGCGCGAGCAGCGGCTTGCCGAGGTGCGCCTCCAGCCGCTTCAGCTTCAGGCTGACGGCCGATTGCGTGGTGCCGAGCGCATCGGCGGCGCGCGTGAAGCTGGCGAGATCGGCGACCAGCACGAACGCGCGCACGGCATCGAGGTCGAGTACTTTCATTTCAAATGAAAATGAATGAAATATTAATTGATGACTGTTCATTATAGATCGGCGAGCCTAACCTGACGCTGTGTTTCCGTTCTTCAACGTCACCGACAGGAGCAGGACCATGCCATTCACCCGTATCGCAGTGCGCGAAGGCAAACCGGCCGCTTACCGCGCGGCACTCGTCGACGGCGTGCATCGCGCGCTGATGCACACGTTCAACGTGCCCGAGGACGACATCTTCATGGTCGTCACCGAGCATGCGGCCGAGAACTTCGTGTTCGGCCGCCATTACCTCGATATCGAACGCAGCGACGATCTCGTGATGATCCAGATCACCGCGAACAACACGCGCACGCTCGAGCAGAAGCGGGCGCTGTACCGGGCGATCGCGGAGAACCTCGCGCAGCAGCCCGGCGTGCGGCAACAGGACGTATTCATCAGTCTTGTCGAGGTGCTGAAGGAGGACTGGTCGTTCGGTAACGGCATCGCGCAATACGCCGTTTGACGTACGACAGGGCGGCAGGGCCAGATCGTCGCCAGCGCACTTTTGCGGCGTGTACTATGGAAGTTGCTTCACGGGCGACGCCGGCGCGGACGATGCGCCGGCGATTCTTCATGTGCAGGAGCCTTCATGTCGCGTGTGCTGGAGATCGTGTTGTCGTTGTCGCTGGAAGGTTGGCCGGTCAAGGCTGCGAGTCGCGCCCGCGGCACGCAGCGCGATTTCGGCGCCGAACTCGTGCGGGCGTGGCGGATCTGCCCGCAGGTCCGGATGCGGCGGGGCCATGAGCGCGTGACGATCGAGCCGTGCCAGGTCGAGGAGGCCGAGCCGAGCCCCGGCGCAAGCTGGTGGACCTGGGTCGAGTCTGATGCGCATGGAAGGCGGGTCGTCGCGTCCCGCACGAAGGCGTTTGCGCCCGGCGTCACGGCGCGCGAACTGTTCGACGCGGAGCATGCGGGCATCGTCGTCGCGATGCCGCTGCCGGTCCCCGCGACCGCCGTCGCGGCCGATGCCGACGCGCCGACGGGTGAAGTCGATGGCGTCGCGCCGGAATCCACGGCGCACCCGGCCGCCGGCACGCTGCCGGAATCGTCGGCGCTGCGCCTCGTCAGCGAACGGCGGCGCGGACGATGGGCCGACGACAGCGGCGTCGTGGTCGAGATGACGCTCGACGACGTCACGCTGCACGGCGGCGGCGAGCCGCCGCGCCGTTACGTCGAGCTGCGTCTCGCCGCGCCCGACTGGGAAACCTTGGCCGCGCGCACGGCCGCGTTGCGCGCGCTGTTTGCCGCGGCGCGCGAGCTGAGCGGCGCGTGGCCCGCATTCGTGCAACTGACGAGCGTGATCGACCGCGCATGTGCGGGCGAACCGGCCGCGGCCGGGCCGATCAAGGCGCAGCTCGTCGACCTGGCCGGCATCCGCACGCAGCGCGCCGCGCTGTTCGCGCTGTCCGGCGACATCACCGCGCAATGGCTCGGCAACGAGGGCGGCGTGCTCGAGCGCGACGATCCCGAATTCGTACACCAGATGCGCGTCGCGCTGCGCCGCCTGCGCACGCTGATGCGCTTCTTCCCGCTTTTTGCCGACCGCCAATGGCGGGACACGCTCGGCGTCGACCTGCACTGGCTTGCCGCGCTGCTCGGCACGGTGCGCGACTGGGACGTGTTCTCGACCGAAAGCCTGCCCGCGCTGATCGCGGCCGACGACGGCGGCGGCGCCGACTGGAACGGCACGCTCGACGCCGCACGCGCGCAATCCAAGGCCGCGCGCGTCGAGCTGCGGCAGGCACTGCATTCGGCCCGCTATGCGCGGCTGACGCTTGGCTGGCTCGAATGGCTGAGCGCACTCGCGCTGCCGCCTGCCGAAGGCGGCGATGCGCCGTCGCTGCGGCGTCACGCGACGAAGCGCGTGCGGCGGCTGTTCGGCCATCTGTACGCATCGCCGTCGCTCGCGTCGCTCGATACGGCTGCGCGCCACCAGGTACGGATCGACGCGAAGCGGCTGCGCTATGCGCTCGAATTCTTCGCGTCGCTGGCGTCGCGCCGCACGCGCAACGAGACGGTCAAGACACTCGCGCGCGTGCAGAGCGTGCTCGGCGAAGCGAACGACACGATGATCGCGCTGCAACATCTCGAGCAACTGGCGGCGCCGCCGTACCAGCTCGGTTTCGTGCGCGGCTACGGCGCGGCGCTCGAACAGCGCACGGCGCGCGAGGCCGAGACGCTGCTGGCCAGCCTGCGTCCGCCGAAGCTCGACGGCAAGCCGGGCTGAGCGGCGCGCGCTGACTATAATGGCGGCCCGTTTCCTGCGCGCATCACGATGACCGACGCACCGCATTCTTCCTCGTCCTCCGAACCGCTCGAACTGCGCGGCGAGCTGTGGCTGCGCGCGGGCGAGCAGACGCTCGGCGGCGCCACACGCATCGCGCTGCTTGCGGCGATCGGCGACACCGGTTCGATCACGCGTGCGGCGAAGGCCGTCGGTCTCAGCTACAAGGCCGCATGGGATGCGGTCGACACGATGAACAATCTTGCCGGCGAACCGCTCGTCGCGCGGTCGACGGGCGGCAGGGGCGGCGGCGGCACGACGCTCACGCCGCGCGCGACGTCGCTGATCGCCGCGTTCCGCACGATCGAGCGTGAGCATCGCCGTTTCATCGAGGCCGCGAGCGCGGCCGTTGCCGGGTTCGACGTCGACTGGGCGCTGATCGGCCGGATCGGGATGAAGACCAGCGCGCGCAACCAGTTGTTCGGCAAGGTCGCATCGATCGTGCGCGGTACCGTCAACGACGAGGTGACGCTCGCGCTGCCCGGCGGGCAGCCGGTCGTCGCCGTGCTGACGCACGAAAGCGCCGATGCGCTCGGCCTGCACGAAGGTGCGGACGCCTGCGCGCTGGTGAAGGCGTCGTGGGTCGTGCTCGCGGTCGACGATGGCGGGCCCGACCTGAAGGTGTCCGCGCGGAACCGGCTGCGCGGCAGCGTCGAATCCGTCGCGGCGGGCGCGGTGAACAGCGAAGTGACGCTGGCGCTCGATGGCGGCGGGACGCTGACGGCCGTCATCACCAACGACAGCGTCGATGCGCTGCAGCTCGACGCCGGCCGGCGGGCGATCGCGCTGTTCAAGGCATCGAGCGTGATTCTCGCGGTGACGGGCTGACGGTGCAGGCAGGGCAGCGCGCGGGCGCGCCGCGGCGATCGTGTGACGGACGGGTGCGAAGCCGGTGCCGGACGTCGTCTGCATGGCACCGGCTTCGTTTCCGTTTTCAGCTTATGCCGCCACCTGCGGCTTCTCTCAGGCTCCAACGTGGCTGCCAGCGCCACGGCCTCGGCCTCGCGCGCTCAAGCGACGCGCGTCGGCCACTCGGCGTGCGGTGGTGTCGCCTGCACGCGTCCTTCGCTCAATTGCACGACCTGGTCGCCGAACGCGGCGACGTCGTCGGGGTCATGCGAGATCAGCACCATCGGGATATCGAGCCGCGCCTGCAGTTCGGCGAGCTCGTGGCGCATGCGCTGGCGCATCGCACCGTCGAGTGCCGCGAACGGTTCGTCGAGCAGCAGGATCCGCGGTTGCACGACCAGCGCGCGCGCGAGCGCGACGCGCTGCTTCTGCCCGCCCGACAGTTGCGACGGATACTGCCCCGCGAGCGCTTCGAGGTCGAACGCGTGCAGCCAGTACGCGACTTCGGGCGGCACCGTCTTCGTGCGCGGGTTGCGCAGCCCCGACGTGAGCCCGAACGCGATGTTCTGGCGCACGTTCAGATGCGGAAACAGCGCGTAGTCCTGGAACAGGTACGCGACGCGGCGTTCGCGGGTCGGCACGTCGATCCCGCGCGCGGCATCGAACAGCGGTTCGCCGTTCAGCGTGATCGTGCCTTCGTCGGGCGACAGCAGGCCGGCGATTGCCTGCAGCGTCATGCTCTTGCCCGCGCCGGACGGCCCGAACAGCACGACGCGCTGCGTCGCCGCCGTGAACGACACGTCGAGCGTGAAGCGGCGCTCGGCGTTCGCGTAGGTCTTGCGGATGTCGACGACGAGGCTCATGCGGGCCTCCGCCGAAGCGATCCGGGTGCGGAACCAGGCAGACGATACGGACGAGACGGGCGCTTCATGTCAACTGGCTCCGCCCGGCGCGCGACGGCACGAGCCAGCCGGTCGCGAGCAGCACGAGCACGCAGGTGATCGACGTCACCAGCACGAGGAAGTTGGCCGTGTTGTCGTCGCCGGCCTGCACGGCGGCGTAGATCGCAACCGACAGCGTCTGCGTACGGCCGGGCAGGTTGCCCGCGATCATCAGCGTTGCGCCGAACTCGCCGAGCGCGCGCGCGAACGCGAGCAGCGCGCCTGCGAGGATCCCGCGCGTGGCGAGCGGCAGTGTCACGCGGAAGAACACCGCGGCTTCGCCGAGCCCGAGCGTGCGCGCGGCGCGTTCGAGATGCGGATCGACGCCTTCGAACGCGGCACGCGCCGACTTCAGGATCAGCGGAAACGCGACGACCATCGATGCGATCACCGCGCCTTGCCACGTGAAGACGAGCTCGATGCCGAGCTTGTCGAGCCACGCGCCGAATACGCCGCGCCGGCCGAGCAGCACGAGCAGGTAATAACCCAGCACCGTCGGCGGCAGCACGAGCGGCAGCGTCAGCAGCGAATCGACGATGTCGCGCAGCGGCGAGCGCCAGCGCGCGAGCACGAACGCGGCCGCGACGCCGAGCACGATGTCGAGCGCGGTCGCCCAGCCGGCAACCTTCAGCGACAGCAGCAGCGGTACCCAGGCGTCTTGCATCGCGATACGCTCACTTGCCTGCAGGCTTGAAGCCGAACGTCGACAGCACGGCCTGGCCCTGCGGCGACGCGACGAAGTCGATGAACGACTGCGCCTGCGCGGCGTGGCGGCTGTCCTTGACCACGGCGATCGGGTAGGTGATGGCTGTCTTCGTCGGCACCGTCAGTGCGACTTTCACGCGGCCGGGCATGATCGCGGCGTCGGTGCCGAACACGAAGCCCGCGTCGACCTCGCCGCGGGCGACGTAGTCGAGGCTCTGGCGCACGTTGGCGGCCAGCACGCCCTTCGCGCTGACGGCGTCCCACACGCCGGCCGCGCGCAGCGCGCCTTCGGTGTAGCGGCCGACCGGCACCGACGCCGGGTCGCCGTATGCAATGCGCTTCACGCCGGGCGCCGTCAGGTCGTTCAGCGACGTCGGGGCGGCCGTGTGGTTATCCGCCGGCACGATCAGTACGAGCGAGTTCGCCGCGAAATCGCGGCGCGTGCCGGGCACGATCACCTTTTCGTCGGCCGCGCGATCCATCGCCTTCTGGTCGGCCGATGCGAACACGTCGGCCGGCGCGCCCTTGACGATCTGCTGCATCAGCACGTCCGACGCGCCGAAGTTGAACAGCACCTTGGTGTCCGGATGCTGCTTCTCGTACGCGTCGCCGACTGCCTTGAACGCGTTCGTCAGGCTGGCGGCGGCCGACACGACGAGTTCGTCGGCGGCCGAAGCGGGCGCGCTGAACGCGACACCGGCGGCGGCAAGCGTGGCGATCGGCAGCAGGCGGAGCAGGGTGCGGCGAAGCGGACGGACGGTTGAGCGCATGGCGGATTCGTTGGAATGGGGGGAAACCGTAATCGTAATATAGGGCGGGTTATAACGCTCGACATACCGATCATGCGATGGCGTGCATGAATTGGTCAGACCTGAAAAGGGGCGGGCGTGACGGCCGGGTGGCCTGTCACGTGCGGAGCGTGTGCGTCGACGATTCGGTGCGCTGCAGCGACGCCGGTTGCGACGCGGGGTGATAGTTCGGGTTGGCTTTCCAGCGCGCGCGGACGAACGGGCGTTCATGCCCCGACAACTCCAGCGCGACCCGGGTGACCCAGCGGTGCGACGGGACCGTGATGCCATGCAGCGCGACGGTGACGAGCGCGAGGCTCGCAATGACCGCGGGCACCGACCAGCGGTGCGGCACCGCGCGCCACGAGCCGGCGATGAACGCGAGTGCGGCGATCGCGCCGACGATGCAGCCGGTGATCGATTCGGACGGCGAATGCGCGTCGAGCGCGACGCGCGACACGCCGACCGCGACGCCGGCCGCGAGCCCCAGCGCGATGCCGGCGATCCGCACCGGCGTACGCATGCGGATCAGCATCAGGAAGATCGCGACCGGATAGACCGATGTCGACAGCATCGCGTGGCCGCTGAAGCCCGTGAAATCCCACGCGCGGATGCCGATGCCCCAGCCGAGGAATGCAATCTTCGTGAGCGCGACCACGCCGATCGCGGCCGAGAGCACACCGAGCCACACGGCCGCGCGCTGCCACGAATAGCCGAGCGTGAGCCAGACGGCGATCGTGATCGCGAGCGGCAAGGTCAGGCCGGCGCCGCCGAATGCGGTGATCATGATCCACAGGTGAGACGACAGGTCGAACATCGGAAAGCGGACGAACGGAGGCGGGGAGGATGCTTAAATCAACGCGCGAGCCGGGAAGAACGACTACAACGGATACAAGCGGCGAACCCCCAGTATAGCGCCGCGTGCGCACGAGCCCCGTTTTTTGCGCCACCGGGAACTATCCGCGCGCAGGAAAAATCCCAGAAACAATGTTATGGTGCATTGCACAAAGTCGAACGATGCATCCGTTGCGGCACCTTGATGGCGCCCCTATTTTTCCTGACTGCGAGCCCGATCGATGACCAAAAGTCTGACCAAGGTGTGGCTGGGCGGCATGAAACGCATGCTGTCTCCGGCCGCCAAGCGCGCGGCGCGCGATGCGCAGCGCATCACGCGCGACGCACTCGAGGCCGCTGCCTCTCCCGCCGTATCCGATCTGTCCCCGCCGCGCGAATCGCGTGTGCGCCCGCGTGCGGCCGCATGGGCGGCAGGCGAGTGGACGCGCGGCGAACATCCGATGGCGCCCGCGCTCGGGCGCCTCGTCCAGAATCTCGCGTACGGCCTGTACGTGCCGCCCGGCCGCCGGCGCGGCGCGATGCCGCTCGTCGTGATGCTGCACGGCTGCCAGCAGTCCGTCGACGAATTCGTGCACGGCACGCGGATGAACCTGCTGGCCGACAAGCACGGTTTCGCGGTGCTGTATCCGGAGCAGTCGCTGCGCGCGCACGCGCACGGCTGCTGGCACTGGTATGAAGACACCGACCGCGCGGGCCGCGGCGAGGCGGACGCGGTTGCGTCGCTGGTCGACGCGCTGGTCGACGAACACGGTTTCGACGCGTCGCGCGTCTATGTCGCCGGGCTGTCGGCCGGTGCGGGTCTCGCGTCGCTTCTTGCGCTGCACCATCCCGACCGCTTCGCGGCGGCGGCGCTGCACTCGGGCCCCGCGCTCGGCGAGGCCAATTCCGGCATTACCGCGATGGACGTGATGCGGCGCGGCGTGCGGCAGAACCCGGCCGCGGCCGTCGATGCGCTGGTCGACGCCGGCACGTATCCGGGCATGCCCGCGCTGATCGTCCACGGCGACGGCGACCACGTCGTCGCGCCGAAGAATGCCGACCAGTTGACGGTGCAGTTCATGCGGCTGAACGGGCTCGCCGACAGCCGCGGCGCGCTGCGCGGCGGCGAACGCGTCGAGACGCGCGACGCAGGCGCACTGATCACCGATGTCTGCCGCGACGGCGAACCGGTCGTGCGGCTCTGCCATGTGAAAGGGCTCGATCACGCGTGGGCCGGCGGCGACGAAGCTGTGCCGTTTCATGCGGCCGTCGGCCCCGATGCGAGCGCAATGATCTGGGCCTTTTTCGAAGCACATCGGCGCACTGTGGCGACCGAACGACGCATCGTTTGATCGACGCTAGCCAAAGCCTAGGGTTTTCCCTATAATTCGGGAAAACCCTAGTCAAAGAACCTTTGGATTGCGAGATCGAACATGTACCTGCTGAGCCACCTCTTCCTGATGCTGACCAAGAACGCTGAAACGGCTCGTAAAGAGCGTGCCGAGGCGTACCTGTCCGAAGCGACCGACATCTACGATCTCGAATTCCGTATGCGCAAGATCGATCGCGAAGCGTCGATGAACCGCCCGTATTCGTTCGGCGCGCGCTAAGCAGCGCAGCGCGGGCCAGCCGGGCCGCCGTTCCGGCGAGTCACGCAAAAGGGCGCATGCGGCTTCATGCCGCACGCGCCCTTTTTGCATTCGTCGTCCTGCGTCGCGTCAGACGACCGTCAGGCGCACCGGCACATTGTTGCGCGTGGCGTTCGAATACGGGCACACGTGGTGCGCCTTGTCGACCAGCGCCTGCGCGTCGGCCTTGTCGAGCCCCGGCAGCGACACGCGCAGCTCGATGTCGAGCCCGAAGCCGCCTGTGTCGTTCGGGCCGATGCCCACTTCCGCCGTGACCTGCGTATCGGCCGGCAGCGCCTGCTTGTTCTGGCCGGCGACGAATTTCATCGCGCTCAGGAAGCAGGCCGAGTAACCTGCGGCAAACAGTTGCTCCGGATTCGTGCCTTCCGCGCCGGTGCCGCCGAGTTCGCGCGGCGCGGCCAGCTTCACTTCCAGTTTGTTGTCGGCGGATACCGCGCGGCCGTCGCGGCCGCCCGTGCTCGTGGCGCTGGTCTTGTACAGAATGTTCATCGTGCAACTCCTGTCGGGAAAAGGGGAAAAAAGCGGCCCGGTCGAATGGCATGTCGCCGGCCACGAATAAAATATAGAACACAAATCATTAGTGTGCAAATGAAATTTTGAAGAAAAACCCGGCGATGCCGGGTCGGTCGGCCGACGCGCGGTTCGTCAGCGTTCGTTGGCGGCCGACAGCGCGTCGCGCAGCTGCTGGAGATCGGCGCGCAGCCTGATCAGGAACGCCGGCGTTTGCTGCATTGCGCGGAAGAGATCGGCGGGCACCGAGCGTGCGCGGTCCTTCAGTGCCCGGCCTTCCGGCGTCACGCGCACGTTCACGACGCGCTCGTCGGCCGCGCTGCGCACGCGCTCGACGTAGCCGAGCGCCTCCAGCCGCTTGAGCAGCGGCGTGACCGTGGCCGGGTCGAGGTCGAGCCGCGCGGCGATGTCCTTCACCGCGATGTCGTCGCGCTCCCACAGCACGAGCATCGCGAGATATTGGGGATAGGTCAGCGACAGCTTGTCGAGCAGCGGCTTGTACGCCTTCGTCATCGCGTGCGAAGTCGAGTAGAGCGCGAAGCACAGTTGCTCGTCGAGCGTCTGGGGCAGCGGGGGGGGGCGGTCCATGATTCGGGAGGCGCGGCGAACGCGCGAACAATTTGTACGCAAATTATTTTGCGCGCAAAAGATTCGGTTGAACAGGGGCGCCCGGCTAGGGGCGCCCGGCTAGGGGCGCCCGGCCAGGGGCGGCGAGCCGCGGCGGGCGAAGGATGCGTAGAGCGGTGCACGACAGGGAGGGGCGCCGGGTCGCAACCCGGCGCGGGGAAAGCTACGCGGCCGGCGACACGCACCGGCCGGGGCGGGCTTCAGCGGCCCGACGTGGTCGTCGGCGCGCCCGGCTCCTGGACGCCGAAGCAGCCGCGATAGGTTGCGTAGAACGAGCAGTACAGCATCGTGACGATGATGATCGTCACCGGCATCATGATCGTCAGCGCATAGGCGCCGGCGCCGAGCGCCTGCAGCAGCAGCGACAGCGCGAGCGACGTGCCGAGCGCGACGCCGAACCACAGCACGCCGTACACGACGAATGCGCTGCGATTGCGCCAGCAGCTCACGACGCTGAAGAACAGCGCCTTCGCGGGCGGGACGTCATGCCATGCGACGAGCACCGGCGCGAACCAGAACAGCATCGAGATCGGCAGATAGAGCAGCGTCGCGAACATCAGCGCACCGAACGTGCCTTGCGCGGCAAGCGTTTCCGGCGTCGTGCCCGCTTCGTCGGCCGCCCCCATCATCACGTGGAACAGCGCGCCGCCGTCCACGAACGACGACGCGGCGAACACGAGCACCATCGACGCGACGTAGATCACGCCGAGCACGAGCAGCCGCTGGGTCGCGACGGTGCCGTACGAGCGGAAGCCGTCGATCAGGATTGTCGGCATCACCGGCTTGCCGGCCACCGTGTCGCGGCACGCGGCCATGAAGCCGACCGCGATGCCGGGAATGAACACCAGCGGCAGCGCCGAGCCGATCACGGGCACCCTCGACACCAGCGTGATCGCCAGCAGGTACGTGAAGAACAGCGTGATGAACGCGAGCGGGTTCCGGCGGAACAGCCAGACGCCTTGACGGAACCAGACATAGCCCGTTTTGGCGGGCACTTCGATCAGTTGCATGCGGTTTGGATCTCGGGAAGCGCGGGCGTATGCGCGATACGCTCACGCAGGATGCGTTCGAAATGACCGGGGTCGTGCGGCTTGAGCATCTCGGCCGCGCGCGGCAGGTAGAAGTCGTACAGGCGCGACACCCAGAAGCGGTACGCGCCCGCGCGCAGCATGTCGCTCCAGTGGCGGCGTTCCTCGGCCGTGAACGGCCGCACGGTCTGGTACGCGCGCAGCAGCGCATCGGCGCGCGCGACGTCGAGCACGCCGGTCGCGAGGTCGACGCACCAGTCGTTGACGGTCACCGCGACGTCGAACAGCCACTTGTCGCAGCCCGCGAAGTAGAAGTCGAAGAAGCCGCCGAGCCGTACGCCGTGGCCGGTGCCGGGCGCCGCGTGCGCGAACAGCACGTTGTCGCGGAACAGGTCGCAATGGCACGGCCCGGCCGGCAGCGCCGCGTAGTCGTCCGACGCGAAGAAGGCCGCCTGGTGCGCGAGCTCGCCTTCGAGCAGCGCGCGTTGCGCGTCCGTGATGAACGGCACGATCGCCGGCACGTTCTCCTGCCACCACGGCAGGCTGCGCAGGTTCGGCTGGTTACGCGGATAGTCGCGCCCCGCGAGGTGCAGGCGCGCGAGCATCTGCCCGACCTCGATGCAGTGTTCGACCCCCGGCGCGAGTTCGGCCGCGCCGTCGAGCTTCGTGACGATCGCGGCCGGCTTGCCGTGCAGCTCGCCGAACAGCGCGCCGTCGTCGCGCGGAACCGGATCCGGCACCGGCACGCCGTGGCCGGCCAGATGGCGCATCAGGTCGAGGTAGAACGGCAACTGCTGCGCGGTCAGCTTTTCGAAGATCGTGAGGACGTACTCGCCGCGCGTCGTCGTCAGGAAGAAATTGCTGTTTTCGATACCGGACGGAATGCCGCGGAACGCAAGCACGTCGCCCAGTTCGTAGTGGCGCATCCATTGCGCGAGATCGGAGTCGGAAACAGCAGTGAAAACGGCCATGCGGGATGCGTCAGGTCAGGTTGTCGGCACGCGGGCGGCGTGCGTCGCGACAGCGGGTGAAGGGGGGCGGTGCGCCGCGATCGACGCGGCGCGCGGCGGAATCAGTAGTGCAGGTTCAGCGACGGCAGGCGCGTGATCGGGATGCCTGCGTCGTGCGGCTTCGGCGACGTGTCGGGCGTCGAGCTCATCTGGTAGCGCGTGCCGAAGTTCGACTTCACGTCGATCTCGACCGGCTTGCCGCGGTCGCGATACTCGGTGACCTCGGTGCCGTTCTTGCTCTTTTCATGGAAGCTCGGCGTGCGGCGGATGTCGGCGAAGTCGACTTTCGACGTGACTTCGGCGCCCGGCCGGTTGATTTTGCGGAGATCGGGCAGGCCGGCGGCTTCGTTGGCGTCGGCCCGGGCCTGCACGTCGGCGTCAGGCGTGGCGCCGGCGGCGTAAGCGACGCTGGCGGCGGCAAACGCAGCGGCAGCGACGACGAGAATGAGCGGCTTCATGATGAGTCTCCAGTGAACCCATCGATTTTAGCAAATACTGCGGGCCATCCGGCCCTGGCGTGCGTATGGGCGGCCATGAGGACGACCGGGTTCCGTGGTAATGTCGTTCGATCAGACGAGGTAATGAAAATGAAGAACGATTTGAGCCGCCGGCACCGTGTGCTGACGCCCGAAAGCCCGTCGGTCGAGGCTTTCGACGATCCGATCGCCGCCGTCGGGCGGCTGTCCGCCATTTACGACACGAATACGGGCTTCCTGCGCGACGCATTCGCGCGCTATCGCCGCCACGAACCGATTACCGAGCACGTACGCGCGTGCTACCCGTTCGTGCGGATCCGCACCGACGTCAACACGCACGTCGATTCGCGCCGCTCGTACGGCTTCGTCGCGGGCCCCGGCGTGTTCGAGACGACGGTCACGCGCCCCGATCTCTTCGCGAACTACTATCGCGAGCAACTGCGCCTGCTGGCGAAGAACCACCATGTCAAGATCGAGATCGGCGTGTCGTCGCAGCCGATTCCGATCCATTTCGCGTTTCCGGAAGGCATCCATCTCGAAGGCGAGCTCGACCGCGACCGCCTGCTCGCGATGCGCGACATCTTCGACACGCCCGACCTGTCGTATCTCGACGACCGCATCGTCAACGGCACGTTCGAGCCGGCGCCGGGCGAGCCGCATCCGCTGGCGCTGTTCACGGCCGCGCGCGTCGACTTCTCGCTGCACCGGCTGCGTCACTACACGGCGACGTCGCCCACGCATTTCCAGAACTACGTGCTCTATACGAACTACCAGTTCTATATCGACGAGTTCGTGAAGCTCGGCCGCGCGCTGATGACGGAAAGCACCGATCCCGAGGTACGCGCGTACCGCAGCCAGTACAGCTCGTTCGTCGAGCCGGGCGATGTCGTCACGTACAACGCGAACCTCGGCAGCGAGCCGGCCGAGGGCGCCGCGCCGCCGCGCCTGCCGCAGATGCCCGCGTATCACCTGAAGCGCGCGGACGGCAGCGGGATCACGATGGTCAACATCGGCGTCGGTCCGTCGAACGCGAAGACGATCACCGACCACATCGCGGTGCTGCGTCCGCACGCATGGGTGATGCTCGGTCACTGCGCGGGGCTGCGCAACACGCAGCGCCTCGGCGACTACGTGCTTGCGCACGGTTACGTGCGCGAGGATCACGTGCTCGATGCCGACCTGCCGCTGTGGGTGCCGATTCCGGCGCTGGCCGAAGTGCAGCTCGCGCTCGAGCGCGCGGTGGCCGACGTCACGCGGCTCGAGGGTGTCGAACTGAAGCGCGTGATGCGCACCGGCACGGTCGCGAGCGTCGACAACCGCAACTGGGAACTGCGCGACCATCGCGAGCCCGTGCAGCGGCTGTCGCAGAGCCGCGCGATCGCGCTCGACATGGAAAGCGCGACGATCGCCGCGAACGGCTTTCGCTTCCGCGTACCGTACGGCACGCTGCTGTGCGTATCGGACAAGCCGCTGCACGGCGAGCTGAAGCTGCCGGGCATGGCCGACACGTTCTATCGCGGGCAGGTCGACCAGCATCTGCAGATCGGCGTGAAGGCGATGGAAATCCTGCGCACGAACGGGCTCGACAAGCTGCATAGCCGCAAGCTGAGGAGCTTCGCTGAGGTGGCGTTTCAGTAAGCCGGCAAGCACGTCGACGCTTGGCGGTGCCTGCAATGACAAAGGCCGCACGCGAACTTCGGTTCGCGTGCGGCCTTTGTGTTTCTGCTGCAGGGGCCGGACCGAACGGTCCGGGGGGCATTCGCCGTACTTTCGACTTGCTTCGCCTGTCTCGGAGGAGGCCGGCTGTACGCGGCGGCCCGGACAACACGCGTCGGATTGCCCGGGCCGGGATGCGTGGTCGGTATGCGGCCGTGTGGTTAGCGCGTACCTGTCCGGTTCCTATCCCTATCCCTGGAGCCGGCTCTCGCGGCCTGCGCGGCGATCACCACTGCACCGGCTCGCGTAGGCGGTCGAACGCGGCCTCCAGCAACGCTGTTTCACCGTCGTCCAGTACCAGGTCGAGCGCCGCGAGCGCATCGGCCGCATGATGCGGCTTCGACAACCCGACGATCGGCGCGGTCACGCCGGGCCGCCGCAGCGCCCACGCGAGGGCGATCCGCGCAGGCGGCACGCCGCGTGCCCGCGCCACCTGCCGGACCGCTTCGACGGTCGCCGCGACCGCGTCGCGGCCGTCGTACCAGGACACCATCTGCCCGTCGGTCGCGGCCCGCGTCGTCCCCGCATCGCGTGAGCCGGCCAGCAGCCCGCGGCCGAGCGGCGACCACGGCGTATACGCGACGCCTTCGTCGATGCACAGCGGCAGCATGTCGCGTTCGTCGTCGCGGCAGATCAGGCTGTACTGGCTCTGCATCGACACAAACCGGGCGAGGCCGTGGTGCCGCTGGAATGCCAGCATCTTCATGAACTGCCAGGCATGCATCGACGACGCGCCGAGATAGCGCGCCTTGCCGCTGCGGACGATCGCGTCGAGTGCGTCGAGCGTTTCGTCGATCGGCGTGTCCGGATCGAACCGATGGATGACGTAGAGATCGACGTAATCGGTGCCGAGGCGCTGCAGCGATGCATCGATGCTCGCGAACAGATGCTTGCGCGACAGCCCGCGCGCATTCGGGCCGTCGCCGGTCGGAAAGAACGCCTTGGTCGCGATCACCACGTCGTCGCGCGCCGCGAAGTCGCGCAGCGCGCGCCCGAGCATGCGTTCGCTCTCGCCGTCCGAATAGATGTCCGCCGTGTCGAAGAACATCACGCCCGCGTCGAGCGCCGCGCGGATGAACGGGCGCGCCACGTCCTCGGTCGCGACCCACGGCCGCCACGACGGATCGCCGTAGGTCATGCAGCCCAGGCACAGCTTCGACACCTTCAGCCCGGACGTTCCCAGTCTCACGTACTCCATCGGTTCATTCTCCGTCGCGGCGCCGCTCAGCGCATGCCGCCGATCGTGTAGCCGCCGTCGACGAGGATCGATTCGCCGGTCACGAAGCGCGCTTCGTCGCTGCACAGCCAGACAGCCGCGTCGGCCACATCCTCGGGGGTGCCGATCCGCCGCACGGGCGTGAACGCGGCGAACGGGCGAAACATGTCGTCGTCGCCGAAGCGGCGCGCCATCGGCGTGTCGATGATGCCGGGGTTCACGTTGTTGATCCGGATGCCGTGCGGGCCGCCTTCGAGCGCGACCGCGCGCACCAGCGCATCGAGCGCGCCCTTGCTCGCCGAATAGGTCGACGAGCCGGCCAGCGCGCCTTTCGCGAGCCACGACGACGTATTGACGATCGCGCCGCCGCCGTGCGCGAGCATCGCTTCCATCTCGTATTTGATCGACAGCCACGTGCCCTTGAGATTGGTGGCGATCACGTCGTCGAAGTCGGCTTCCGTCTGTTCCACGATCGATGCGAACGTACCTTCCGTGCCGGCATTGTTGAATGCCGCGTGCAACGCGCCGTAGCGCTCGAGCGTCGCGTCGACGAGCGCGCGCACGCCATCGGCGGACGCGATGTCGACGGCGATCGCGAATGCGTCGCCGCCGCGTTCGGCGATCGCCCGCACGGTTTCGTCGAGCGGCGCCGCACGCCGCCCGGCGACGACGACGCGGGCGCCGTCCCGCGCGAACGCGAGCGCGGCCGCGCGGCCGATGCCGGTGCCGCCGCCCGTGACGAGCGCGACGCGTCCGTCGAGGCGGGGGCGCGTCGCGGCCGAAGGGAGGGATGAGATGCGTGAATCGGACATGATGGGTGGCGCTCCGCGTCAGGGGGAAACGAGCCGGCCGACGGGCCGGCGCTCAGTTCAGTCTTCGCTGTCCGGAACCGTCAGCGGTGCGCCGGGCGTGCCGGCGTAGAACACGATCAGTTCGGCGGCTTCGTCGCCGGTTTCGCCGCGATGGGCGCCGCCGACCATTTCCGGCACCACATCGCCGGGACCGAGCGCCAGCCGCTTGCCGTCGCTGCGGCGCACGGCGTTCAGATGGCCCGACAGCACGTAACCGACGTTGATCGACGGATGCGTGTGCCACGGCAGGACGGCGTGCGGCGGGATGGTGTAGCGTACGACCGTCACTTCCGGCTGACGCGTCGGGTATGCCCGATACGGCGAGCCGTCCCACGCGTGCGTGGCCTGCAGCAGCACCGTTTCGGCGACGCGGGGGCGCGCGCCGGCATCCTGCGCGAGCGCGGGCGACGCCGCGCCGGCGATGATCGACACGGCCGCGACAGCGGCCCGGGAAGCAACGGAAAATGAGCGCAGGTTCATGGCGTACGGCCCGTTGGGGCGAATCGTCGAAGACAGCGCCATTGTGCGAAGCGGGGCGGCGCGCGCATAGCGCCGGTCCGGTTGAAACCGATTCAACTTGACGGACCGGCGTCGCGACGCCATCGATCAATGCCCGGACATTTCGGGTTCGACAGGAGCACTGAATGGATCGTTTGAAGGCGCTGACGGTATTCGTCCGCGTGGCAGCCGCGGGCGGTATCAGCGCGGGTGCCCGCGAGCTCGGCATGACGCCGCAGGCGGCCAGCAAGCAGGTCGCCGCGCTGGAGGCGTTGCTGAACGTGCGGCTGTTCCAGCGCTCGACGCACCGGATCGCGCTGACGGCCGAGGGCGAGCGCCTGCTCGCGCAGTGCCGCGGCGCTGTCGGGGAACTCGAGACCGCGCTGCGCACGCTTGACGACGATCGCGCACAGGCGGTCGGCACGATCCGCGTCGCGGCACCTTATTCGCTGGCCCGGCGCTTTCTCGCGCCGTTGCTCGGCGAGTTCTGCGACCGGCAGCCGGGTGTAACCGCGGAGCTGATCGTCAGCGACGACATGGCCGACATCGTCGAGCAACGGATCGACATCGCAGTGCGGACCGGCGATTTGCCCGATAGCGGGCTGGTCGCGCGGCGCGTCGCCGATCTGCAACTGGTCGTCTGCGCGGCGCCGGCGTATCTGCGTCGCCACGGCGAGCCGCAGACCGTCGATGCGTTGCGCGATCACCGCTGCACCGCGTTCCTGTATCCGCGTACGGGCAAGCCGTTTCCATGGGAATTCCTCGTCGACGGCCGCGTCGACACGCAACAGGTGTCCCCGTTCATCGCGACCAACGATATCGATGCCGAACTCGACATCGTGCTGAGCGGCGCCGCGATCGGCCAGTTCTTCGGCTATTCGGTCCACGCGCACGTGCGCGAGGGTCGTCTCGTGCCGCTGCTGACGAGGCACGCTACCTGTCGCTACGGGCTCTATCTGTGCATGCCGCAGCGCACCCATTTGCCGCGACGGAGCCGGCTGCTGATGGATTTCCTCGCAGCCCGGCTGGGCGCGCATCCGGAACTCGCGCCGCTCCCGCTGGCGGGCGCGCCGGCATGACGCGCGTTGCCGTGGCGGCGATCGGCGTGGCGCGCGCCGCCGAAAACGACAAGGCCGCCCGGCGCCGAAGCGCGCGGGCGGCCTTGCTTGTCGAGCAGCCGTGCGGTGTCGCTCAGCACTCGCCCTTCTTCGCGTGTCCCGGCGGGCAGTGGTAGCCGCGGCGATCGTCATGGCCGTGATGACGCTGATGATCTTCCCACTCGCGGCGTTCCCAATAGCGGCGGCCGTCCCAGTAGCGATCGCCATGCCAGCCGACGATGACCGCGGGCGCGGGAGCGACCATGACGGGCGCAGGCGCGACGACGACCGGCGCGGGCGTGCCGATACTGACGTCGACGTTGACGGCGTGAGCGAGGCCCGACAGCGAGAGGCCGAGGCCGGCGAAGGCGAGGGCGATCAGAGAGCGCTTCATGTTCTTTTCCGTGATGTCGTTGTGAGGTGGCCGGCGCGACGCGATGGAAGCGAGGGGGGATCGTTCCACCGGGGGAACGCCGCGCCGACACAATGCAGTGTGCTGGCACGCGACGGAAAAGGCGAGGCGGGTTTATTACGGCGGGTTGGCGGTTCGCAGGCGCGGGATGCGAGCATTGGGCCGCACATTTGACAATGGCGGGCCGCGGGTGCGGGTGACCATGCTGCATCGCGCAGTGCCGGCCGCGCGAATTTGACATTCGGCGGTGCGCGGCTTCGAAGCGGGATTAACAGCGCGTTACAAAGTCGCGCGCGGCAGGCGGGCGGATCGCGATGCCTGCCGCGGGGAAAGCAGTACGCCGGCCGTCGGGCCGGCTATCGTCACGGACCGGTTACAGATAGAACATCCGGTCTTCTTCGGGGCGCGGCGGATGCCCCTCTTCGTCCGAACCTTCTTCCTCGCCGCTGTCCTCGTAGAACGCGAGCACTGCGTCGAGCACCTGGTCGGGATCGTCGATCACCTGCATCAGATCCATGTCTTCCGGATTGATCAGGCCCATCGGAATGAGCTGGTCGCGGAACCACTGCAGCAGCCCCTGCCAGAACGTGCTGCCGACGAGAATGATCGGCACGAGGCGCGATTTTTTCGTCTGGATCAGCGTGAGCACTTCGGACAGCTCGTCGAGCGTGCCGAAACCGCCCGGCATCACGATCACCGCATCCGAATTCTTCACGAACGTGACCTTGCGCGTGAAGAAGTGGCGGAAGCGCAGCGAGATGTCCTGGTAGTGGTTGCCGGCCTGCTCGTGCGGCAGCTCGATGTTCAGGCCGACCGACGGCGCCTTGCCGGCGTGCGCGCCCTTGTTCGCCGCTTCCATGATGCCGGGGCCGCCGCCGGAGATCACGGCGAAGCCGGCGTCGGACAGCTTGCGCGCGATCTGCGCGGCCAGCTTGTAGTGCGGCGTATCGGGTTTGAGACGGGCAGAGCCGTAGATGCTGACAGCCGGGCGGATCTCCGACAGGTACTCGGTCGCCTCGATAAACTCTGCCATAATCGTGAACATCTGCCACGATGCGCGCGCCTTCTTGGCCGTCGCGCGTTCTTGATCTGCGAGCGAACGCAGACTCGGAATCACTTTTCTCTTGTTCATAATGCCTGAAGAACGAAATCTGGAAGGTAAGACCCTGCTATTGGTTGACGGTTCGAGCTATCTGTATCGGGCTTACCATGCGATGCCTGATTTGCGTGGCCCTGGCGGGGAGCCGACCGGAGCGCTCTACGGAATCATCAACATGCTGCGCCGTATGCGCAAGGAAGTCAGTGCAGAGTATAGCGCTTGCGTGTTCGATGCAAAGGGCAAGACGTTCCGTGACGACCTTTATGCCGACTATAAGGCAAACCGTCCGTCGATGCCGCCCGACCTCGCATTGCAGGTCGAACCGATCCACGGCGCCGTGCGCGCGCTCGGCTGGCCGTTGCTGATGGTCGAAGGCGTCGAGGCCGACGACGTGATCGGCACGCTCGCGCGCGAAGCCGAACGGCACGGGATGAACGTGATCGTGTCGACCGGCGACAAGGATCTCGCGCAGCTCGTGACCGACCGCATCACGCTCGTCAACACGATGACCAACGAGACGCTCGACCGCGACGGCGTGATCGCGAAGTTCGGCGTGCCGCCCGAGCGGATCATCGACTACCTGGCACTGATCGGCGATACCGTCGACAACGTGCCGGGCGTCGAGAAGTGCGGGCCGAAGACGGCCGTGAAATGGCTGTCGCAATACGACAGCCTCGACGGCGTCATCGCGCATGCGGGCGACATCAAGGGCGTGGTCGGCGACAACCTGCGCCGCGCGCTCGACTTCCTGCCGCTCGGCCGCCAGCTCGTGACGGTCGAGACGGCCTGCGATCTCGCGCCGCATCTCGAATCGATCGAAGCGTCGCTGAAGAGCGACGGCGAAGCGCGCGACCTGTTGCGCGACATCTTCGCGCGCTACGGCTTCAAGACGTGGCTGCGCGAAGTCGACAGCGCACCCGCGGAAGGCGGCGGCGCCGATGCACCGGAAGGCGAACCGGCACCGGTGGTGGCGGCCGACATCGTTCGCGAATACGACACGATCCAGACCTGGGAGCAATTCGACGCGTGGTTCGCGACGATCGATGCGGCCGCGCTGACCGCGTTCGACACCGAGACGACCGCGCTCGATCCGATGCTCGCGCGGCTCGTCGGCCTGTCGTTCTCGGTCGAGCCCGGCAAGGCCGCTTACCTGCCGGTCGCGCACCGCGGCCCCGACATGCCCGAGCAGCTTCCGCTCGACGAAGTGCTCGCACGCCTGAAGCCGTGGCTCGAATCGGCCGATCGCAAGAAGGTCGGCCAGCACCTGAAGTACGACGCGCAGGTGCTCGCGAACTACGACATCGCGCTGAACGGCATCGAGCACGACACGCTGCTCGAATCGTACGTGGTCGAATCGCACCGCACGCACGACATGGACAGCCTCGCGCTGCGTCATCTGGGCGTCAAGACGATCAAGTACGAGGACGTGGCCGGCAAGGGCGCGAAGCAGATCGGTTTCGACGAAGTGGCGCTCGCGCAGGCCGCCGAATACGCGGCCGAAGATGCGGACATTACGCTGCAGCTTCATCGCGCGCTGTATCCGCAGGTTGCACGCGAACCGGGCCTCGAACGCGTGTATCGCGAGATCGAGATGCCGGTGTCGCTCGTGCTGCGCAAGATGGAGCGCACGGGCGTGCTGATCGACGACGCGCGCCTGCACGCGCAGAGCACCGAAATCGCGACGCGTCTGATCGAGCTCGAAGCGCAGGCGTACGAACTGGCGGGCGGCGAATTCAATCTCGGCTCGCCGAAGCAGATCGGGCAGATCTTCTTCGAGAAGCTGCAGTTGCCGGTCGTGAAGAAGACGCCGAGCGGCGCGCCGTCGACCGACGAGGAAGTGCTGCAGAAGCTGGCCGAGGATTACCCGCTGCCGAAGCTGCTGCTCGAGCATCGCGGGCTGTCGAAGCTGAAGTCGACCTATACCGACAAGCTGCCGCGCATGGTGAACCCCGCCACGGGCCGCGTGCATACGAACTATGCGCAGGCCGTCGCGGTGACGGGCCGCCTCGCGTCGAACGACCCGAATCTTCAGAACATTCCGGTGCGCACGGCCGAAGGCCGGCGGATCCGCGAGGCGTTCATCGCGTCGCCGGGCCACCGGATCGTGTCGGCCGACTATTCGCAGATCGAACTGCGGATCATGGCGCACATCTCGGGCGACGCGTCGCTGCTGCGCGCGTTCTCGCAGGGCGAGGACATCCACCGTGCAACGGCCGCCGAGGTGTTCGGCGTGACGCCGCTGGAGGTCAATTCCGACCAGCGCCGGATCGCGAAGGTGATCAACTTCGGGCTGATCTACGGGATGAGCGCATTCGGGCTCGCGTCGAACCTCGGTATCACGCGCGATGCGGCGAAGCTCTATATCGACCGCTATTTCGCCCGCTATCCGGGCGTCGCGCAGTACATGGAAGACACGCGCGCGATCGCGAAGGAGAAGGGCTACGTCGAAACCGTTTTCGGTCGCCGCCTGTGGCTGCCGGAGATCAACGGCGGCAACGGCCCGCGCCGCCAGGCGGCGGAGCGTGCGGCCATCAATGCGCCGATGCAGGGGACGGCGGCCGACCTGATCAAGCTGTCGATGATCGCGGTGGACGACTGGCTCACGCGCGACAAGCTTGCGTCGCGGATGATCATGCAGGTGCACGATGAACTGGTGCTCGAGGTGCCCGACGGCGAACTGTCGCTCGTGCGCGAGAAACTGCCCGAAATGATGTGCGGCGTCGCGAAGCTGAAGGTGCCGCTCGTCGCCGAGGTAGGCGCCGGCGCGAACTGGGAAGAGGCACACTGACGCACCGCTGCGCGGTTCCCGATTCCTGCGGCATATTGTTGCAGGGATGCTGAATATCGAGATGGTTTGCTTGTGGTCAACGCGCAAGCTCCCGGACAATGCATGTCGATCATGTCATTGACGCGGGGCGGCGCGCCCCGCGCTCCGGGGCCGGACGCATCGAAGTGCTTCGAACTGCACATCGATGATGTCCGAACCGGTTAATCCACCGGGCGGCGCGAATGCATCGCGTTTGCTTCGCCTGGCGGCAGCAGTTTCGAATCGCAAAGGGGGGAATCGGATGCATCGGATCATCATCGTAGGCGGAGGCGCGGGCGGCCTGGAACTGGCGACGCGGCTCGGCGACCGTTACGGCGCGCGCGGCAATCGTCCCGCGCGTGCGCTTGTCACGCTCGTCGACCGCAATCCGACGCACATCTGGAAACCGCTGCTGCACGAGGTCGCGGCCGGCAGCATGGACCCGTTCACGCAGGAGCTCGAATATGCGGCGCAGGCGCGCTGGCACGGCTTCGAGTTCCAGCAGGGCGAGCTGACCGGGCTCGACCGCGCGGCGAAGCGCGTCACGCTGTCGCCCGTCAACGACAGCGACGGCGAGGAACTGCTGCCGGAGCGCGAGCTGGAATATGACACGCTCGTGATCGCGATCGGCAGCACGACCCATTTCTTCGGCGTGCAGGGCGCGCCGGAAAACGCGATCGCGCTCGATACCGTCGGCGAGGCCGAGCGCTTCCGCAAGCGGCTGATCGCCGCGTGCATGCGCGCCGAGCACCAGGTGCCGGCGCCGACCGCGCCGGGCGATGCGGCCGAGCCGCGCATCCAGGTCGTGATCGTCGGCGGCGGCGCGACGGGCGTCGAGTTGTCGGCGGAGCTGCGCAACACGGCGCAGGTGCTGTCCGTGTACGGGCTGCACAAGCTCGACCCGCGCCACGACGTCGGCATCGTGCTGATCGAATCGGGGCCGCGAATTCTGCCGGCGTTGCAGGAGCGCGTGTCGTCGGCGACGGCCGAACTGCTCGAAAAGCTCGGCGTGCGGCTGATGCTCGGCGAGCGCGTGACCGAGGTTGCGCCGGGGCTCGTGCATACCGCGAGCGGCAAGGCGGTGCGCGCGGACCTGACGGTCTGGGCAGCCGGTATCAAGGCGCCGTCCGTGCTCTCGCATCTCGACGGCCTCCAGGTCAACAAGCTCGGCCAGCTCGACGTGCGCCGCACGCTGCAGACCTTCACCGACGACAACGTGTTCGCGCTCGGCGATTGCGCGGCATGCGCGTGGCCCGGTAACGAACGCAACGTGCCGCCGCGCGCGCAGGCCGCGCACCAGCAGGCGAGTTTCCTGCTGAAGGCGATCGGCTGCCGGCTCGAAGGGCGTCCGCTGCCCGAGTTCACGTATCGCGATTTTGGTTCGCTGGTGTCGCTCGGCCATTTCAGCGCGGTCGGCAACCTGATGGGCGGGCTGATCGGCGGCAACATGCTGATCGAAGGGCTGTTCGCGCGCTTCATGTACATGTCGTTGTATCGGCTGCACATCGCGGCGCTGCACGGCTATCCGCGGATGATGCTCGACACGGTCGCGCACTGGCTGCGGCGCACGACGCTGCCGCGCGTCAAGCTGCACTGACCGGGCGTTCGCGCGCGGAGCGGGCGGGGGAGTGCGCACGTCGTGCGTGTCCTCCGCCCGCTGTTTTTTTGCGGTTGGCCAGGTGATCGCGCGTGTGCTTGCCGGGCGATATCGTCCACGCGTTTTTTCAATCCGCAAGCATCCGGTCGCGCAACGGCGATCGATACACGCAGGCCGCGCCGCGATTCGGCCGGTTGTCGGCGGGCTTCGACGCCACGACCGATGCGGTCGAATCGACGAGTCGTAATCGAGTCTTACACATCTGACAGTTGACGCAACAACGGATTATTGGGCATCTTGTCCGGGTTTCCGCTTGCGGCGGGGTGCCAACCGCCGCGACATCCGCGCCGCGCGCCGGCGCGATGCCCCGTCATGCCGCATCCACGATCATGACGGCGGCGCCCAATCGAGGAGTGCATTCATGTTGAAACCCGAAGTCGACAGCCTGGTCCCCCACGTCCCGTTCTCGCGCCGCAAGTTCATGCAGGCCGCGCTGGGCGGCACTTTCGCGGCAGCCGTGCTGCCCGTTTCGGCGCAGACGGTCACGACCGACAGTGCCGGGCTGGACGTCGACACCGTCGAGATCCGCTCCGGCGACGCGAGCGTGCCGGCCTATCGCGCGCAGCCGGCCGGCAAGACGAACCTGCCGGTCATCATCGTGATCCACGAGATCTTCGCCGTGCACGCGCATATCGCCGATGTCTGCCGCCGCTTCGCGAAGCTCGGCTACCTCGCGATCGCGCCCGACCTGTTCGCGCGGCAGGGCAACGTGTCGAAGTATCCGACGATCCAGGCGCTCGTCGACAACATCGTCAGCAAGGTGCCGGACCGGCAGGTCACGGAGGATCTCGATGCGACGGTTGCATGGGCCGGCAAGAACGGTGGCGACCTGGCGCGTCTCGGCGTGACGGGGTTCTGCTGGGGCGGCCGCCAGGCGTGGCTGTATGCCGAACACAATCCGCACGTGCGTGCGGCCGTTGCGTGGTACGGGTTCGTCGAAGGCAAGACCGACGAGATGACGCCGTTCAATCCGGTCGATCATGCGGCGTCGCTGAAGGTGCCCGTGCTCGGGCTGTACGGCGAGAAGGATACGAACATCACGCAGGCGTCGCTCGCGGACATGCGCAAGGCGATCCAGGCGAGCGACTCGAAGCTCGCGCGCGAATCAGAGATCGTCGTGTATCCGGATGCCGGCCACGCGTTCTTCGCCGACTACCGGCCGAGCTATGTCAAGGCCGATGCCGAGGACGGCTGGAAGCGCGCGATCGCGTGGTTCCACAAGTTCGGCGTGATGTAAACGGAACGCGGCGGCCGAATGGCCGCCGCTTCGCTTCGCCGGTGCGCCGCGCGCCGGATTACGGGTTCGGGCCGGTCGCGATCGGCCGCGACGGATCGGCGCTCCATTCGCTCCACGAGCCCGGATACAGCGATGCGCCGTGCAGCCCCGCGATCTCCAGCGCAAGCGCGTTGTGGCACGCGGTGACGCCGGAGCCGCACTGCAGGATCACGAGGTTCGGTTCGGTGCCCGCCAGCAGCGTGGAGAACGTCTCGCGCAGTTCATGGCCGGTCTTGAAGCGGCCGTCGGCGTTCAGGTTGTCCTTGAAGAACCGGTTGCGTGCGCCAGGGATGTGGCCGCCTACACGATCGATCGTTTCGTTTTCGCCGCGATAGCGGTCCGGTGCGCGAGCATCGATCACGACGCGCGTGCGCGACGTCACGTTCGCCAGCACGGCTGCCGCGTCGACCGTCGATTCGAGCGGCGTTGCCGCGCGGAAATCACCGGCGGCCGGTTGCGGTACGTCGGCCGTCAGCGGCTGGCCGGCTGCTTCCCAGGCCTGCAGGCCGCCGTCGAGCACGGTGACCGAATCGTGGCCGAGCCAGCGCAGCAGCCACCACAGGCGTGCCGCATACGCGCCGCCTTGCGCATCGTACGCGACGACCTGCTGGCCCTGCTTGAGGCCACGGCTCGCGAGCAGCGTGGCGAGTGCATCGCGGGTCGGCAGCGGATGGCGGCCGTTGGTGCCCGTCTTGCGGCCCGACAGGTCGCGGTCGAGATGAAGGTACTGCGCGCCGGGGATGTGGCCGGCCGCATACGCGGCTTCGCCCGCGCCGGGATCGACGAGATCGAAGCGGCAGTCGAACAGCACGACGCTGCCGGGCGCCGCGGCCAGGCGCTCGGCGAGATTGGCGGCGGAGATGAGCGTGGTGTAATGAGTGTGTGGCATGACGGCTCCCTGGAGTGCAAATGACCTGACACTCCAAGTCTAAACAAAAAAAGACGGGCCGAAGCCCGTCTTTTCGTCTGCCGGATGCCGTGCGGCGTCAAAGCGCCGCACCGGCCGTCAGATGTCGCCGAGGTGGCGGCGCAGGAACTCGTGGAAGTGCTGCATGCCGTCTTCCATCGGGCTCTGGTACGGGCCGACCTGCGACTCGCCGCGGGCCATCAGCGCACGGCGGCCTGCGTCCATCCGCATCGCGATCTCGTCGTCCTCGACGGCCGTTTCCATATAGGCGGCGCGCTCGGCCTCGACGAATTCGCGTTCGAACAGCGCGATTTCCTCGGGGTAATAGAACTCGACGATGTTGGTCGTCTTCTGCGGGCCGCGCGGGATCAGCCACGACACGACGAGCACGTGCGGATACCACTCGATCATCAGGCCCGGGTAGTAGACCATCCAGATCGCGCCGAACTCCGGCGGCACGCCGTTGCGGAACTTCAGCACCTGCTCGTGCCATTTCTGGTAAGTCGCGCTGCCCGGCTTCGCCAGGGCGTTGTGCACGCCGACCGTCTGCACGCTGTACCAGTCGCCGAACTCCCACTTGAGGTCGTCGCACGACACGAAGCTGCCGAGCCCCGGGTGGAACGGGACGACGTGGTAATCCTCGAGGTAGACCTCGATGAACGTCTTCCAGTTGTAATCGCACTCGTGCACTTCGACGTGATCGAAGTGGTATTCGGAGAAGTCGAAGTGATGCTTCGTGCCGAGATTGGCGAGGTCGCGCGCGACATTCCGGCCTTCGGCCTCGAACAGCAGCCCCTGCCAGTTCTGCAGCGGGCTCTTGCCGAGGTTCAGGCACGGCTTGTCGGGGAAGTGCGGCGCGCCGAGCAGCTCGCCTTCCAGATCGTAGGTCCAGCGGTGCAGCGGGCACACGATGTTCTGCGCGTGGCCGCGCCCGTTGAGCATGATCGCCTGCCGGTGGCGGCAGACGTTCGACAGCAGTTCGATCTGGTTCGTCTGGTTGCGGACCAGCACGCGGCCTTCCTTCTCGGAAGGCAGCGCAAAATAATCCCCCGCCTCGGGCACCATCAACTCGTGCCCGATGTAACGAGGTCCTTTCTTGAAGAGGGTTTCGATCTCGCGCTCGAGTAGCGCCTCATCGAAATATGCAGTGACTGGAAGCTGGCTGTGGGCCGACTTCAACTGAAGCGCATCGCTCAGATTGGACATTCCCACTCCCGGTGTTAGCGTGAAAGCAGTGAACAACCCAACCATCGAAAAATCGATTTAGGGAAACGGGGAATTATACCCGGTTCGCCTCGCAAGGCTAGGAATAAGTGCCTGATTTGTGTCAATTTTTTGTCGGCAGACAATCGGGAGGCGCACACTGTGTGTCGAAGATGGGGCCGGAATATGTGCAGGGCTGCCCAAGTCGGCAGGTCGGAGAATTCTCTTTTGCCGTAGAATGTCCGACTTGTTTTGAAATTTGACACCCTCGTCCATGGCGAAAACCGCATCCCCAGGCGCCACGCCGCCCGGCAATGACACCGAACCGTTGCCGGACAATTATGAGATGGCGCTCGCGGAACTCGAGACGCTGGTTGCCCGGATGGAAGGCGGCGCGTTGAGCCTCGAGGATTCGCTGGCGGCGTACCGCCGCGGTGCGACCCTCGTTGCGTTTTGCCAACAGCAGCTCGAGAAAGTGGAGCAGCAGGTTCGCGTGCTCGACGGCGCGACGCTGAAGCCGCTTTCGTCCGGAACGGCCGCCACGGACGGCGAAGACGACGATCTATGACATTCGAACAATGGATGCGGTCCGTGCTCGACCGCGTCGAGGACGCACTCGGTCACTACCTGCCCGCTGACACCGCGATGCCCGCGCAACTCCACGAGGCGATGCGCTATGCGGTCCTCGGCGGCGGCAAACGCGTTCGCCCGCTGCTGTGCCATGCAGCAGGCGAGCTGACCGGCGCGACGGAAGCGGCGCGCAATGCGGCGGCGGCGGCGCTGGAGATGATCCACGTCTACTCGCTCGTGCACGACGACATGCCGTGCATGGACGACGACGCGCTGCGCCGCGGCAAGCCGACCGTGCACGTGCAGTACGACGAGCCGACGGCACTGCTCGTCGGCGATGCGCTGCAGTCGCAGGCGTTCGTCGCACTGACCGACGCCGATGCGCTGTCGCCGGTGCAGCAGGCGGCGCTCGTGCGCGAGCTTGCGCTCGCGAGCGGCTCGCTCGGCATGGCCGGCGGGCAGGCGATCGACCTGTCGAGCGTCGGCCTCAAGCTGACGCGCGAGCAGCTCGAGACGATGCACCGGATGAAGACGGGCGCGCTGCTGCGCGCGGCAGTGCGGATGGGCGCGCTGGCCGGCGAGACGCCGTCTGCGGAAACGATGGCCGCGCTCGATGTCTACGCGGCGGCCGTGGGCCTGGCCTTCCAGGTCGTCGACGATATTCTCGACGTCACGACCGATTCGGCGACGCTCGGCAAGACGGCCGGCAAGGACGCGGCGAACGACAAGCCGACCTACGTATCGATCCTCGGCCTCGAGGCGTCGCGCGAGCTCGCAGCACAACTGCGCGCCGAAGCGCACGACGCGCTGAAACCGTTCGGCGCACGCGCACAGCGTCTCGCCGAACTTGCCGACCTGGTGGTGAACCGGGTCAGCTGACGCGAAAGCCCGCCGCCGCGCACACGCCACGGTGCGTGCAATAGAATGCGGGCGCGTTTGATTTCCTACAATGGAACGACGATGTACGACTTGCTGAAAACCATCGACGACCCGGCGGATTTGCGCCGCCTCGATCGTCGCCAACTGCAACCGCTCGCGGATGAACTGCGCGCGTTCGTGCTCGACAGCGTGTCGAAGACGGGCGGCCATTTGTCGTCCAACCTCGGGACGGTCGAGCTGACGATCGCGTTGCACTACGTGTTCAACACGCCGAACGATCGCATCGTCTGGGATGTGGGCCACCAGACCTATCCGCACAAGATTTTGACCGGCCGTCGCGACCAGATGCATTCGCTGCGTCAGCAGGACGGCATCTCGGGTTTCCCGCGCCGTTCGGAGTCGGAATACGACACGTTCGGCACCGCGCACTCGAGCACGTCGATCTCGGCCGCGCTCGGCATGGCGATCGGCAGCCAGTTGAACGGTGACGACCGCTTCTCGATCGCCGTGATCGGCGACGGCGCGATGACGGCCGGCATGGCGTTCGAGGCGATGAACAACGCGGGCGTGTCGGAAGATGCGAAAGTGCTCGTGATCCTGAACGACAACGACATGTCGATCTCGCCGCCGGTCGGCGCGCTGAATCGCCATCTCGCACGCCTGATGTCGGGCCGCTTCTACGCCGCTGCTCGCGCGGGCGTCGAGCGCGTGCTGAGCGTTGCGCCGCCGGTACTCGAACTCGCGCGCAAGCTCGAGGAGCACGCGAAGGGCATGGTTGTGCCGGCCACGCTGTTCGAAGAGTTCGGCTTCAACTATATCGGCCCGATCGACGGTCACGATCTCGATTCGCTGATCCCGACGCTGCAGAACATCCGCGAACTGCGCGGCCCGCAGTTCCTGCACGTGGTGACGAAGAAAGGCCAGGGCTACAAGCTCGCCGAAGCCGATCCCGTGCTCTATCACGGCCCCGGCAAGTTCAATCCGGCCGAAGGCATCAAGCCGTCGACCGCGCCCGCGAAGAAGACGTACACGCAAGTGTTCGGCGAGTGGCTGTGCGATGAAGCCGAGCGCGATACGCGTGTCGTCGGCATCACGCCCGCGATGCGCGAAGGCTCGGGCATGGTCGAGTTCGAGAAGCGCTTCAAGGATCGCTACTACGACGTCGGCATCGCCGAGCAGCACGCGGTGACGTTCGCGGGCGGCCTCGCGACCGAAGGGCTCAAGCCGGTCGTCGCGATCTACTCGACGTTCCTGCAGCGTGCGTACGATCAACTGATCCACGACGTCGCACTGCAGAACCTGCCGGTCGTGTTCGCGATCGACCGCGCGGGCCTCGTCGGCGCGGACGGCGCGACGCACGCGGGTGCATACGATCTCGCGTTCATGCGCTGCATCCCGAACATGACGATCATGGCCGCATCCGACGAGAACGAATGCCGCCAGATGCTGCACACCGCGCTGCAGCAGCCGAACCCGACCGCGGTGCGCTATCCGCGCGGCGCGGGCACGGGCGTGCCGACGGTGAAGGAATTCACCGAGATCCCGCTCGGCAAGGGTGAAGTGCGTCGCCGCACGGCGCAGCAGGAAGGCAAGCGTGTCGCGATCCTCGCATTCGGCACGATGGTCGCACCGTCGCTCGCCGCGGCCGAGGAGCTCGATGCAACCGTCGCGAACATGCGCTTCGTGAAGCCGGTCGACGCGGCGCTCGTGCGCGAACTCGCCGAGACGCACGACTACCTCGTCACGGTCGAGGAAGGCTGCGTGATGGGCGGTGCGGGCTCGGCCTGCGTGGAAGCCCTGATGGAGAGTGGGGTTATCCGACCCGTACTACAATTGGGCCTCCCTGACCTGTTCATCGATCACGGTGACCCCGCGAAGCTGCTGTCGCAATGCGGCCTCGACGGCGCGGGCATCGCGAAATCGATTCGCGAACGCTTCCTGAACCCGGCGGCCGACGTCGCCGGTCAGGCGAAGCGCGTCGCATAAGCTGGCGCCGCCTGCGGGCGGCGCCGGTGCGACTGGCGCAACCGGTCTTCATTGATGCGGAAAACATGGGCCTGCGGGCCCATGTTGCTTTTCCGGCTGCCGCGTGACGCGGCGTGCGCGTCGTCGAACGCGCGGTTTACAAGGATTGAACAAGATGAACCAGATGAACCCCGCCTTCGTGATGCCCGACGTGCAGAGCACGGTGGATACCCGTCAGATTCCGATTCAGCGCGTGGGCGTGAAGGCGGTCCGGCATCCGTTGACGGTGCGTACCGAAAGCGGCGACGTGCAGCCGACCGTTGGCGTCTGGAACCTCGACGTCCGCCTGCCGGCCGACCAGAAGGGCACGCACATGTCGCGCTTCGTCGCGCTGCTCGAAGAGAACCGCGCGCCGCTGACGGTCGAGCGCTTCCGCGCGATGCTCGCGGCGATGCTCGAGAAGCTCGAGGCCGAGGCCGGCCGGATCGAGGTCACGTTCCCGTACTTCGTGAACAAGACCGCGCCGGTGTCCGGCGTGCAGAGCCTGCTCGACTATGAAGTGACGCTCGCGGGCGAAAGCCGCAACGGCGACACGCGCCTGTTCCTGAAGGTGCTCGTGCCCGTGACGAGCCTTTGCCCGTGCTCGAAGAAGATCTCGCAGTACGGCGCGCACAACCAGCGCTCGCACGTGACGATCGACGCCGAACTCGCGGCCGACCTGCCGGTCGAGGCGCTGATCCGCATCGCGGAGGAAGAGGCGTCGTGCGAATTGTGGGGCCTGCTGAAGCGGCCGGACGAGAAGTTCGTCACCGAGCGTGCATACGAGAACCCGAAGTTCGTCGAGGATCTCGTGCGCGACGTCGCGCAGCGTCTCGATGCGGACGAGCGCGTGGTCGCATACGTGCTCGAAGCCGAGAACTTCGAGTCGATCCACAATCACAGCGCGTATGCACTGATCGAACGCGACAAGCGGCAGGCTGCATAACGCTGCGTCGTTTTGTCGCGCCGATAAACAAAGGCCGCTCGTTTGAGCGGCCTTTTGTACGTGTGCCGGTGCGTGCGGCGTCGCGTTGCGCGGCTCAGCGTGCGAGCGACGCGAGATCCCAGCGCGGCTTCACCGTGAATGCGTAGTCGGCGTTCGCCTGCTCGGGCCAGCGGCCGAGCCGCAGCGCACCCGCGAGCGCGATCATTGCGCCGTTGTCGGTGCAGAGTGCGAGATCGGGGTAGTGCACGTCGAAGCCGCGCTTGGCCGCGGCGGCCGACAGCGCCGCGCGCAACTGGCGGTTCGCGCCGACGCCGCCCGCGACCACGAGGCGCTTGAGCTTCGTCTTCTTCAGCGCGGCGAGCGACTTCGCGACGAGCACGTCGACGGCCGCGTCGACGAAACCGCGCGCGAGGTCGGCTTTCGCGCGTTCGAGCGCTTCGCCCGCCAGCTTCGCCGCCTCGAACTTCTTCATCTGCGTGAGCACGGCCGTCTTCAGGCCGCTGAAGCTGAAGTCGAGATCGCCCGAATGCAGCATCGGGCGAGGCAGCACGACCGCGCCCGGCGTGCCCGTTTCGGCGAGCTTCGACACTTCCGGGCCGCCTGGATAACCGAGGCCGATCAGTTTCGCCGTCTTGTCGAACGCTTCGCCGGCCGCGTCGTCGAGCGTTTCGCCGAGCGTCTCGTACACGCCGACGTCGGTCACGCGCATCAGTTGCGTGTGGCCGCCGGAAACCAGCAGCGCGACGAACGGGAACGGCGGCGGCTGGTCGACGAGCAGCGGCGACAGCAGGTGGCCTTCGAGGTGATGGATGCCGACGGTCGGCTTGTTCCACGCGAGTGCGAGCGCATTCGCGATGCTCGCGCCGACCAGCAGCGCGCCGGCGAGGCCGGGGCCTTGGGTGAACGCGATCGCGTCGATGTCGTCGCGGTGCGTGCCGCTTTGCGCCATCACTTCCTCGAGCAGCGGCAGCGCACGGCGGATGTGGTCGCGCGACGCGAGTTCGGGCACGACGCCGCCGTAGTCGCGGTGCATCGCGATCTGCGAATGGAGCGCGTGCGCGAGCAGGCCGCGCTGCGTGTCGTAGAGCGCGAGGCCGGTTTCGTCACAGGAGCTTTCGATGCCGAGAACGAGCATGGGTACGGGCAGGGCGCGCCGTATCGGGCGCGCCGCAGGAAGGTCGACGTAACCGGGAAGTATAGCAGGCGAGGGACGGCCGCCGCTGGCGGCTGCCCGGGCCCGATGCCGGGCAGGTACAATCCGCGCCATGGAAACTTATGACATCGCCGTGATCGGCGCGGGCGCCGCCGGGATGATGAGCGCCGCGGTCGCCGGGCAGCTCGGCCGCCGCGTCGTGCTGATCGATCACGCACCGCGGCTCGCCGAGAAAATCCGCATCTCGGGCGGCGGCCGCTGCAACTTCACGAACCTGTACGCAGGCCCCGACAACTACCTGTCGGCGAATCCGCATTTCGCGCGCTCGGCGCTGGCGCGCTATACGCCGCGCGACTTCCTCGGGCTGCTCAAGCGCCATCATGTGACCTGGCACGAAAAGCACAAGGGCCAGCTTTTTTGCGATCACGGCAGCGACGCGGTCATCGACGTGCTGAAGCACGAGTGCGACGCGGGCGGCATCGCGTGGCGCCGGCCCGTCGTCGTCGACGCGGTGCGCCATGCGCCGGCCGACGGCTTCACGCTCGACACGCAGCAGGCCGGGGCGATCGGTGCGCGCGCAGTGATTGTCGCGACCGGCGGCCTGTCGATCCCGAAGATCGGCGCGACGGACTTCGGCTACCGGCTCGCGAAGCAGTTCGGTCACAAGCTCATCGATACGCGGCCCGCGCTCGTGCCGCTTACGTTCGCGCAGCACGACTGGGAGCCGTTCGCGGCGTTGTCCGGCGTATCGCTCGAAGTGCGCGTATCGACCGGCGACAAGAAGCGCGGCGGCGAATTCGTCGAGGACCTGCTGCTGACCCATCGCGGCCTGTCCGGGCCCGGCATCCTGCAGATCTCGAGCTACTGGCAGCCCGGCGACCCGATCCGCGTCGACCTGCTGCCGCAGCGCGACACGGTGGATGACCTGCTCGACGCGAAGCGCACGTCGAAACGCCAGATCGGTTCGCTGCTCGCGGACTGGGTGCCGTCGCGCCTCGCGCATGCGTGGCTCGACACGCATCGCGTCGCGGCCGACGCGCGGCTCGCGGACCTGCCCGACAAGACGCTGCGCCAGATCGGCGACGCGCTGTCCGGCTGGACGCTGACGCCGAATGGCACCGAGGGCTACAAGAAGGCCGAAGTGACGAAGGGCGGGGTCGATACGCGGGAACTGTCGTCGGCGACGATGATGAGCGCGCGCGTGCCGGGGCTGTTCTTCGTCGGCGAGGCGGTGGACGTGACGGGCTGGCTCGGCGGCTACAACTTCCAGTGGGCGTGGGCGTCCGGCACGGCGGCCGGGCAGGCTGCGGCGGAGTATGCGCGCGGCGCCTGACAGGCCGGGCAAGCCTGGTTTTAGCGGGACCAGGCCCCGTGCCTTTGGGCAATCGCTCTGCTATACTCGGTAGTCTTTCCCTGCAAACCTTTATTCGTGTCGGATCATGACGATCATTCGCGTTAAAGAGAACGAGCCGTTCGAAGTTGCAATGCGTCGCTTCAAGCGCACGATCGAGAAGAACGGTCTGTTGACCGAGCTTCGTGCGCGCGAGTTTTACGAGAAGCCGACCGCGGAGCGCAAGCGCAAGAAGGCTGCTGCGGTGAAGCGTCATTACAAGCGTATCCGCAGCCAGACGTTGCCGAAGAAGCTGTACTGAACGATTGGGCGCCGCGCGGTTCGCTGAGCGGCGCACCGGCGACTCCGTGCGATCGGGTACGATCGTGCAGCCGATCAGGCGGCGAGTCGCCGATGCCGGATTCGAGCAACCCGCTTGAGACACTGTCCCAAGCGGGTTTTTGTGTTGACGTCTGTTCGCGGGCGTCGGGTTCACGTTTCCATCCCGGGTGAAAGATGAGTTTGAAAGAGCAGATCAGCGAAGACATGAAGGCCGCGATGCGCGCGAAGGACAGCGAGCGCCTGTCGACGATTCGCCTGCTGATGGCCGCGATCAAGCAGCGCGAGGTCGATGATCGGGTCACGCTCGACGACGCGGGCATCACGGCCGTGATCGACAAGATGATCAAGCAGCGCAAGGATTCGATCAGCCAGTTCCAGGCCGCCGGCCGCGACGACCTCGTCGCGAAGGAGCAGGCCGAGCTGACGGTGCTGGGCGGCTACATGCCCGCGCAACTGTCGGACGCCGAAGTGGCGGCCGAAATCCAGGCGGCGGTCGCGCAAACGGGTGCGGCCGGCCCGCAGGACATGGGCAAGGTGATGGGCGTGCTGAAGGGCAAGCTCGCCGGCCGTGCCGACATGACGGCCGTTTCCGCGCAGGTCAAGGCCGCGCTCACGAAGTAAACCCGTTCCCGGCGCGCGGCGTTGCGTGCGCCGGGCGTCGCATGGTCTTTTTTCGCTCGATCCCACGGTGATTCCGCATTCGTTCCTGCAGGACTTGCTGAACCGCGTCGATATCGTCGACGTGGTGGGTCGGTACGTGCAGCTCAAGAAGGGCGGCGCCAACTTCATGGGGCTGTGCCCGTTCCATAACGAGAAGAGCCCGTCGTTTACCGTCAGCCCGACCAAGCAGTTCTATCACTGCTTCGGCTGCGGCGCGCACGGTACGGCGATCGGCTTCCTGATGGAGCATGCGGGGCTCACGTTCCCGGAAGCCGTGCAGGAACTCGCGCAGTCCGTCGGGCTGACCGTGCCGCACGAGCCGTCGATGCGCGGCGGTGGCGGTGGAGGCGGGGGCGGCGACTATCCGGCGCCCGTGTCGAAATCCGTTGCGACCGCGCTGTCCGACGCGATGTCGGCCGCGTGCGACTACTACCGCAAGCAGTTGCGCGGCGCGACGGTTGCGATCCAGTATCTGAAGAACCGGGGCCTGACCGGCGAAATCGCCGCGCGTTTCGGGCTCGGTTATGCGCCGGACGGCTGGCAGAACCTCGAAGCCGCGTTCCCGGACTATCGCGACGAGTCGCTCGTCGAATCGGGGCTTGTGATCGTCAGCGAGAAAACCGATGCGCAGGGCGTTGCGCGCCGCTACGACCGGTTCCGCGAGCGGATCATGTTCCCGATCCGCAACGTGAAGGGGCAGGTGATCGGCTTCGGCGGCCGCGTGCTCGGCAGCGGCGAGCCGAAGTACCTGAACTCGCCCGAAACGCCGCTGTTCAACAAGGGCAGCGAGCTGTACGGGCTGTTCGAGGCGCGGCTCGCGATTCGCGAGCGCAAGTACGTGCTGGTCGTCGAGGGCTACATGGACGTCGTCGCGCTCGCGCAACTGGGTTTCCCGAACGCGGTCGCGACGCTCGGCACCGCGTGCACGCCGATTCACGTGCAGAAGCTGCTGCGCCAGACCGACACGGTCATTTTCAGTTTCGACGGCGACTCGGCCGGGCGGCGTGCGGCACGGCGTGCGCTCGAGGCCTGCCTGCCGCATGCGGCGGACAACCGCACGATCCGGTTCCTTTTTCTGCCGGCCGAGCACGACCCGGACAGCTATGTGCGGGAGTTCGGCGCGGACGCGTTCTCCGAGCAGGTCGAGCGTGCGATGCCGCTGTCGCAATTTTTGCTGAACGAAGCAATTGCCGGCAAGGCGCTCGATCAGCCGGAAGGCCGCGCGAAGGCACTGTTCGATGCGAAGCCGTTGCTGCAGGCGCTGCCCGCGAACGCGTTGCGCGCGCAGATCATGCACATGTTCGCGGACCGCCTCGACATCCCGTTCGAAGAGGTCGCGGGGCTGTCCGACGTCGATACGCGGATCGCGGCGCCGCCGCGCCAGGCACCCGCGCGCAGCGAGCGACGCCGCGTGACGGACAGCGAAAAGCGCGCGTTGCGCACGCTGGTGATGCATCCGCGTATCGCGTCGCAGCTCGACGACGAGCAGATTGCGACCCTGCGCGCGTTGCCGCGCATCGGCGAGTTGTTCGCCGAAGTCGTCGATCATGCGCGTGCGCTGGGCGACGGCGCGGAGTTCCGGCTGCTGTCGGATGTCTTGCGGACGTCCTCGAACGGGGCGACTTACGAGGAAATCTTCCGCGAAATTCTGGACTATGATGAAAACGTCCGCGATTTGCTGTTACAGAATCCGGAAGACGAGACGGTGCCCGAGCGGCAGCGTGAGCAGGAACGGATCGCGGGAGAGGAACTGCAGGCGGCGGTGCTCAAGATGCGCTATGACGCTTGCTGCGACCGGCTCGATCGGCTGGCGCGGCAATCCACCTTCACACCCGAGGAATTGGCTGAATTGACGGAATTGAACCAGCAGCGAACCGACATGAAGCGTCGGCTCGGGCTGTAGGCGGCCGGGGCGCTTAGAGAGGGTTCCCCAGCGTGCTATAATATAAGGTTTCCAGCGGTTTGTTTTCCAAGCAGAGGCGAGAATCGCGATGGCAAAGACGACAGGCGGAAAGAAAGCAACAGGCAAGGGCTCGACGGAGCCGACCAAGAAGGTCACAGCGGCCAAGTCTGCTTCTTCCACCAGGACAACGTCTTCAGCCACGTCTGCTCCTGCAGGAAAGAAAACCGCGGCCGGCACTGCTCAGGCTGCGCCGGCACCGGCAGCCAGAACACGGGCTGCCGCGAGACCCGACTCCGGGCCGGCCAAGCCGGCGGCGAAGCGGGCAAGTGCGAAAAGCGCAAGGGACACGACTGCCGCCGCGGACGAAACGGCAGTACGTACTACTCATGCACCCACGGTTCAACCGGCTGTCGTCCAGCAGCCGCGAGTCGATATAGCCGGTACGGCGAACTCCATGACCAAAAAGCTGAACGAAGTATCCGTCGTTGACGACGCAAATCAGAGCGACGAGCAGCCCGCAGCCGCGGCTGCACCGGGCAAATCCAAGGTGCGCGATCGGCGCGCCAAGGAAAAGGCGCTGCTGAAGGAAGCGTTCGCGACGAGCACGCCGGGCACGGCCGAGGAGCTCGAAGAGCGCCGCGTTAAGCTGCGCGCGCTGATCAAGCTCGGCAAGGAGCGCGGCTTCCTTACGTACGCCGAAATCAACGACCACCTGCCGGACAACTTCACCGAGACCGAAGCCCTCGAAGGCATCATCGGCACGTTCAACGACATGGGCGTGGCGGTCTACGAGCAGGCGCCGGACGCGGAAACGCTGCTCCTGAACGACAACGCGCCGGCCGCGTCGTCGGACGATGAGGTCGAAGAGGAAGCGGAAGTCGCGCTGTCCACCGTCGATTCGGAATTCGGCCGCACGACCGATCCGGTCCGGATGTACATGCGCGAAATGGGCACGGTCGAGCTGCTCACGCGCGAAGGCGAAATCGAGATCGCGAAGCGGATCGAGGACGGCCTGCGCCACATGGTGATGGCGATTTCCGCGTGCCCGACGACGATCGCCGACATCCTCGCGATGGCCGAGCGCGTCGCGAACGAAGAGATCCGCGTCGACGAGCTCGTCGACGGCCTGCTCGATCCGAATGCGTCGGACACTGCCGACACGGACGGCTTCTCCGCGAAGGAAGCGGAAGCCATCGAGAACGAGGACGAGGAAGCCGAAGAGGAAGAGGAAGAAGAGGAAGAGGAGGACGATGACGGCACCGCGCAGGCGACCGCCAACGCCGCCCAGCTCGAAGCCCTCAAGCGCGCATCGCTCGACAAGTTCTCGCAGATCAGCGAGTGGTTCGACAAGATGCGCCGCGCGTTCGAGAAGGAAGGCTACAAGTCGAAGTCCTACCTGAAGGCGCAGGAAACGATCCAGACCGAGCTGATGACGATCCGCTTCACCGCGCGTACCGTCGAGCGTCTGTGCGACACGCTGCGTGCGCAAGTGGATGAAGTGCGTCAGGTCGAGCGCCAGATCCTGCACATCGTCGTCGACAAGTGCGGCATGCCGCGTTCGGAATTCATCGCGCGCTTCCCGGGCAGCGAGACGGATCTCGACTGGTCCGAGAAGATCACGGCCGAAGGCCATTCGTACAGCGCGGTCCTGTCGCGCAACATCCCGGCGATCCGCGAACAGCAGCAGCGCCTGCTCGACCTGCAGGCTCGTGTCGTGCTGCCGCTGAAGGACCTGAAGGAAACCAACCGCCAGATGGCGGCCGGCGAACTGAAGGCACGCCAGGCGAAGCGCGAAATGACCGAGGCGAACCTGCGTCTCGTGATCTCGATCGCGAAGAAGTACACGAACCGCGGCCTGCAGTTCCTCGACCTGATCCAGGAAGGCAACATCGGCCTGATGAAGGCGGTGGACAAGTTCGAATACCGTCGCGGCTACAAGTTCTCGACCTATGCGACGTGGTGGATCCGTCAGGCCATCACGCGCTCGATCGCTGACCAGGCGCGCACGATCCGTATTCCGGTTCACATGATCGAGACGATCAACAAGATGAATCGCATCTCGCGGCAGATTCTGCAGGAAACCGGTCTCGAGCCGGATCCGGCAACGCTTGCCGAGAAGATGGAGATGCCGGAAGACAAGATCCGCAAGATCATGAAGATCGCGAAGGAGCCGATCTCGATGGAAACGCCGATCGGTGACGACGACGATTCCCATCTCGGCGACTTCATCGAGGACAACAACACGGTCGCGCCGGCGGATGCCGCGCTGCATGCAAGCATGCGCGACGTCGTGAAGGACGTGCTCGATTCGCTGACGCCGCGCGAGGCGAAGGTGCTGCGGATGCGTTTCGGTATCGAGATGAGCACCGATCACACGCTCGAGGAAGTCGGCAAGCAGTTCGACGTCACGCGCGAGCGGATCCGTCAGATCGAGGCCAAGGCGCTGCGCAAGCTGCGTCACCCGAGCCGTTCCGACAAGCTGAAGTCGTTCCTCGAAGGGAACTGATTTCCAGCGTCTCTGCTGCGAACGCCGCCGGCATCTGCGTGATGCCGGTGGCGTTTGTCTCCTTTGTTGTTACAATGCCGGCCCGGCTTCTTTGCCGGGGCTGCGTGTAGCACGCTTCGTATCTCATCAGGGCTTGTAGCTCAGCGGTTAGAGCAGTCGACTCATAATCGATTGGTCGCGGGTTCGAACCCCGCCGGGCCCACCAGATTCGCTTCCATGGTGTTCCATGGATTGCCGCAAACCCGCGATAGCCTCAAGGCTTCGCGGGTTTTTTATTTCCTGGGGCGTCCAAGGGATTCCATGGGCAGCCAGGGCAAGTGTACTTTCCCTGTTGCCTGTTGCCCCCGGACCTGTACGATGCCTTTAACCGACACCGCTACCGACCGGAGGCAAGCGGTCCTATCGTCGTCGCCTCAACGATCAGATATCGTAGAAGCGGTGCAGCAGCGTTGAGAGCGCGGGTTGCATTGTTCCTTCCGTTGCAGAGGGCGCCCCGCTCAGTAGCGGGCGGATGGAAGTTGGCCTGGACATCGCATACCTGGATGTCGCCGGCCGCCCGTCGGAGGCCCATTTGAATCTTCAGATCCGTTCGAGGGGGCCAACACGCCGCTATAGCGCTGACCATCCCCTTGGGTTTCGAACTGGCGCTGATGTTTCTCGAGCACCGCGTCTACTGCCGTTGAGCCATTGGTTTCGTCGCTTGTAGGCATGCATGATCACGCTTGCCGGCCTGAATACCCGCAGATGGTGGCGCATAATGTATTGATGTTGACCCTTGGTCGGAAGAGGGTTTATGCGCTGCACGATATGCGGGTCCGAGAATCCTGCCGGTACGAGGTTCTGCCAGGAATGTCAGGCCGTGCTGCCACAAAATTGCCCGCATTGTGGACATGAGGTAGAGCCAGCAGCACGCTTCTGCAGCAATTGCGGGACGTCGCTGACGACACCTGCGGCTGCGCCGCCACTTTCTCGGCCATCATCGGGTCAGGATTCGTCGCCAACCCCGATTCATTACACGCCGGATCATCTCGCCGAGCGGATCCGCGCCGAACACACGGCCATGGAAGCGCGCGGCGAACCTGCTGGCGAGCGCAAGACCGTTACCGCGCTGTTTGCTGACATGGCCGGGTCGACCGCTTTGATCCACGATCTCGATCCCGAAGTGGCGCATCGCTTGATCGTGCCCGTGGTCGAGCTGATGATGGAAGCTGTCCACTACTATGAAGGGTACGTAGCGAAATCGCTCGGCGATGGCATCCTCGCGCTGTTCGGCGCACCGATCGCCCACGAAGACCATGCACAGCGAGCGCTTTTCGCTGCATTGCGAATGCAGCAAGCGATGCGGCAACATGGCGACCGCATTCGTCTGCAGGAGGGCATTCCTCTGCAAATTCGCGTCGGTGTTCATACCGGCGAGGTCGTCGTCCGTTCCATCCGCACCGACGACTTGCACACCGAATACGATCCGCTCGGGCATACGATCCACATCGCATCGCGGATTGAGGGAATCGCCACGCCCACGTCAATTCTCGTCAGCGAGTCCACCCACAAGCTGGCCGAAGGCTATTTCGAGTTCAAGGCGCTGGGGGCAACGCAACTCAAGGGAATTCCCGCGCCGCTGCGCGTATACGAGGTGCTTGGCCTGGGTGCGTTACGCACGCGCCTGCAACTGGCGGCGCACCGTGGTCTCGCGCGGTTCGTCGGCCGCGAAACGGAAATGGAACACCTGAACCGGGCACTGGAGACCATGAGGGCCGGGCATGGACGCGTTGTCGGCGTTGTGGGCGAGGCCGGCGTCGGAAAGTCTCGCCTCTTCCACGAGTTCAAAGAGCGTTCACGACGTGGCGCGCTGGTGCTGGAGACGTTTTCGGTATCGCACGGCAAGGCGTTTTCCAATTTGCCGCTCATCGAGCTCCTGAAGAACTATTTCCAGATCACGCCGCAGGACGACGAACGGCGCTGCCGGGAAAAGGTCATCGGCAAGGCGCTCACGCTCGAGCGCAGTTTCGAGGACCTCGTGCCATACGTCCTCTATCTGCTTGGAATCGGTGAGGGCGAGTCGGTACTCGTCGAGATGGATCCGCAGATCCGGCGCGACCGCACCTTCGACGCGATCAGGCAGCTTCTCGTGCGAGAGAGTCAAAATCAGCCGGTCCATTTGCTGTTCGAGGATCTGCAATGGCTGGACCGTGAAACTGAAGCGTTCCTCACATACCTGATCGACCACGTGCCGGACGCACGCATCCTGCTTTTGGTGAATTACCGGCTCGAGTATCAGCCTGCGTGGGCCGGCGCGGTTCATTGCAGCAAAATCCGGCTCGAACCGCTTGGCCCGTCCGATGCTCAGGGACTGCTCACGGCGCTGCTCGGCGAGGATCGCACGCTCGCGCCCCTCAAGCAGCTCATCCTGGAGAAGACGGAGGGCAACCCGTTTTTCATCGAGGAAGTGGTCCAGACGCTTGTCGAAGAGAAGTCGCTGCTCGGCGATGCCGGGCGTTATCGCATCGTGGAGACTCCGGCGACGCTGCACATTCCGACCACCGTGCAGGGCGTGCTGGCCGCTCGAATCGACCGGCTTCCCGTCGAGGAAAAGGAAATGCTGCAGGCACTCGCGGTGATAGGCCACGAGTTTCCGTTCAGCCTGATCCAGCGGATTTGCGGTGAGGCGTCGGCGCGGGACGACGAACTGCGTCGTCTGCTCGCACATCTGGAAGCTGCGGAGTTCATCTACGAGCGGCCCGCGTTTCCCGAAGTCAATTATTCATTCAAACACGCGCTGACTCAGGAAGTGGCCGGGCGCTCGTTGCTCATGGAGCGGCGCACCACGCTGCACGAGCGCACCGCGCAGGCGATCGAGGTGCTGTTCCCGACGCGCATAGCCGATTACTGCAGCGAACTTGCGCACCACTACGGTCAGAGCGGAAACATTCCCAAGGCTGTCGAATACCTGCATCGTGCGGCGCAGCAGGCGCTACGCCATGCTGCCCATCACGATGCAATGAATCACCTCGGAGCTGCGCTTGCGTTACTGAAGGGCTTGCCGGACACGCCTATGCGTGCGCATTGGGAACTGGCACTGCTGCTTTCCCTTGGGCCAGTCTTGATGGATGTGCGTGGATACGGCGCGACAGAGGTGGGTGCGACCTATACGCGCGCGCTCGAGTTGTGCGAGCGGACTGGTGAGGCATCGCAACGCTTTGCGACACAGTTGGGATTGCGGATGTACCACGTGGTGCGCGGCGAGTATGCTCTCGCGACTGATCTGGGCAACCGGATGCTCGGTACCGCGCGGGATGCGAATGAACCAGGCTTCCTCATTGAGGCACATAGCGCACTGGGCTCGTGCTTTTTTCTGCAGGGCGATTTCGATGCTGCTCGCACACACCTGGAACAGGCCCTTGCGATCTACAATCCGGAGCAGCATCAGGCACACGTCTTCACGCACGGGGTGGATCCTGGCATCCGGGCGCTCAGTTTCCTTGTGTTGACCTTGTGGATTCAGGGGTATCCCGACCAAGCGCTCGACCGCAGCGTTGAAGCGCTTGCGCTCGCACGGCACCTTTCTTATGGGCCATCTCTGGCGTTCAGTCTTACCTACGCGGCGCACTTGCATCAGCTGCGGAGGGAGCCGATGCTTGCCGCCGAGCGCGCAGAAGCGGTCATTGCAGTATCGACCGAGCACGGATTGCCGTACTGGCTCGCGTGGGGGACGCTTCTGCGAGGCTGGGCGATGAGCGCGCAAGGACACATCCAGGACGGCATCGAGCAGATGCGGCTGGGACTCGACGCGCAGCGGGCAACTGGCGGCGAAGACCAGCGGCCATATGCTCTCGCGTTGCTCGCCGACAGTTACTGGCGCGCGGGTGACAAGAGGGCAGCACTGGACATGCTTGAAGAGGCTACGACGATCGTCGAGCACTCCGGTGAGCATTGCTACGAGGCCGAGCTGTACCGGCTCACGGGAATCTATCTGGCCGGAGGGGCGAGCAAGGAGGGGACTGCCGCTGCAGGCGATGACGAAGCGGTTGACTGTTTTCACAGAGCGATCGCGCGAGCGCGCCGGCAGGGTGCCAGAGCGCTGGAATTGCGAGCAGCGTCAGACCTTGCGCGGCTATTGCAACGGCAGGGGAAGACTGTGGAGGCAAGGCAAGCGCTGTCCGAGGTGTACGCCTGCTTCACGGAAGGCTTTGACACGAGCGACCTGCGAGAGGCGAAAGCGCTGCTGGATGCATTGGACGCGCGCGCAGGATGAATGGACCTGCGGCGCACGACGACGTATCGTGTGACGACGTACCGTCCACTACCTGCCGCTGCTCGGCATGACGGAGAGCTGGGGAAACGGGCATGACAATCACGCACACGAGACGCCGCAACGATGTACCGCGCAAACGGATCGCGCTGGCTTTGCAGGGTGGCGGGATGCACGGCGCCTTCACCTGGGGCGTGCTTGACCGGCTGATCGAAGACGGTAGGCTCGCAATAGAGGGTGTCAGTGCAACCAGCGCAGGCGCGATGAACGCCGCTGTACTCGCATACGGTCTGCAAAAGGGAGGCGAAGACGGTGCGCGTCAGGCGCTGCACGACTTCTGGCAGGCGGTCGCACAATCGGCGGAGCGCTACAACCCGCTGCGCTGGGTGCCGTGGCTGAAGGGCACGCACAGCTTCGGGCTCGATCATTCGCCGCTTTATGCATTCGCCGACATGATGTTGCGCGTGTTTTCGCCCTATCAGTTCAATCCGAACAACCTGAACCCGCTGCGCGAAGTGCTCGAGAACCAGGTTGACTTCGACGCGCTGCGCAAGCACTGTCCGATCCGGTTGTATCTATGCGCAACCAACGTCGAGACGGGGAAAATACGCCTCTTCACGGGAGAGGATGTCAGTGCAGACGCGGTGCTCGCATCGGCATGCGTGCCGACACTGTTCCAGGCGGTCACAATCGATGGCGAGTACTACTGGGATGGCGGCTATATGGGTAATCCGGCCATCTATCCCCTTATCTACAATTGCGCGACGCGCGACGTCGTGATCGTGCACATCAATCCGCTCGTGCGCCGCGGTGTACCCATCACGGCTGCCGAAATTCTCAACCGTATCAGCGAGATCAGTTTTAACTCGTCGCTGATGCGCGAGATGCGAGCCATCGCGTTCGTCACTGACCTGATCCAGCAAGGCACGATACAACGCGGCGAGATGAAGGAAATGCTGATTCATTCCATTCGCGCCGACGACGCTCTGTGCGCGTTGAGTGTATCGAGCAAGTACAACGCGGATTGGGGATTTCTGAGCGAGCTGCGTGACCACGGGAGACGCGAAGCGGATGCGTGGCTCGCGCATCACTACGGAAACATCGGACAGCGGTCGAGTATCGACATCCGCAGAGAATTTCTCTGAGCGCATCGCGGTAATGTCGGCATGGGGCGCTCATGCGTAGCCGTCCCGGGCCAAGGAGCGAACGTGAACCGGACGCAGGCGCGATTCGTCGCGTTGTGGTCGTGCAGCGGCGGGACACATGCCAGGGATGTCTATCGCATGCTGGCGCAATGCTATATGGAGCCGGCGCGCCGTTACCATACGCTCGTGCATGTCCGGCGATGTTTGCGTCATCTGGACCTGGCGCGCGACTCGATTCCCGAACCGGACGCCGTCGAGCTCACGCTTTGGTTCCATGACGTGATTTTCGTTCCTGGCGCGCAAGATAACGAGCAGCGTAGCGCGGACTGGTTCTGCCGCCAGGCTGGGGGGCGAATCCGCGCGAGCGAACGTATCTGCGAGATGATTCTCGCGACGACCCACTTGGGCATTGCCGCAGAACTGGATACCCGCTTCGTGTGCGACATCGACCTGGCAGCGCTTGGCGCTTCTCGCAGCAGATTTCGCGAAGACGGCCGCCTCCTCAGGGCGGAGCGCCCTGATCTTGACGACCGGGCTTACGACCTTCATGAACGGACCATTCTGCGCGGGTTACTCGCCCGCCCGCGCATCTATCTCACAGATTTCTTCTACACGCGCTGCGAGACGCGAGCGCGCAGAAATTTGAGCTGGCGGCTGAGCTTGCCGATTCCGGGATAACGACGACAAGCTGCTGGGTCTTGTCACGTTGAGTTATGACCGTCGCGTAAGAGCGTGGGACAAACCTTCGCTCAGGCAGCAGACGGATTGAGGGTGAGTTCGGCGAATTCGCTCCACGTCGCGAATCGCGCAGCGAGCTGTTTGCGGTAGAGCGACGCGCGTGAGGCTGGGCCTGCCTGAACCGACGAGTACCCGGAGGCCGAATGTCAGGACGATGACTGCGGATTCAACCCGTCGATGCAACGAATTGATGAAATCGCTCAGCCGGCGGTTCCGCTGTCGGTATTGAGCGTGCAGGCGGAGAGGATGGTCGACGCGGTGGAGTTGATGGAAGCGCTCGGAGGCGGCGGGTCGACGGACGAGACGGAATCTGGGTCGGCTTCGACCGGTGGGCGCATCGAACGGCGCTATCCGGGCCCGGCCAGCCTCAGGTTCGGCTCGACCAGGAATTGGGATTTCACATGATCGACGACATAGATGACTACGCCGCTCGCCCGGCGCGTCCTCGGTGAATAGTCGAACTCGGTCGCATCGGCGTCGGCGGATGCCGGCCTCACGAGAAACACGTGCATCCCGGCCTTGAATACGTGATGCGAGGGCAGACGCTGATTGACCAGTTCGATGAATTGCGTGGCCGAGATCACGGGCATGAAAGCAGACATGGATCTTCTCCGGTACGAACTGATAAAGCGTCCAGGACGGACAAGCGTGAGCGTCGCAGGGTTTCACGCAGTCAGAGGCCGCGGCATCAAAGCGTACCGCGGGCCGTGGACGATTCGGTATTCAACCAGTAGCCGTGCTTGCCGTAGAACTGATGCAGCACAATCTCGTCGCTTCGATAGACGGGCTGCGAATCGTCGTATTCGGGGCTCTGGCGAATCGAGTCGCGGTTGAGCGCGGTTGATACCGTTTTCGTGGCCCAGTCCACCCGGTCGAGCCAGTGCGTCGCGATCAGGACTTCCTTGTTGGTCAACCACCAGTTCCGCGTACTGATTGCGAGATAGCGGATCACCCAGGCTTCATCGTCGTAGATGAAGTCGGACACGCGACCGATGCGTCCGGCCGTGGTTTCGAGCCGATAACCCTTGACCCGGCCGGTGCCGCGCAGATGCGTATTCGTCGGTGTGTCTGCTGGCGCGTCGGCCCCCGCGTCGGCCGGCGTTGCGCGGGTGGGCAGCGGATTTCCAGCCTCGAGATCTTGCGACCGGGCGGCTGAATGGAACGCAGGGTATGCGTCCATGCCCCACAGGTTCGGGCCACCCCAGTAGGGCGGGTAATGGTAGTACCGCAGGTATTCGATCTCGTGTTGACGGGATACCGGCTTGTGTGTGTCCAGATCCGGGCTGTCTCCTACTTGATGGCGCGTCAGGTCGACATGCAGCGTGCTGGATCGGGAGTCGGTGTGCTTGACGGAGTAGGGCGAGATGAGCACCAGCCTCTCGTGCAGCCAGTCGCCCGTCTCGACGACGAGGTAACGGATGCACCAGTTGTCGTCGTCGAAGTAGGCTTGTATGACGTGTCCGATGTCGCCGTCCTTCGCGCGGACCGCGCTTCCGTGCAATTCCTTGATGCTTCGTAGCATGATGTTCTCGTCAGATCGATGCGCGGCATGTCGATGATCCGGCTGAACCGCGTGCCGTGCGGTGGCGTCCAGTCGCTCGCCCGTGGATGCCGAGCGATTCGTACCGATCCCGTTCATGTTCGTGGTGCCACAGTCTGGTGTTTCGTCGTGACGGATTCCGGCATGCTTTCACGGTACCGGCAACGGACTGCCGACGCGGTACGAAAGCGTACAAAGTGTGCGCTGGATCGGACATGGGTCTGTCGGATCGACGCGGATCAGGATAACGAATCGACTGGAACATTCCCGGGTGGACGTGATGTGAAGCCGACGATGCAGGCTTCGACAACGCGCATTGGCCGCTGATGCCGCAATCGCAGTGGGGATTGTCGCTTTACCGGTACTGCAGCCGGACGCCGTACCGGGCGGACAGACGGCGCCCTGCCGGCTCGAGAGGCCGTTGCGCCGAAAGCCGCCTGTGCGCAGAGGGGCGGGGGCTCATGTCTACATGAACCAGATGAACGTATGGCGCGCGTGCCGCGATGCCGAAACGTCCGCGATGTATCGTTCCGATTGGCCGTTGTAGCTCGCGTTGATCGCATAACGTCCGTTCTTCAGATTGGCCAGCATGAACGGGCCGTCCGACGGAGTTTCCAGGACCGTATTGCCTTTCATGTCCGTGATGGTCACCAGTACGTCGGACAAGTATTCGTTCCCGCTTCGGGCCCGGCGGACGAAGGTGAGCACGAGTGCGTAGTCGCGCATGGCACCCTTGATGGCGACCGACTGATCGAGTCCGATGCCACCCGACATATAAGTAACCTGATCGGTGTGCTGCATCGGAGGAAGGTTGTCGTCGGCTGCAACCGGGGCGATTCCGACTAACGTGGCACTTAGGAGGAACGCGAGCATTAAGGACGCGGATGTTTTCATGAGGGATCTCCTGGAGGATTCGGCGGGGAGTCGACGTGTGGCGGCAGTGTTGGTCTGACTGACAGGACCGGCTCGTCTCCCACCAATGCGGCTATTCGCGCCGCATGTCTGTTCGGTGCCGGACGCTTGGTCTTCATCCGATTACGCGCCGTCCGGGGCGTCGTACGCGCCGGCTTCGGCAACTTGAGCATCGCGCTGCCTGCGGGCGTGGCGTTACCGCGAACACGGCGTCGGCGGCCTGGTGCGCCTGTACGCCAGCCGACAGACAGGCCATTCGAATGCGCTCAACCTGTCGTCGAAGAACTCATTCGCATGCTTCACGGACGGCGTGCTTCGGGTGCCGTGAAGCGGGGCGCACCACGCCGCCTGCGCGGCGTGTGCACGTATCGATCTCCCCCTTGAACGTCCGCACGAGCGTTTTCGCCGCGAGCGACAGCGGCATGTCGCGCATCTTCAGAACACCACCACCGGGAAAACACGGAGAGGATGCCGTCCCGATGGCAATCGAAGTATGCTGTGGCGCGGCACTGTCCGCGCGCGATGCCTGTCGGGCGCCCGGTCAGCCGTCGAGCCCCGCGATCCATCCGGCGGCCAGAATAAACACGCTTCGCCGGGGAGTGGCGACGGTAATCATGATCATGCTGCGTTCGTGGGGTGCGATTCTTTCGTTGCTGGCGCTCGTTGCGTGCGCCAGCCTGCCACCGCAGGCCGACCGCGCGCCGACGCATGCGTTCGCCGACACGGAAAACACGCGGCTGGGCGTCGCGTTCCGCCAGCAGGCCGGCATGCATCCGGGGCAGGACGCGTTTCATCTGCTGACCGATCCGGTCGATGCGCTGGATGCGCGCGTGCTGCTCGCCGATCGCGCGGACCGTTCGCTGGACCTTCAGTACTACATCTGGCACGACGACCTGACCGGGCATGAGCTGGCCGACGCGATCATTCGCGCGGCCGATCGCGGCGTCCGCGTCCGCGCACTGCTCGACGATCTCGGCACGAACGCGGACGACCGCAAGCTGCTCGAGATCAGCTCGCATCCGAACATCGAGATCCGGCTGTTCAATCCGGTCGCTACGCGCCGGTTCAAGAAGATCGGCACGGTGTTCGAGTTCTCGCGCGTCAACCGGCGCATGCACAACAAGGCGATGATCGCGGACAACCAGGCGGCGATCGTCGGCGGCCGCAATATCGGTGACGAATACTTCGGCGCATCGTCGATGCTGGAGTTCGGCGATCTCGATGTCGTCGTCCACGGTCCCGTCGTGAAGGACATCTCGACGGAATTCGATACGTTCTGGAATTTCCCGTATGCGTATCCGATCGACGCGCTGGTCGGGCACGACGCGGCGCCGGGCGGGCTGGATCGCGAGCGTGAGCGGTTGCGCGACTACCTGAGGGCGATGGAGGACAATCCGTACGTGCTCGAAGCGAGGCGACGGCTCGACCGGATCGTTCATGGGCAGGGCACGGAACTGTCGTGGGGGCACGCGACGGTACTGTACGACGACCCGTCGAAGATCGCGCATTCGCCGAAGGACAGCGACGGGCACCTGATGCCGCAATTGCGCGCGCTCGCATTGCAGCCCGAACACGACCTGCTGATCGTGTCGCCGTATTTCGTGCCGGGCAAGGACGCCGTCGAGCGGCTGCGCGCGCTCTCGGCGCGCGGTGTGCGCGTGACGGTGCTGACCAATTCGCTCGCGTCGACCGACGTGGCGGCCGTGCATGCCGGCTACCGGCGCTACCGAAGCGATCTCGTAGCGGCCGGCGTGCGGCTTTACGAACGGCGGCCATCGGGCGACAAGAGCATTTCGAAGCAGGTCATCATCGGATCGTCGCGCGCGTCGCTGCATGCGAAGACCTACGTGTTCGACCACAAGCGCATTTTCATCGGGTCGATGAACCTCGATCCGCGCTCGCTGAACCTCAATACGGAGATCGGCGTTTACTGCGAAAGTCCGGCAATTGCGTCGCAGGTTGCAGACGATCTGGAATCCCGACTCGATCGGATCGCGTGGCGTGTCGAGCCGAGGACCGATCCGGCGGGGAAAGGGCAGCTCAAGTGGGTTCAGACCGATTCGGGTGGGAAGGTCACCGAACTCGACCATGAACCGGAAGTTTCGGCTGCGCGCCGGATGGAAGTCTGGTTTCTCGGGCTGTTTCCGATCGAATCGCAACTATGAGCGACGATGCGTCGTACGGCGCTCAGCTCCGCGTGCGGCTGTGCCTTTCGATGACGTCCGCGAACTGCCGCGTTGCCGTTTCGATCGTCGCATCGCTTAGCCCGGAATATCCGAGCACGAAGCCGTTGTACCGGCGGCCGTCGCCGACGCCGTAGCTGCTCAGCGGCTGAAGCAGCAGGCCATGCGCGGACGCGGCGCGCGCAACTTCGGTGTCGTGCAGCGGCAGCGCGAGATCCGCCGACAGATGCATGCCGCCCGGGCTTTCCCGAACGCTCAACGATGTGCCGAGGTGGCGGGCGAGTGCCGCTTCGAGGCTGCTGCGCCGCTCCGCGTACAGCGTCCTCATCCGGCGCAGGTGCCGCGCAAAGAGGCCGGTGTCGATGAATTCGGCCATCGCCAGCTGATCGGCCGAATGGCCGCGATGGACGAGTTCGCGCAGCGTCCTGGTGAAGCGGTCGACCAGGACCGGCGGCACCACCATGAAGCCGAGCCGGAGCGCGGGAAACATCGTCTTGCTGAACGTGCCGAGATAGCAGACCGGCGCGTCGGCATCCATGCCCTGGATCGCCGGGAGCGGCTGGCCGCCATGGCGGAACTCGCTGTCGTAGTCGTCCTCGATGATCCACGCACCGCATGCACGCGCATGCTCGACGAGCGCCGCGCGCCGCCGCGGGCTCATTAGCGCGCCGAGCGGGTATTGATGCGACGGCGTCGTATAGATCAGCCGGGGCGGCTTGTCGCGCCACTGTTCGTCGGTCGGCGCCATGCCTTCGTGGTCGACCTCGATCGGCACGATATTCAGGCCGGTTGAGCGGAATGCTGTCCTGGCGCCGTTATAGCAGGGGTTTTCGAGCCAGCCGAATTCGCCGGGATTCGCCAGCATGCGCGCGCACAGCTCGAGGCTGCTTTGCGTGCCGTCGGTGATGAAGACCTGGCCGGTCTCGCAGCGTACGCCTCGCGAGACCCGGATGTAGGCGGCCACGGCGCGCCGCAATTCAGGCAGCCCTTCGACCGGGCCATACGCGAGCTGGGCGGGCTTGACGGCTTTCCACGCGCGCTCGATGCAACGGCGCCACTGGGCAACGGGGAATTCGTCGAGCGACGGCAGGCCGGGGACGAACGGCAGCATGCGTTCGGGCTCGGGATGGGCATTCTCCAGGCCGTGCACGCGCTCGGACAGGTGAACCGGGGCCGGGCTGTCGTCATTCCCGGTGCTCGAACGGCCGCAGCCGTCCCACAGCGTGATCGTGCCGTTGCGCGTGGCCGCCACGAAGCCTTCTTCGGCAAGACGCTCGTACGCATAGACCGCGGAGTTGCGCGCGATGCCCAGCTCCGCCGCGAGCATGCGCGTCGACACGAGCCGCGTGCCGGGCGGGATGTGCCCGTCCAGCAGCATGTTGCGCAGGCTCCGGTACAGGGCTTCCTGCTGGCTGTGTCTTGTCGTGCCGTCCTGTCCGGAAAGCGATGAGACGAGCAGCGCGAGATCCATAGGCTGGTTCCAGAATTTTTCCTTGGGCTGGTTCTTTTTAAGAATCAACGCACATCGTATTGTTCACGTTCTCGCGGTGCAGGCCAGTGCCGGGCGATTCGCAGCGGATGGCCGGTACTCGGGCGATCGTTGCAATCGCGTATTTTGATCGATTTGGCGAGCGACTGTCGATGAGTCGAACGACCGGTCGATCACGCGTCGATATCGCGTGATTTCGATTTTTATTCATTTCGTAGTACATAGATATATTCGATCGGATATCCGCGTGTTGCCGAAACGCGGGCCGATCGATGCGCGCCAGGTGGCGCGCGAACAGGAAAACGAACATGAACGACCAAACCCTCGTCTCTCCCACGTCCCGTACCACCATTCGCCGCCTGCCTGAACTGGCGAATCGCGATCGCACGATGCTCCACCGCATCGTGGACGATGCGTACGTTTGTCACGTCGCGTTCAGCGACGGACAGGACACGCACTGCATCCCGACCGCGCACTGGAGAAGGGGCGATGATCTCTATATCCACGGGTCCAACGGAAGCCGGATGATCAAGGCGCTGTCTGCGGGCGCGCAGGCGTCCGTGGCGATTACGCTGCTGGATGGGCTCGTGCTGGCCAAGTCGGCCTTCAGTCATTCGATGAATTATCGATCGGCGGTGATCTACGGGCAGTTCGACGTGGTTGCCGGCGGCGCGGAAAAACTCGCGGCGCTGGATGCCTTGATGGACAAGATCGCCGTGGGCCGCAAGCATGAAGCGCGACCGGGCAATTCGAAGGAAATCAACGCAACCAGCGTGCTGCGGATTTCTCTTGCGGAGGCGGCCGTGAAAGTCAGCGATTCGCTTCCTTCCGACAAGGAGGAAGATCTTGCGCTCGCCGTGTGGGCGGGAATCCTGCCGCTGAAGACGACGCGCGGTACGCCGATTCATGCCGACGGAAACGGCAGCGTGCCCGTGCCGAATTACGTCCGGAACTGGGCCGATTGAGTTCCGCGGCAAGACCGGGAGGCTTCGCAGAAAACGGCGGCGCGCGGAGCCCGCAATACCCGACGCTTGCGGCGTTGCAGGCCGTGCGATGTCCGCATGGCAGTGGGACCACTGCTTCAGTGGCCGACAGCGCGAGTGCAGCGCTGTCGTCGTGCGGTTCCTTTCAGTTCCGGCCGATCAGGAGGTGCCGCCGGAAACGGCCGCCGGCCGTTTCACTCCAGGCGGTGTTCGCGCGACTCGTGCGGCGGATGCGACTCCGCGCGGTGCGGATGCGGCGCGGTCGCGTCGTTGCGCCGCCCGCGGAATGCAGAAAACCCGCGAGGGCTTCGCAGCCCTCGCGGGTTTTTTTACGCAGTTGCACGCGGTTCCGGGCGCGCGAAACGGCGCGTACCCGGAACCGCGTCGGTCATCGATCCATCAGCGCGCGAAATCCGATGTGCTCTGGATGAACGCGTTCAGCTTCGAGATGTTCACGCTGCCGAAGCCCGTCGTCGCGTCCCAGCCGGCCTTTGCGTTGTAGCCGTAGGTGCCGCTGCCGTTGTTGCCGGACGTGACGTCGTGCAGCAGCGCCGCGTTGGACGGGAAGTACTTGTAGATGCTCGACGCGGGGAACCCGAGCGCATTGTTGTTCGCCGACTGCAGCCGCGCCCAGATGCCCGTGAAGATCGGCGCGGCAAGGCTCGTGCCGCCTTCGTTGTTCAGGTAGCCCGAGCCCCACAGCGTGTCGGACGTCTGGCCGTTCACCACCAGGATCGCGCCGGTGCGCAGGTCGGCGTCGAAGCCGACGTCCGGCAGCGCACGCTTGGTCGACCCGGTGAGGCTCGACGATTGCCACGACGGCGCGGCCTCGTACTTGCTGTATCCGCCGCCCGTCGACCACACGGTGCCCGGCTGCCAGCTCGGATCGTTCCAGACGATCTCGCTGTTGTACGCGTTGGTCGACGTGTTGGTGAACAGCGTCGTGCCGCCCACCGCGATCACGTACGGCGACGTTGCCGGTTCGCTCACCGTGTAGGTCGAGCGCGATGGCGTGCCGCTCGCGCACTCGTACGCGCCATGGTCGCCGGCGGATACGGAGAAGGTCTGCCCCTGCGCGACCGCCTGCTTGAAGATGGTGTCGTCGGTCGCCTGCGAGCCGGTGCTGTACGCGGACGATTCGCACACGCCGAGCGACACGTTGATCACCTTCGCGACGTTGTCGGTCACCACCTTGTTGTACGCAGCCGTGATCGCCGTGAGCGTCATCGACGGCGCAGCGTAGAACACGACCTGCTTCACGCTGCCGCCAGCGGCGCCGACGATCGACTGGCTGTCGAGGTTCCACTCGACGGTGCCGGATGTATCCGTGTAGGAACTGCCGGCCGGGCCGGTCTGCACGATGCTGCTGGTGATCGTGCCGAGGCCGTTGTTCGCGGCGAACGTATTGAGGTCGCTCACCGTCTGCGACAGGTCGCCTTCGGAGATGATGCCGACCGTGGTTTGCGAGGCCGTCGGCGTGCCGTCGCCGCCGTAGATCGACGAGAATTCGGTCGGGTTGTGCGGCACCGCCGACGCGCCGGCCGGAATCGTCAGGTTGCTGGTGTTGCCTTGCGGCTTGCCGACCGCGCCGGTATGCATCAGTTCGACGTTCTGCAGGCCGAGCACGGTGCCCACGATGCCGCCGATCGCGTTCGGCACTTGCGCTGCGTCGGTATTCGCATAGACGCTGCGGCCGTTGCGCGTGAAGCGCTTGAGCGTCGTGCGGAACGCGGACTTGATGGTCGCCGCGGTGCCGGATGCGGACACCAGCAGCCGGTTCGGCGCGACCACGATATTCACGAAGCCAGCCTTGCGCAGATGCGCGACGACGGACGCGACCTGCTGGTCGGTCGGCGCATACTGCGCGGCGAACTGCGCCGGCGTGAGGAACTGCCGGTAGTGCGGCGAGCCGGGCGTATGCAGGTCGCGCAGGTACTGGTCGAGTTGCGCCTCGTTGCGCAGGTTCAGCCCGAGCACGATGTCCACCGATTCGCCGGGTGCCAGTTCGATTGCCGCAGCCGCGGCGGCGGCCGTGCTCGCGGCAGGCGCTCCGGCCGCACCGGCTTCGCTCTGCTGCACGAGCGGCAGGAAGCCCTTGGTGCGCGTTTCCGTCCAGCCTGCGGCCGGTGCGGCGTGAGCGGTCGCCATGCCGAACGAAGCGGCCGCTGCTGCGGCGAATGCGAGCTTGACGATGCGAATGCGCTTTTGTTTCTTGTTTGCAACCTGATTCATTTGAATTACCCCTCCGGTTGAACATCGAACGGCACGAACAACAACGGTCGACAGCGGCGCGGGTCGTGCGCCGCCGCTTTCTGTCGCGCTCGTGCGGATGGCGCGGACGCGACAGGGCCTTTCGCCCGATCCGGAAAGGTGGTTTCTCTCCGGGGGCGAAATACGGAAAACGCGGTAACGGAAGGGCTGCGCCGCGATGCGGGGCAGCCGCGCGGACATGGCGCGAGCGGGCTTGCTAGAGCAACAGCTTCGTTGTCCTGCTCATTTGATTCGATCCTTCGGCCCGCTGCCGGATGGCAGCCGTCCAATGAGATGCATCGGGATGTTGCATGCGCCGGCGCGCGAACGACACAGCCGGCGGCGAGCACTTCGGTGCGGCGGAAGCGAAAAAACGTAGAGCGGAATCGATTGCGTGGTGGGCAATTCGTCAGATTGCTTGCATCCGACGGTATCAAGAACGAAAGCGGAGTGTCAAACTTTTTTTGATTATATGAAACAAAATTAAATCGAATATGCGCAATGTTTTTGAAAAGATCGGCAGTAGTTTGTAATTTTCGAGTTCGCATTCGCAGGTAATTCTGGAGGCGATTCGCCGATCATTTCCGATTCGTCCTGTAATGGGTCGAGCGTTATCGAGGAAGTGCTCGAATGACCGGCTCGGTCGCGATGGCGCAGGAATATTCGAAGCACCAGGTGGCCGAAGCAGCCGCGTGGGAAGCGGTCAGCCGCTCGGCCAACTTCGATCAGCCGTGCCCGGTCGATCTGCCTGCCGGCAACGCGTGCCGCGCTACTGTCCGGCACCTGCGTGTCGCAGCGCATCCTCGGCTTCGGTGTTGTCGTGCGTCAGCGCGAGCTGCAGCAGCGACTGGCCGCGCCGATCGACATGGTACGGATTCGCGCCATGCGCGACGAGCAGCGGAATCAGTTCGAAGCGATTGAACAGCGTCGCGAACCCCAGCGCGGTTTCGCCGGCGCCGTTCGTCTGGTCGATCGGGCAGCGCGTGTCGATCAGGCGCCGCGCGATGTCGGGTTCGTTCTTGAAGAGGGCACCCATGAGCGCCGTGTTGCCGTGGCGATCGCCGGCGCACGCGTTTGCGCCGGCCGACAGCAGGTAGTCGAGTGCGGCGGGCTGGCCGTCGTAGGACGCGAGTATCACGGCCGTATAACCGTGGCTGTCGGTGGCGTCGACGGGATAGCCGGCGTCGTGCAAGGCACGCAGGATATCGACGCGTCCGACGCGGGCAGCGTCGAACCAGTCGTCGTCATAGCGGCGCAGCGCGGCGGGATCGGCTTTGGAATACGCCGGTTGGTCGGGAAGGTGCGCACAGCCGGCGATCGCGGCCAGCGCCAGGGCCGTTGTGGTCGCGCGGATCGTGCGTGTCAGGCGTTCTGATCGCATGGGGATGTCCTGATGTAGAGGTAAGGTCGACGTGCGCGGCGCAACCCGCACGTCGACGGCGACTGGAGTCGCGGGATCAGTTCTCGCTCAGCTTCGCCGCGAGCGACTGCACCTGCTGCACGTTCGCGTGAACGGCTTGCGCGAGACGCGTGCCGTAGTCGGCATCGGCCTTGTAGAAGTACGACAGCATTGCGTACTGGTTGTGCGCGTTCGTCACCTTGCCGAGATCGCCGGACAGCGCGGTGATCAGGTCGTCCTTGTCCTGCTGCGACAGGCCGCGGTAGTACTCGCCCGCCTGACGGAACAGCAGCTTCTGGTGGATCGCTTCGTGCTGCGTCGTTCCGCTGAGCACCGTGCGTACGGACTTGTACTGCGGATCCTGCGTGAGTTCATGCAGCGTCGACGGTTCGTAGTTCACCTCGCCCTTGCGGTCGCCGGCATTCATCTTGCCGTCCTGGTTGTTGTTGACCACCGGCACGACAGGCCGGTTGATCGGCAGGTCCATATAGTTCGCGCCGAGCCGGTACATCTGCGTGTCGGCGTACGCGAACAGGCGATCCTGCAGCATCCGGTCTTCGGACGGTTCGATGCCCGGCACGAGTCGCGACGGCGCGAACGCCGATTCCTCGGTCGACTGGAAGTAGTTGTCGGGCACGCGGTTCAGCGTCATCGTGCCGATCTTGCGTTCAGGGACACCCGTCCAGACCTTCGTGTCGTCCAGCGCATCGAAGTCGAAGCGGTTCAGGTCCTTCGGCGCGAGCACCTGCACGTACAGATCCCACTTCGGGTAGTCGCCTTGCTTCAGCGCGCCGTACAGGTCGTTCGTCATCATGTTCCAGTCGCGCCCGATCGACGCGGCGATGTCTTGCGGACGCAGGCCGTGCACGCCTTGCTGGCTTTTCCAGTGGAACTTCACGTAGTGCACGTCGCCGTGCGCATTGACGAACTTGAACGCATGCACCGCAAATCCGTCCATGTGGCGATACGAATCGGGCATGCCGGCATCCGTGTACAGCATCGTCAGCATGTTGGTCGCTTCGGGCGTGTTCGCGAAGAAATCGAATGCGAGGTTCGGATCCTGCACGCCGGTCACGGCGCTCGGCTTGTTCGCGTGGACGAAGTCGGGGAACTTGATGCCGTCGCGAATGAAGAACACGGGCCAGTTGATGCCGACCATGTCCCAGTTGCCCTGCTGCGTATAGAACTTCACCGCGAAGCCGCGCGGATCGCGCGCCTGTTCGGGCGAGCCGCGATAGCCCATCACGGTGGAGAACCGCACGAACACCGGCGTGCGGGTGCCCGGCGTGAAGACCTTCGCTTTCGTCAGGTCCGAGATGTCGGCGCTCGGCACGAACTCGCCGAATGCGCCGGTGCCGCGCGCATGCACGACACGTTCCGGAATGCGCTCGCGATCGAAGCGCTGCAGTTTCTCGATGAGCGCGGAGTCCTGCAGGAGCACGGGTCCGGCAGGGCCGGCCGTCTGCGAATTCTGGTTGTCGCCGACGGGCGCGCCGGTGTCCCGGGTGAGTTCGGCGGCATGGGGAGAAGCGGAGAGCGCAACGCAGATCGCGGCGACTGCGTGCCTCGGCACGCGATGGGAGGATGAGGACATGACGATGGAACTCCTTGAATCCGATCGGTGGTGGGGAAGCCGACTGAATTAAAAGAGATCGTCAGACGATTGGCTAATTGATATTGGATATGTTTTCGATAGGTGCCGCGTCGATGCTGGGCGGGCCCGGTGGTCGAGGAGGGAGCGAACGAATATTGTTGCGTGCGCAATGAGTTGTTGCGTTGCGTAGCGGGACGCTATCGTGCATGGATCGCGCAGGCGATGCTGCCGACGCTCGAATGCGCGATGCCTTTGATGCGCTTTACGATCTGCAATTCAAGCATCGATACCGGTCCGCATGGTCACGGATCATCGCGCGGGACGGCCACTCGTCGCAGCGGCGCGCGGCGACGATCGACCCGCCTTCAAATCGCGTCCGTCTGCCATCCGAGCCCGAGACTCTTCTGCAGCGACACATAATCCTTGATCAGTTCGGCCTGCCCGGCGATCACGTTCTGCTGCGCGGACAGCGCTTCGCGTTGCGTGTCGAGCAGGTCGATCATCGATGCGACACCCGCACGATAGCGCTCGTCCATCAGCGACCGGGAATGCACGGCCGACGTCTGCACCTTGGTGAGCGCGACGACGTGCTCGCGCTGGTGCCCGTAGCGCTGCAATGCCGTGTTCGCATCCTGCAGCGCGCCGAGCACCGCCTTCTGGTAGTTCGCTTCCGCTTCGTCGCGCGACGCTTCGGCCGCACGCACCGCGCCGCGTGTGCGACCAAAATCGAGAATGTTCCATTGCAGGTACGGCGCGCCGATCCACGTGAAGTTCTGCTTGCGGAACAGATGGCCGGGGTCCGTCGCGCTGAAGCCGAGATCGCCGAGCAGCGTCACCTTGGGGAAATAGTCGGCGACATGCTCGCCGATCTGCGCATTGCTCGACGCGAGCCGGCGTTCGGCCGCGCGAATGTCGGGGCGCTGCTTCAGCACTGCGGCCGGATCACCGATCGACACGCTGCCGGGCAGCGTCGGCAGCGGGGCGTCCGGTGCCGACAGCGCGGCGTCGAGCGCACCCGGCGCGCGGCCCGTCAGGATCGCGAGCCGGTCGAGCGATTCCGTCACCTGCGCGTCGAGCGGGATCAGTGACGCACGCGTGTTCTCGACCTGTGTCGTCAGGCGTTCGATGTCCACATCGGCCGCGACGCCGCGCGCGCGGCGCTGCTGCGTGAGTTCGAGCATCTCCTGCTGCAGTTTGGCCGTGCGCTGCGACAGCGCCAGCCGCTGCTGCTGATCGCGCAGGTCGACGTAGGCGGTCGCGACTTCGGCGGCGATCGACACCTGCGTGTCCGACAGATCCGCGTCGACGGCCTCGGCCTGCGCGGACGCGGCTTCGACCGCCCGGCGCGTGCCGCCGAACAGGTCGATTTCCCAGGTCGCGTCGAAGCCCGCCGAATAGAGCTGCAGCGGCCCCGAGCCGCCGAGCGACGGTGACGCGCCGCCCGATTGGTTCGAGCCGTTCGACGGCAGTAGCGAGCCGAGCGCGCTGACGTTTGGTTCGCGCATGCGGATGGCCGCGACGGTGGCCGACGATTTCGGCAACCGGGCAGCGCGCTGTTGCGAGAGCTGCGCGCGCGCTGCGCGCAAGCGCGCCTGTGCGGCGTGCAGATCGGGGTTGTACACGAGCGCGGCGGTGATCAGGTCGTCGAGCTGGCGATCGTTCAGCGCGTGCCACCACGTGCTCGGTGCGGGCGCGGCGGTGTCGACGCCGGATGCCGGCGCGCGCACGAAGGTCGACGCATCCGGTGCGGCGGGCGCGCCATGGTAGTCGGGGCCGACCGTGCAGCCGGCGAGCAGGCACGCGGCCGTGCACAGCGTGAGCGCAGGGCGGCGGGGCAGGGAGAAGGGTTTCATGGCGTAAGACGGTTCAATGGCCGGACGACATCGGCTGCGGCCCGCGCGGCGTTCTCAGCAGCAGCGCGAGCGGCACGCACGCGAGCAGCGCGAGGCCCAGCAGATAAAAGGTTTCGGAATAGGTCATCACGACCGCCTGGATCTGGATCTGCTGCGCAAGCTGCCCGAGCGCACGCATGTTCGAATACGCGAGGTCGCCGGTGTGCGCGAACCAGTTGGCCGCGTAGGCCGACAACCGGTCCTGCCCGATCAGCGAGTTCGCGGTCACCGATTCGCGGAGCGCGGCCGTATGGAAGGTCGTGCGCCGGTCGATCACGGTGCCGATGATCGCGAGCCCGATCGAGCCGCCGAGATTGCGCGCCATGTTGTAGAGTCCGGCCGCGTCGCCCGAGTCTTCACGCGCGACGGCCGCCATCGATGCCTGGTTGAGCGGCATCATCGCGAGCATCTGCGCGACGCCGCGGATCAGTTGCGACCACACGAAGTCGTGGCCGACGCTCTGCGCGGTCAGGCTGATGTCGAGCATGCAGCTCAGGCAGAACAGCAGCAGCCCCGAGATCACGAGGATGCGGAAATCGACCTTGCCGAGCAGGCGCGGCAGGATCGGCATCACGAGAAAGGCCGGTAGCCCCGACAGCAGCATGATCGCGCCGGCCTGTTCCGCGTTGTAGCCGGCGACGATCGCGAGGAACTGCGGCAGCAGGTAGGACACGCCGTACAGCCCGGCGCCGACCGCGGACACGATCACGATCACGCTTGCGTAGCGCGGGTTGCGCATCAGCGACAACCGCATGATCGGCCGCTTCGCGAAGCGCTGCGACAGCGCGATCAGGATCATCCCGGCGAGCGACACGAGGCTCAGCGTGACGATCATCTGCGATTCGAACCAGCGTTCGCGCTGACCTTCCTCGAGCACCACGGTGAGCGAGCTCAGCCCGATCGCGAGGCCGGCGATCCCGAGCCAGTCCGCGTTGAAGAACGAGCGCCATTGCGGGCGGTCCGACGGCAGACCGAACACCAGCAGCGCCATCAGCAGCAGGCACACGGGCAGGTTCAGGAAGAAGCACCAGCTCCAGTTCACGTTCTCCGCGAGCCAGCCGCCGAGCACCGGGCCGAACAGCGGCCCGAGCAGCACGATCAGGCCGAACAGCGTCATCCCGACCGGTAGCTGCGACAGCGGCAGCCGCGTGCGGATGATGGTCTGCGCGGTCGGGATCAGCGCACCGCCCGTGAAGCCCTGGCCGATCCGGCCGGCGATCATCATCGGCAGCGAATGCGACCAGCCGCACATCATCGAGAACGCGATGAAGAGCGCGGAGTTCGTCAGCAGGAAATTGCGCAGCCCGAACACGCGCGTGAGCCACGCGGCGAGCGGGATCATCACGATTTCCGACATCAGGTAGCCGGTCGAGATCCACGTGCCTTCGGTGCCGGTCGCGCCGATTTCGCCCTGGATCTGCGGCAGCGCGGAGTTCGTGATCGAGATGTCGAGCGTCGCCATCAGCGCGCCGAGCGCGCCGGCCGCGACCGCGATCCAGTCGGTCACGCTCGCGCGGCCTTCGTGCGGCGGCGCGGGTGTCGTCGCGGGCGTGTCAGCCATGGCGCTTCTCGTCGCGGGCCGAGCGCGTATCGACGTCGACCGTCACCGACAGCCCCGGCAGCAGCATGTGCTGTGCGCGGGCGTCCGCGGCGAGGCGGATGCGCACCGGCACGCGCTGGACGATCTTCGTGAAGTTGCCGGTCGCGTTTTCGGGGGGCAGCAGCGCGAACTGCGCGCCGGTGCCGGGCGCGAAGCTGTCGACGACGCCGGACAGCGCGCCGTCCGGCAGCGCGTCGACATGCAGCTCGACGGGCTGGCCGATGCGCATCTGGCGGATCTGCGTTTCCTTGAAGTTCGCGACAAGATAGATCGCGTCGACCGGCACGACGGTCAGCAGGCGCGTGCCGGGTTGCACATACTGGCCGACGCGCACCGTGCGATCGCCGACGCGGCCGGCGAGCGTGCTGCGCACGACCGTGTTGTCGAGGTCGAGCTGCGCCTGCGCGGCGCTGGCCTGCGCGGCCTCGAGTTGCGCACGCGCCTGCTGGAGCTGCGCGGTGAACGACGCGATCTGCGTGCGGGCGGCAGCGATCGACGCGTTGTTCGCGGCGAGCGTCGCGGCCGCCTGGTCGCGCGTGCTCTTCAGGTCGGCGACGCGTTCGTGCGTTTCGGCGCCGGTCGCCGCAAGCGGCGCATAACGCGCGTATTCGTCGCTCGCGTGCCGCGCGTTGATCTGCGACACCTTCGCCTGCGCGTCGGCCTGTTCGAGATTCGCGTGCTGCTGGCTGATGTCGGCTTCGGCGCGCGCGATATCGGCGCGGCGCGCGTCGACGGTCGCGAGCGATTGCGCGAGCGCGACCTGGTACTGGCGGACGTCGAGCCGCACGAGCGGATCGCCGGCCTTCACGGCCTGGTTGTCGCGCACATACACGTCGGTCACGTAGCCGGCGACCTTCGGCGCGGCGGTCATGCTGTCCGCCTGCAGGTACGCATCGTTGGTGCTTTCGATGAAGCGGCCGACCGTCCACCAGCGGCCGAGCCAGACGGCACCGCCGATGGCTGCGAGCACGGCGACGACGAGCAGGATGCGCCGCTTCGATCCGACGTTTCCGTTGCGCGGCGTTGTTTCGATTTCCTGACGATTTGCTTTCTGTGGCGGGTCTTGCAGCGTCGACATGCTGGCATCCAATTTATTCCAATTGGAAGAATTATTCCAGTTGCTAAAATTGTGTCAAGTAGAATGTCGATCGATCGAATGACGAGGAAGGCATGAACGAAGCGAAGAAGCTGCGCCGCACGTCGGCGGGCGGCTACGCGCGCGGCGACGAAACGCGTCAGCGGATCATCGAGGCCGCGATCGAACTGTTCGGCGAACGCGGGTTCGCGGGCGCATCGACGCGCGAGATCGCCGCGATGGCCGGCGTGAACGCCCCGGCGCTCCAGTACTACTTCGAGAACAAGGAAGGCGTTTACCGCGCGTGCGTGGAGACGATCGCCGAGCACGGCTGGGAGGTATTCGCGCCGTCGGTCGGCCATGCGTGGGCGATGCTCGATGCGGACGCGGATGTCGACGTGCTGATCGACGCGTTCATCGGGTTGTTGCGCGCGTTGTCGGAACGGATGTTCACGGCGCCGAAGACGATGAACCAGCGGATGTTCTTCGTACGCGAGCAGGGCGGCCAGGAGCCGGCGAGCGCGAGCGAAATCCTGATGAAGCGGATGCGCAAGCCGCTCAACGACGTGAGCGCCGAGCTGATCGGCCGCATCTCGGGGCGGCCGGCCGACGATCCCGTCACGCGGTTGCGCGCGTTGAGCCTGTTCGGGCAGATCACGGTGTTCCACATCGCGCAGCGTTCGGCGCTGCAACTGCTCGAATGGGAAGCGTTCGAGGGCGAGCGCGCGGCGCTGCTGATCGAGACGATCGCCGACCAGACGCGCGTGCTGCTCGAACAATGGCACGCGCAGCGCGACGCGTGTGCCGCCGATCCTGAAGCCGGTGCGAAGCGGGGGCAGCGTGCTGCGGCGAAACGCACGGCGAAGCCGGGCGCGGCGGCGCCTGCGGCGGCAAGCACGCGGCGCGTGAAGAAGCCCGTCGCGCGTTGAGCGCGGCGCGCCGTTAGCCTTGGCCGGTCAGCCCGGCTTGCGCTCCGGGTCGCCGGGCAACGGCGGCCGGGCGGCCGTTTCGGTGGCGTTGCCGTTGTGGGTGTTGCTGCTGCCTTCGCCTTCGCCTTCGCCTTCGCCGTTGCCGACAGGCCGCGATCCATCCGCGTACGCGACGAGGCTGCGCTGCGGATTGGCGATCCGGATGCCGCGTTCGCGGAACGTTTCCGCAATCCGCCGGTTGAATTCGCGCTGCACGCTCCAGCGCGTCGAGTCCGTACACTGCATCTGTCCGGCGAGCGCGAGCGCCGCGCCGTCGACCTGGTCGACGCCCCAGTAGCTGAAGTCCGACAGGATGCCGCCGTGGTACTTCGGATCGTCGCGCAATGCGGCACCGATCTCCTTCAGCGTCGCGATCGCGCGGTCGATGTCCTCGCCGTACGCGATGCTGACCTTGACGGCCGCGTTGCCGAGCCCGCGATTCGTGTTGTTGACGGTCGTCACCGAACTGAACGGAATCGTATACAGCGACCCGTCGCCCGCGCGCAGCCGTACGGTGCGGATCGACAGGTATTCGACCGTGCCCGACACGCCGGCGAGCGTGACCCAGTCGCCGACCTGCATCGCGTTTTCCATCAGCAGGAAGATCCCGGTGATGAAATCCTGTACGAGCTTCTGCGAGCCGAAGCCGAGCGCGACGCCGAAGATGCTGGCGCCGGCCAGCAGCGGGCCGACGTTCACGCCGAGCTGGCTGAGGCCCGTCAGCACGACGACCAGCGCGATCATCACGAACAGCAGCGAGCGCAGCATCGGCAGCAGCGTGCGCAGGCGTGCCGCGCGCACGAGATTGCCTTCGCGGGTCCATCGCTGCAGACGGCGCTCGATCGCGATGTTCGCGGCTTCCCATATGACGAGCGCGACGATCGCCGCGATCGCGATCGTCACCAGCGCGGACGCGAGCCGGTGGCCGATCGTGCCGGTCTCGAACGCGCGGAAGATCGGCACGCCCCAGATCTGCAGCAACAGCGCGACGGTCACGATGCCGATTGCGCCCGATACGATCTGGCGCAGCAGCGGGTAGTAGCGGTACGCGTGCAGGTGGACGAGCGTGCGGTCTTCGTCGCGGCGCTGGAACAGCCGCGCGAGCGCGCCGAACACGACGATCGACACGATCCGCATGCCGATCATCGCGGCGATCGAGCGGCCGCCGAGCGTGATCAGCACGCGGTAGCCGTTATGGACGTCGAGCGCCCACACGAACCACAGTGCCATCACGATGAACACCGACACGGGCGCCCAGGCGTCCGCGAGCGCGTTGCCGACCACCGCGAAGGTCGGGCGGTCCGCGCCGGCTGCGCGGATCCGTGCGGCGACCGGCCGGCGGCACTGCAGGATCAGTGCCGAGATCATCACGTGTCCGACGAGCGCGACGGCTTTCAGCAGCGCGACGTGACCGGCCTCGCTGAGGCCGAAGTTCGCGGCGATCTCGATCGCGGCCGTGCAGCCGCCGACCACGATCACGATCCGCGCGATCGAGCGTTGCGCGAAGTCGGCCCATGCGTCGCTGATATGCAGCAGCCGCAACTGCCGCGCATCGGGCTGGAAGCACAGCCGGCCGACGATCGTGACGAGCCGGCAGATCACGTAGATGTCGATCAGCGATTCGAGCGCGGATTCGATCGGCGTGCCTGCATCGCCGATCATCGACATCGTCAGGCTCGCGGCACCGACGAACACGAGCAGCGGCACCGCGCGCAGCGCGAGGCTGACAAGCGCGCGCGGCACCCGGTGCAGCAGCGTCGTGTGACGCCGCGCGTGGCCGCGGCCTTGCGATGACGCGGGCGCGGCGTCGGCGGTGTCGGAGGCGTCGGCGGTGTCGGCACCATCAGGGGCGGCGGGCGGGTCCGATGAGTCCGGTGGCGGCGCGTTGTCGTCGTCGGGCGCGGTGCGGCGCGACGAGTCGGCGCGCCGTGCGGCCAGCGCGGCCAGCGCGCGCCGCAGCAGTCGCTTCGCGAACCATTCGAACAGGAACGCGGGCACGAGCACGGCGATGATGATCCAGATCGCGTGCGTGAGATCCGCGCGCTCGTCGGCGCGCACCAGCCTGTCGTGCCACCAGCTTCCGACCGAGCCGACATCGAGCAGCGAGCGCAGCGATTCCTTCAGCGCGCTGCCGATTTCCGTGGTCCAGCGCGATCCTTGCCGGACGAGCATCGACGCGAGCCCGTTCGACGTGAGCGCGGCCGGCGCGGCGGCAGCCGACGCGCCGCTGGCCGCGTCCGCTTCGCTGGCCACGACCGCAGGTGCGCTCAATGCGCCGACAGCCGCGATCGCGCGCAGCGTCGTTTCGACCTGGGCGCGCTGGCGCGGGTTTTCGAGCACGGCGAGTGCCTGCTGGGCCTGTTGCGGCGTCAGCGCGGGCGCGGTGCCGGACGCGGCCGACGCGGCGGCCGGTGCGGGAGCGGCCGCGTGTGCGGCCGAGACGACGGCAGCGAGTAGCCAGCCGAGGAGAAGTTGTCGCATGAGTAGGCATGCGGGCGCGCATCGGCGCGCGGCCCGCCGGGCTGAACGATGGACGGAAGTTAACATGATCGCGACCGGAACCGAATAGTTCCGTCGACGAATATTCGATTCGGGCATACGCGAGGCGGCGCGGGCGTTTGCGGCTGGTTCGCGGGTTGCATCGCGATCCTGTCGGCCGGGCGTTCGGACGGGCAAGTGTCTGACACATGACTGTAGACAGTCCGACAGGTGGACACGTCCTGCTTGTCGAATCGTAAGCGTCCTGTAACGCGTGCTGGTTGGCGACCCGGTGCGCAGATGTGAATCGGGAACGGCTGAGGAGCGCGAATGGCGTGTCGTCACGCGAGCGTTCGCCCGATCATGAATCAAGGACGATCATCGCAACACGCACGTCGCATTTGATGGATTCGTATTCCTGAAGAATTACTCTTGCCCGTTGTGAAAAACCGGCAGCACATGCTCGGCGAGTTCTTCGATGACTTCGCGCACGGGCCGGTCCGATCCCGGATTCAGCGTAACGTGATGCGTGCCCGCTGCGCGCATGTCCTGCAGGATGTCGATCAATGCCCGGCGCCCGGTGGCATAGCCGAGCGGCAATGCGACGGCCGGCGCGTCGGGATGCGAGGCGAGGTCGAGCCGCATCGACACGCCGAACGCGCGAAAGGCCGGCGACGCGAGCCGGTCGACCGCCGCGCGCCACATCGAATAGCGTGCGCGCTGCGTGTCCGGATCGCGGTGGTACGTCATCCAGCCGATCGAGTGCCGTGCGATCCAGTCGACGCTCTGTCCGCCCGAGCCGACCGCGAGCATCGGCACCGCGTCGTCGCCGCGCGGCAGCAACGTGAATTCGGGCGCGTCGGGCGGCGTTTCGTCGGGCAGCACGCGCGACGGCACGCCGAGCGCGGCCGCGACGACGTCCCAATGTTCGCGATAGCGGTCGCGCCGCGTTTGCGCGTCGACGCCGAACGCCGCGTATTCAGGCGGCCGGTCGCCGGAGCCGAGCCCGAGGATGAAGCGTTCGCCCGACAGCGTCGCGACCGACAGCGCGCCTTTCGCGATATGCAGCGGATGACGCAGCGGCAGCACGATCGCGCCGCTGGCGAGCGCGATCTCGCGCGTGCGCGACGCCAGTGCGCCGAGCAACACCCACGGGTCGAGGTGGCCGACCGGGTCGGGATAGTCGGCGCTGTTCAGCGGCACGTCGCGAATCCACAGCGCTCGAAAGCCGAGCGTATCGGCAAGCGCCGCGAGTTCGATCTGTTCGTTGAAGTCGGCGACGATGTTGCCGCTGCGAAGCAGCGGCAGCGTGAGGCCGATCGACAACTGACCGTCCGAAAAGACGCGGTGCGCGACGTCGGCGCGGGCGGGGGCGGGCGTGGTCATGTCGAATCCCTGGAGGCGGTGCTGGGCGAACGCGCGCCGGTTCGTGCGAGTGCGGCGTTCCGTGTCCGAATGCTAACGTGTTTGCGCAAAGCGGCCCTGACGCTACGCGATCCGCAGCGTCATGCCGCGCAGCGCGAGGCCGACGCGTGACGCCACGCGTCGCGACGCGCGGTTTTCGCTGTCGGTGCTGTAGAACAGCGTGCGCGTGCGAAGCGACGGCAGCCGCGACCATCCGGCGGTGGCCGCGGATGCCATGCCGCGGCCGCGAAACGCCGGGGCCGTCGCGAGACCCAGTTCGGCGCCGACATCGGATAGCCGCGCAGCGAACGCGACCGACACGACTTCGCCGTCGACGACGGCCGCGCACCACGGCGCCCACAGATCGTCGGCGCTTCGAAAGCCCATCGAGAGCAGTCCTTCGGGCATCCCGTGCGTGGAGATCGATTGCAGCAGTTGCCGGCCCGCGTCGCTGTCGCCGTCGATCAGCGCGATGCGCGCGTCGGTATCGAACTCGAGCGCGTGCGGCAGTGCGTAGACGCAGCCGAGGTTCCAGTGCGAAACGGGCGCGAGTATCGAGAGGTAGCGTTCGAGATGCGCGGGCTGCATGCGACCCGCAAGCGGCGGTTCACTGGCGGCCACACGCGCCGGTTCGTCCGCAAGGTGGCCGGGCACGTCGGCGCGTATGCCCGACAGGATGCCGTCCGCGCATCGGCCCAGCCAGAAGCGCGGCCCCGGCGAGCAGTCGGGATCGTTCTCGCGTTCGATCCGGCGATCGGGGTGCAGCCGGAACAGCGTGCGCTAGTCGATATCCAGCCAGTCTTGTGCGTAAGGCATGCGTCGCGTGCGGGTTTTCGGTCGGGCGGCGGGGAGCCGCGGGAAGGGTATAAGGCCGGGCGCACGCGTCCCGTCATGTGTGCGCCGCCCCCGTCGGGCGATTGTAAGACGATGGCGGCGGCGCGCAGAACGCGCCCGATGCCCGCCCGGACGGCGCGGCGGCGTGCCTGTCCGGCGTCGGCCGGGCGGACCATCTTCCGTGTTTCAGTTTCGAAACATTCGCGCTTTTTGCCGGTGCGCGATTCGCGCCGATGGCATTTCGGCGGCCCGCGCGGCCTTGCGGCATGAAGCATGGTGCGCTCCTTGCATATCTGTACGGGCCGTGAGCGCGGTCGCGGGCGCACTCAGCCCGGCGATCGCTTCAGTGGGTCGGACGGATAAAAGACGGGGACAAGAGAATGAAAACAGACCGAATCGCAACGCGTCGTGTTGCAAACGTGAATCGCCGACCTGCCAGGATATTCGCTTCGCCGTTGATTGCGGCGACGTGAGCGCGCGGCTTTCCGTTCCATCCGAGCAATCGGGTTCGTTATGAACGACGACGTGCATGCGTGACGCACGAGGCCGACCGGTGCCGGTCGGCCGTCGGGGATGAACCGCGAACGCATGCGGATGGCCCCGGCCTGGATCCCGGATCGTCATTCCGTAGCGCAACGCGAGTCGTCGCGCGGCGGATGCGTTCGCGCGCCGCACATGGCATCGGCGTAACGGGCCCGAAGAACCGGATCGCACCGGAATGCCGGCCGCGCAACGATACACGCGGCATCGCGGAACATGCGTAGTCCAGGGGAAGCGTTCGCTGGCCGCAGTGCGACGGACGCCGCAACATTGTGCTGTCAGTTGATCCACTACCCCGATGGATCAATTGTTGAAGCGCCCATCGCCGAGTGGCGGATGGGCGTCTTTTTTGGTGCGCAGGATTGCCGCGTGGACCGCCGGCCGGATCTCGCGGCGTTCTGTATCATGTGCTGGCGCGCGGGCCGCTCGTGCGGTCGCACGGCTTGCCAGCGCGCCCGATCACGCGTCGCCAACATGAACGAAACAGCCTTGCACGACCCCTCATCCGCTTGCGTCGAGCCGGCCGCGCTCGACGCGCTGCACACGTTCGTCGAGCGCCATCCGCGCCTGCTCGTGCTGACCGGCGCGGGCATCAGCACCGATTCCGGCATTCCCGGCTATCGCGACCGCAACGGCCAATGGATGCGCTCGCCGCCGATCCAGCTCCACGAATTTCTCGGCTCCGACGCGGCGCGGCGGCGCTACTGGGCGCGCAGCATGATCGGCTGGCCCGTCGTCGGCCGCGCGCGGCCGAACCGGTCGCACGTCGCGCTGGCGCGGCTCGGCGGCGCGGGCCGGATCGAGCGCCTCGTCACGCAGAACGTCGACGGCTTGCACCAGCGTGCGGGCAGCGACGACGTGATCGAACTGCATGGCGGGATCAACGGCGTGACCTGCCTCGAATGCGGCGCGCATCATGCGCGCGCGACGATCCAGACCGTGCTCGAAGCCGACAATCCCGAACTGCTGGGCGCGCAGGCCGAGCCGGCCGCCGACGGCGACGCGCATCTCGAATGGGCCGCGCTCGACACGTTCCGCATCCCGGCGTGCCCCGCATGCGGCGGCCTGCTGAAACCGGCGGTCGTGTTCTTCGGCGAGAACGTGCCGCGCGAGCGCGTGGCGCTGGCCGCGCAGGCGCTCGAGGCGGCCGATGCGCTGCTCGTCGTCGGGTCGTCGCTGATGGTGTATTCCGGTTACCGCTTCTGCGTGTGGGCGCAGGCGCAGCACAAGCCGGTGGCCGCGCTCAATCTCGGCCATACGCGCGCCGATCCGATGCTGACGCTGAAGGTCGAGGCGCAGTGCGCACTCGCGCTCGACGCACTGACCGCGCGGCTGGGCCTCGCGGGCAACGCAGCGGAGCACGCATCGTGACCGGCTCGACAGCTACACCCGATCCGTCCGCGCGGCTGTCGGCGCCGGCGGCCGAACGCAATCGCGGGCCGATCCTCGACGTGTTGCGCCGCGTGCTGCCGGCGACCGGCAACGTGCTCGAAATCGCGAGCGGCACGGGACAGCACGTCGTCCACTTCGCGCAGGCGCTGCCGGGCCTGCGCTGGCAGCCGAGCGATCCCGACGCGCACGCGCGGCGCTCGATCGCCGCGTGGATCGCGCATGCGGGCCTCGCGAACGTCGCGGGGCCGCTGGCGTTCGACGTGCGCGACGCATCGTGGCCGGTCGACGCGCTCGACGCGATCGTCTGCATCAACATGATTCACATCTCGCCGTGGGCCTGTACCGACGCGCTGTTCGCGGGCGCGTCGCGCCTGCTGCGGCCGGGCGGCGTGCTGTTCCTGTACGGCCCGTATCGTCGCGAAGGCCGGCATACGGCGCCGTCGAACGAGGCGTTCGACCTGCAGTTGCGCAGCCGCGATCCGTCGTGGGGCGTGCGCGATCTCGAAACCGTCGTCGCGCTCGGCCTCGATCGCGGGCTCGACTGCATCGAGGTCGTCGAGATGCCGGCGAACAACCTGAGCGTCGTGTTCCGGCGGCTTCCGCACGCGGAGCAATGACACGCAAGCGCGCATCGCCGCCGGGTTTCCACTATCCTTTCGCCTGTGCGCGCGGCCCGGGTCGGGTCGCGCCCCGTTTTTTCCGGAGAATTGACTAATGGGCAAACAAGCAATCGGTGTGATCGGGCTCGCGGTGATGGGCCGCAATCTCGCACTCAATATCGAGAGCCGCGGTTACGCGGTGTCGGTGTACAACCGCAGCCGCGAGAAAACCGACGAACTGATCGCCGAA